>CALCXY010000071.1 GCA_937906345.1 Candidatus Woesearchaeota archaeon | reverse complement strand
TGTTTTGTTATAGTTTGAATCATCTTTTTGATCACTTCATTATATGATTCTGCTCTAGTCTTGTCTCTATAGTTTTTGAGATATTCTAATACCTCTTCAGTTACTTGGATCGTTGTTACCATTCTAGGCTCTACTGAGGGTTAAGTTACTACTGCTATGTTTGTGATGCTGCTGGCGCCGATGAGGGCCTTGCTGCTTCACGAAGAGAAGCAGCAAAACCGGCCCTGGCCCAGCAGCATCACTCTAGCATACTCTAAGTAACTTAACTTTTAAGCTATAGTGCTATAGGATATGGTACTATATAAAGGTTTTGTTTCTGAAAAGAGTAAAAAATAAACTCATTGATTTCATAATTTTTCTATTTTTATGCATAGGGTTTAAAAAGAAAACTTGATTTTCATTCAATTATGAATTTTTGTGGATCAAAAGAAAGGATATTTTCAATTGGTAAATTTTCATTAGAAAGATGGATTGTACCTTCATCGAAAGTTGTTGAATTTTTCTCACAAACTGATGTAGATAGACATAATGCTGCGCAAGCATCTCAAAGTTTAGAATATACAGATGAATTACATGAAAATAGGCAAGCTGTTAGTTTTGAAGATTTAACAGCAACATTACAAAATCATGTAGGAGGATTTATTAGAGATAAAGATTATAGGAAAATTCTTGAAGCAGGGCCTGGATCACAAGATTTTCTATACCAAGCTTTATCACCTACACTTATACTGCCATATTCATGGACTTCATTGGATATTAATCAGCTTTATGTTGATAGATTAAATGAGCAATTTGGACAAAATGGATCATATAGAGCTGTCCAAGGCCCATTAAGAGATATGAAAGATAGAGTAGAACCCCATGATATCATTATTGGAAATGAAGTGCTTGATTCTATTGTTGATTTTGAAAATGTTTTTAGGAATATTCATGAAAAAACTAAGGGACATGTTTTTCACACTCAACAATTTTTACCTTCATTTAGAACAATTCAAGGATTAATATCATTAGATCCCAGAATAATGGAACATGAATACTGTGTTTGGCTTGCCTGGAATACACCAGATGATACCCAACCTATCAGCCATGTTATGATTCCAGATGTAGGTTTTATGCAGTCAAATCAATACTTACATGAAAGATTAAGTGCTTTAGCACAATCTAATGGGTTTAAAGAAATAGGTCAAGGATTAAAGAAGTATTCAGAAAATGCAGACTATATTTATGAAAGAATTAATAAAATCTTAATTGAACAGAATATTCTAGAACCCTCTCCATTAATCCCAACAACAAGCCACTATGCTTATATGATTTTGGAGAAGAAATAATTAGTTTCTACCATACTTATCATCAACCCTATGCTTATCTTTCATATCAAAATGACCATAACTTATAGCTAGAATCTTAGCAGGGCCATTTATTGCAGTAGCTTTATGCACCATTTCTTTAGGGATAAAAAATTCATCATCTTTATGAGCATCAATAACAGCATCATTCAACTCTACTTTTACTTCACCTTCCATAATAAGCCAGAATTCATCTCTTGTTTTGTGCATTTGTTTTGAAATTTGCTCTCCTTTTTTAATTTGAATAATTTTTAAAGTACCTAATTCAGAAAATAAGTATTGATCAAACTTACCCCATGGTTTATTTTCAGTTATTTTCTTTGGATTTGGTAGTTTTGCCATTTTAATTGTAAAGAATCTTATATTTATATAAGTTGCCTTTGAAAGTGAAAAGGTTTCTTCTCAGTATGATCTTTATAATCAAGACTTGTAGTTTTTGGGTTAAAATAATGATGTGTATGTTTATAAAAAAGATCACCATCATGATTTTCTAGAGTTGTTCTAACAGTAATAACAGGTAACAACCAATTATGATAAACAAAGCTTGATGCAGCAAGAAGTTGTTTATTAGCTCCATATCTTGATGACCTTTTAGAACCATCACCTGTAGCTCCAATTTCTCCAAATCCTTGAGTTTTAGCCTCTAAAATATAGACAACATTTGGTGTGACAAAAATTCCATCAACACCTACTAAAGGTTTTCCAGTATTTTCTTTCGGCTCTTTTCTATTAGATAAAAATCTAAAAAAATATGCATTTTTTCTAATATTATTACCAAATTGATTTAAAAATCTAACTTCAGAAAAAGTTCTAGATGTATTATATATACCCACTAACTCAGGATCCTCAAGAAGAGCATCTAAAAATGCAGTATGAATAGGATTATCTTCTTTAGAAGTAGGTGATTGCATGATTTCAAAATAATCCTTCCAAGGCATATCTTCATGAGCTTTAAGATAAATAGAATCTACAAAACCGTTACAAAATAATTGTGCTTCCTCATGTGTAGCGTTTCTAGGAGGCATTCTTCTAGAGAGTAATTTTTGAAATCTATAATCTTCTCCAATGTCCCCTCTAAATCCATCAATACTCATGGCTCTTTCAAATCTTATTAAAAGAGAATCTCTTAATGTGTCAACTATATTCCTATATCTCTTAAAAGATAAATCCCCATTATCATCCCAAAGAATATACATATTTCTAGGATTATGAGCAACATAACGTATTATCCCCAACATAGAGTAGAAAAGTTAGTAAGCTATTATAAAGGTTTCTAACCTGTTTTTTCTAATCCTAATAGCACAGGAGGATTCTCCATATAAAATGGATCTGGCCTTAGTCCATCTTTTGTCCATAACATTCCTTCAAAAGGTTCTGCTGGTTTCCAAAAATCATGATCATTATCTATAAAAAAATCAAGGTTTACATCACTAGTAAATTGTCTTACTCTTGCGTCTATTTTACTCCAATTTTTCCTATATTCAACAATCATAGGAACAAATGGTTTTTCAAAATTTAATCTAAAAAATGCAGCCATTTTTGTAATTTGTTTTCCAGCTTTAGATATACTCCAACCAGTATAACCCCTCTGAACCTTTGATTCTATTCCATAAATAGCATCATCTGTCTCATAAATTAAATCAATTTCTCCAGTAAAAGGTCCTAGAGGTTTATCTGAATTACCATACATTTTAGTATCTCTATAACACCAGCTATTTTCTTGAAGAGAACTTAATCTTGTATATAGAGGAATTTCAGTAGAGGGAATTCCTATTGCAGGCAAACCAAAATCTGTTCGATTATTTATAATATGATTAATTAAAAGTGTATGTAAAACTTGCTCTTCACCTGGTTTTTTTGAAGTACCAAATTTTCTTAATAAAGCTGCTTGATCGATATAGTCACTAGCATCTTTTCCAAAAAGAGCTCCTAAAAAAATATTGGGAACAAAGGTTTCCACAAAAAAAGGGTCTTGACCTATACTCATCTCACGATATTCAGCGCCATGTGTCATAGCATAGTCTAGAAGAGTTTCATCAATAGGAGGATTAGGAATATCACTTTTTTCACCAGGATTAAATGCATCTTTCTCAAATCCCTGAAAGCCTGGCAATTTCTCATTAAATCCAAAAAATCTTTTTATTCTATTTTGTAGTCCTACAACAGCATGACGATAAAGTGTAATGGATAAATCATCAGGAACCACTCCTCCTTCAGGAACAGTTACGATAGCTGCATCTCTTCCATCGTGTCCAAAATATCTAATTTGATCTTGTTGTGGTAAAAACACTTTAAGAAATATAAAAAATACGCCTTTTTAAATCTATCCCTTGTTAGTAAGAACAACGTTTGCACAAACTATAAATACAACCTATCATCAAAAGATATTGGGAAAAATGCAAACATATCAAGAAGAATTCGCTAAAGTACTAGCAGACAATAATATACTTTTCTTTGAAGATAATCTAGTACTAAAAGATGGAAGACCTACCCCCTACTTTGTTAACATAGGAGTATTTGGAGAGAAAGCATCTTTAACATCAATCATGGGAAAATATTATGCATCTATGATTAAAGAGCAAATAGACAAAGGATTGAAAATAGATATCATCTTTGGCTCATCTTACAAAGGAAGTGCTATTGCACTAGCAGCTGGATTATCTCTAAACCAAGATCATAATATTGATCTAGGTATAATCTACGATAGAAAAGAAGCTAAAGCTCATGGTGAAGGATCCTCTGCAAAAGATCTTCTTGTTGGTGCTAAAATGTTTGACAATTGCAATATATTGATGGTTGATGATGTCATTTCTTCTGCAGCTACAAAGTATGAATCAATTGACAAGCTTAATGATGTTGCAAAAGGAGAAAATATAAACATTAATATTGTTGGATTAGGCATAGCTATTGATCGTGAACAGACCACACCTGTCTATGAAGACCCTAAAGACAAGTCAACTTTAAAGCTTGGCGTGAAAGGAGAAGATACTGTAAAGGATTTTACTGAAAAATCAGGTGTTCCTGTCTTCTTTATCGCAAAAGCATCTGAAGTAGTCCAATACCTCCAAGAAAACAAGATTCCAATATCAATCAACAAGACAAAACAACCAATATCAGAAGAAACAAAGAAGAAGTTTGATGAATATTTAGTTACGTATGGAACTTAATTCGATAAAGCTTTTCTTAATAAGGAAGTAGTTCCTGTAAAAAAATGTTTATTATGCCATTTCATAACTAATATTTTTGGAGGCATCATTCCTAAAAATGATGTATGTCTTGAATAAACTCCTTGTTGTTTATCTAACCAGATAAATTTAGGATTTTTATCAAGAATAATATTAAAAAAAGATCGAATAACATTAATATCTGTTATTATTTCATAAGCGCATTTTCTCAAATGAATTGCTTTTAAATCCTCTCTATCAAAATTTATTTCTGTAAATATATTAATACCTAATTTATTTAAAGCATTAGTAATTTCCAACACCATAGTCGTACCCACTTTTGGAACCAATCCAGCAGTACCAATTTTTTTTGCCCATATTAAATTATTTTTATTAATTATTTTTTGGGTTGCAGTATATCCTAATAATCTATCCTCTTTTTCCAAAATATAAATATACCCTCCATTTAAGTCTTCCAGCCATTTATCAAAGGATTTTACTATTCCCATACCTATATGGGGTTTACTGTAAATAAATGAATGCGCTTCATAAATTTTATTGATTAATGATTGAGGAATTTTATTAATAATGAATACCTCATTACAATACTTTTTTTCTTTAGAAGTTAAAGAAATAACCAATTCTTCCATATATGATTTAAAATGTTAACCCTTTTTAAACTTTCGAATTTTTATTAATAATTTCTATATAGAAAATAAATAAATTATACGTAAGGTTTATAAAGATTAACTCCTTCAAAGTAGTAATAAGAAAATAAGATAAATTAAACTCAACTTAATAATAAAATTTGGTGGACTACATGAATAAAAATGGTTTTAAACAACTGTATTTTTTGAATAAACATAAAGAAAAAAAATACTTAGATCCAACTATTGTTTTTCAAACTGAAGAATTTAAAGATGATGTTAATCAAGTGAGATTCTATGTAGGAAAAGAGGAGTTAGGGTATGAGAATAATTATTCAGGAACAGAAGCATCTGAATCTTACTGGACATTTCATGAACCAAAAGCATATACTTTAAGATGTCCAGGATATTTTGAAGTTAATAAACCTACACAAGTGAGAGTTGTTTTAGGAAAATTAAAAGATTCTCAAAATGATAGAAGTAAATTTAGTCCTGTTGCTGAAGGTTTAGTAAATGTTACATCATATGGAATAGAAGGAACAAAAAGATTAAGATTTATTCTTGATTATAATCGAGAAGATACATTATTAGGAAATAAAAATTACTTACATCCAGTTTTAGAGGAAGTTGAAGATCTTGTTTTACAAGCAAATTCATATATTGGAGATTCTCAACATCATATTAGAAATGTAATTATAAGTTCTCCTTCTATATTTAAAAGGGATTTAAAGGGAAGAGATATCAATAAGATAAAAACTCAAAATCCCCACTATGAAGGAAAATCATTATCCTTGCATAATAATGAATTTGTTCCAAGTTCTCATGCATATCCATCTAGTATGAATGACCAAGCAAGACGATTAGGAGGATATGTATTTTTACATTTGCCAGAGGATGAAAAAAGTGAATTTATTGAATTAAATAACAAATTTGCCGAAAAGGAAGATTCTGAAAATATTGGAGATAAATTAGCTTTTTCTACATTATCTCAAATAATTGAATTATTTTCTAAATCTGATTATACAAATATTGGTGAAATAGATCCTAATGAGTATGATATAGATTCAGAAGATCGAATTTTATCAAATGCTTGGTGTAGTACTCATACCAAAGACTTTAATTTTTTTAGCACATTATATCAGATCAAATCAAGACATATGAAAGCATTCGAAGCAGAGTTAGAAAGATTCCAAGGCACCAAAGTAATTAATTGGGCAGAGCAATTAATGGATTTAATTCCCCCATATCCAGGAAGAGTTCAAAGAGCAATTAGTTGGGCGGATAAAAAAATCAGAAAAATTTAAAATGAAAGCAGAAGGTTTTAAACAACTGTATTTTTTAGAAAAATACAAAGGTATAATAAGCTTAGATCCAACTATTGTTTTTCAAACTGAAGAATTTAAAGATGATGTTAATCAAGTGAGATTCTATAATGGAAAGACTTTGTTAGGACATGATAATAATCATTCAGGAGAAATATTAGGGGAAAGATATTGGCAGTTTCAAAAACAAAAAGCATACACTTTACCATTATTAGGAAATTTTAAGTTAAATACCCCTACAAGAGTAAGGGTTGTTTTGGGTAAACTAGAAGATCCTAAAGATCAAGATAGTGAATTTAGTCAAGTTGTTGAAGGTTCTTTAGATGTAATAGCACAAGGAAGAGTAAAAGAAGGAAATGTAAGAGTCATTATTGACTTAAACAAAAAAGGAGTATTCTTTCAAAATAAAGGATATAGAGATAGGGCTTTAGATGGAATAGAAAACCAAATCTTAGATGCAAACTCCTATATGGAAGATCCTAAGTACCATATTAAAAATGTAATTATTCACACCCCTATAGAATTTTCTAATGATGATTTAAGTAGTGGATATTTTTCTAGTGCTATAACAAAGGAATCTAGCTACTATCCAGGAAGAGGTATTATATTAGATAATTCAGATTTTGATCCAGGAAATTATGCAGTTATAGGGAAAAACTTAGCAAGACATCTTGGTATTTATGTAATTAAAGGTATGCCTCAAAGTAGAAGAGATGCATTTGTTGCATTTAATCAACAAATTGGTAAAATGAAAAAATCTAAATATCCTTTGACTGAAAATGCTTTCTATGAAATAAAAAATCTTATAAGGTTATTTAGTGGTGACAGAGTATTTCTTGGAGGTTCAGATCATTTATCTGAAAGTAAATATAGTGAAGGCGTTCTTATGTT
The DNA here is from genome assembly GCA_937906345.1 of Candidatus Woesearchaeota archaeon. Lineage (GTDB taxonomy): Archaea > Nanobdellota > Nanobdellia > Woesearchaeales > CALCXY01 > CALCXY01. The sequence continues at coordinate 341 of CALCXY010000071.1, read as the reverse complement.
AACAGATCCTTTATCTATGGGAAATAAGCATTTTGCATTATTTAAGGACCTTTATACCATTAAATCACAGCATATGAAGGCCTTCCAAGCAGAATTAGAAAAATTAAAGGGAAGTCCAGCTTACGACACAACAAAAGCTCTGATGGATTTAATTCCCCCATATCCAGGAAGAGTTCAAAGAGCAATTAATTGGGTGGATAAAAAATTAAAATAAAACACACAATACAAAAAAAACAAGACGAGGAATAAAATGAGAAACACAAGAAATAAAAAATCAAATTCAATTATGAAATAAGGGGACACCCCTTATGATCCCCTTCCGCCTTCACTACTCGCCTAGC
>CALCXY010000070.1 GCA_937906345.1 Candidatus Woesearchaeota archaeon | reverse complement strand
CCCAGGAGTATATGCCAAAGAAAGATCTTTTTTAGATTCTAAAGGCATTTTTAGCTTAATAGCTAATTTCCCTTTTTTCTCCTCATGCAGTTTAAGTGATTCTTCTTGAGTGTCCATTAAATCAAGAAATCAATCAGCACTTTTAAAGCTATTGACCTCTAAAACCTAAATCTTATGAATTTCGCCCTAAAAAATCTATAGTTTTATAAAAAAATAAAATTTTCTTTAATATATGATTCAAGAAAAGTTGGTAGAAAAAATAAGATCCAGTCTTATACCTTTACAAAATATTCCACACAATGCAATACAAAGATGTCTTTGGACTCCTCGAGGAAGAATTCCTGAGATCCAAGTGAGAATGACATTAGATCAAGTACCTGGAATATCATTTGATGTAGAATTACCAATGAGAGGTAAAAGGTATAAAGCAATTCAAGGGAAAAAAGATATTGAAATCCATCATAATGGCCAGTGTCTAAGAGGATTTGAATATATATTTTATTACAAAGGAATGCCTTTTGTAGTCGAAGTAAAAGCAAGTAAACTCAATGGGTACTCAGCAAAAATTCCTCGATCTCTTGAACTTGCACAAGATGTATGGGGGCAAGAAGTGTCTCTCCTTCTTTGTTATCCATTCAATTACAAAGAAGGATCATTTAACACTTCTACTAAGAATGTGTCAAATTATGCTCGATCTCTTGAACAAAAATATCCTCACGTATTCTGTATTAACCTTGGGTATCAAGAAGATGAATTAAATACTGTTGTGAGGACGAGGAATGCAACAAGTAAAGATACAGATATAATTATAAAGTAAAAGAAAAAAAATAATCAAACATCCTTCAAACCTTCAGTAGTTACAAAGAAATTGCATTCTTCAATAGTTATTGCTCATCCTTATGATACAATTCTAGAAGCACAATTTTATCTTATTTTTTAAAACAGAATCCTTGATCCTCTTAAACTTTTTTTGAAAAGAAATATGAAACGCAATCACTACCATTTTTTAATTTGTTTAAGAAAATCATCAACTTTCATCTCTTTAAATTCACCTTTTTCATGTTTTTTCAAGGCTTCCTCTGTCCTTCTAGCAAATTCTAGATCTTCTGCAACTTGTTTATCCAAAGCAGATGCTTTTTTCAATATGATTTGATCTTTATTTTTAATAATAATCATTTTTTCTCCCTCTTTAATTCCTTTCCTCATATCATTAGGAATAACAACCTGTCCTTTTGAACTCATCTTAGTTAATGCAATATCCATAGGTAAGATTGATCTTACATAGTATATAAACTTAACTAAAAAAAGAAAAAAAATAAATTAATTAAACATCCTTTAAACCTTCAGTAGTTACAAAGAAATTGCATTCTCCATCAGGTAAATTAGGTGCATCAACTAACTTTGCTACTCTACTTCCTTTTTTACCTTTTCGAAGATAAAGTCTAAAAGTAGATGCGTGAGCAACTATGTGCCCTCCAATTGCTTGAGTTGGATCTCCAAAAAATACATCTGGTTTACTCATAACTTGATTAGTCACATACACACAAAGATTATGGGTATCTGCTAACTTAAGCAAGGTATGCATATGTTTATTCAATTTTTGCTGTCTCTCAGCAAGTGTTCCTCTTCCAATAAATTCTGCTCTAAAATGAGCTGTTAAGGAATCTATTATTAACACTTTAATATTAGCACCTTCTTTAGATACTAAATCCTCAACTTTTTCAGTCATGAGCATTTGATGGTCTGTATTATAAGCTCTTGCCACTTTAATGTTAGCGAGAACTTTATTAGAATCCATTCCTGCGCCTTTAGCAAATTCAATAATTCTCTCAGGCCTAAACGTATTCTCAGTATCTACATAGACAACTGTAGAACCTGGAAATACTTTTTGTGCATTTACAGCTAATAAATGTCCAACTTGTGTTTTTCCTGATCCAAATTCTCCATAACATTCTGTTATAGCTGCAGTCTCAAAGCCTCCACTCATTAATTCATCAAAAGCTTTTGATCCTGTTGTGATTTTTTTAACAGTTTGCCTTTTAATAAGCAAATCTGCTCCGCTTTCAAATCCCATACTCATAGAATCTCTTGCAGCATTAATCATTTTTCGAGCTGCACTCTCAGTAACTCCCGCAACCTCAACTAATTCTCCAGGAGTTGCAACAGCAATACTCATAACTCCAGTATATCCTGATTCTTGCAGCTTATCTATTGTTGCTGCACCTACACCAGGTAAATCAGATAAACCCACTTCTTTTTGATCTTCTTTTGGTTCTTCCACCTTAACTTCTTTTGGTTCTTCCATTTTCTCTTTTTTAACTTCTTTTGGTTCTACTAAAACTTGTTTCATAGTAATCATCCTCCGTTTATTAATTTTTGTATTTTATAGTAGCAGACATAATTTTTCACTTATTATATTGCTGCTACTATATTCTAAATGACAAACAATTTTTGTTTAATCATTTGTTATTTAGTAATCCATAATTTATATTCCTTCACTAAAAAAATCATAAAGATTTTCAAAAAAAACAAAAAAACCACCCATTGCTTGGATGGATTTTCAATTTTAGACTTGATTTGAAATAGCTTTTCGATTTTTTCGAATTATGCTACAACTTCCTCATTAGTTCCTTTACTCATGACCATAAATTCATATGCCTTTTGTAAAGCTAATGCTAAACGAGGAATATCGGCTGATTTAAAAGAAGAAGTATTCTTCCAATTACCATCCTTGTCTTTATAGCCTCTCTCTAATGAGATTGACTTAAAGGCATATGCCTCACCAGTTTTTGAAGTGCCTTCATTGTTCCAAACTGAAACATTAATAGCACCTGCTCTAAAATTTTTTTCAGGTAGTTTACCTGTACTTTGTGTATTTTCCATTTTACTCACCTCAATTCCTTATCGGATCTTTTTTCAACTCTCCTTCGTTATGAACTCTAGATGCCAATATATTTTCAGGCCTGTATGGCACCTATGCTCCAGAGAGCGAGGTATGCATTTTCACGCATAAGGTATATAGAACACTAACCGTTTATATACTCTATCCGCACTTGTCCAGTGCTTGTGGAAAGATTTCCGATCTAGCTATACTCAAATCGAAACATTTAGATGATTTTCGCAAGAATTAGGATAAATACTATACCAAAAATAACATTTTCTAAAAATGAACCAGTTTTAACAAATCCCTTCATTTTCCACTTCAAAGGCCAGAATAAAGCAACTCCTTCCTTAGTTAATCCATCCATAATTAAATGAGAAACATATCCAATAAATAGAGCAACACCACTTACATATCCAACCACTAAATTCACCAAATACCCAATCCCTAATCCAAAAAGTATAGAATGATAAACCCCTCTATGCCCAAATAATAACTTACTCAACCAAGGTATCAAGAATACTCTCTGTCCAAGATAACTTTTAGTCTCGTCTAAATCAGGTAATAAAGAACCTATAACAACAAGAATGACAAATCCTATTCCACCATGAAAATAATCTTTTGTATACAACACAATTAAGAAAGCAAAAAGAATATGAGTTTTGAAGTTCATTGCACAACTTCTTCAACTTGTTCAGAATTCTCAACAGTTTTTGTTTCAGCTTGAACACTATCAGTTTTACCTTGTTCTTCTTCCAACCTTTTAATTTCTTCATCTGGATTAACATTAATATTAACTTGCTCTGCAATAAAATCCATTCTTCCAAAATTTTCATTACTTTTTACACGTCCAACAACCTTAATAATTTTCCCTAATAAATCTGTTTTTATAGAATCAAAATCCTCTGGTTTTTCCTTAAAGACTAATAATTCCTCATGACCCTTTCCAGTAAGATGCTGAGCTTGATTCCTAAAAAATACAATTCTTGCATTATCACTTCCATCATCTAAAAATACATTCATTACATAAGAAAATCCAGGTTCTACATTCCCATGTTGTTGGCATACATACTTATCCTCAGTAGGCTTTGCTCTTCTTCCACAACTTGGACAAATCTCAAAAAACCTAGGTTCATAACTTTGCACAATAGTCCCCATTAATTCTACATTCAAATCATTATCTTGCAACTCTGATATCTTTTTTCTTGTTATCTCTCGCTTAAAACTCTTTACATCACCAATAGTTTCCCCTTCTGGATTTACTAATAATTTACTCCTATCATTTAAGTGCACTTCTTTTCTATTTTGATTATTTTTTACGTAACCGTTTTGAATTTTAATAATATCTCCTTCTTTAATCTCACTAATCTTATCTGTTTGAGAACCCCATAACACAATCCTAATAAGTCCTGTTTCATCTCCCAGCATAAATGCTCCTACTTTTCCAGAACCTGATTGAGTTTGGAACTCTTTTACTTCATATACTGCTTGCACTTTACCAACAGTTTCCACATCCCTCATACCAATAAGAATATTTTTGATTTGTAATTTCCCAGAAGTTTTTTCAACTAATTTTACACCTAATTGATTTGCTATGATATGAGCTGCTCCTTCTTTTGAGATTAAACCAGATAACTGAGTAAGCTTTTCATTAATCTTAGCAGTAATATCTTCTTGAGAAAGCTTAGTATGCTCTTCTATTTTTTGCAGAATCTGCTCATAAGGAATTTGAATCATCTTTGAACCCCATTAAATCTATTGAGAGCTTATTTATATAGTTTGTTGTTATGGAAAATCTACGATGCATCTATTGCAAACTTGTAAACAGGATGTTCTAATTCCACTTTACCATCCTCAAAAACTAAATACTTTTGATCTTTATCTATTAAAGTTATCTTAAATGAATCTTTTCCTACTAAGCCGCAGTCTGGAAGAGTAAAAAATTCTCCATATTGATCAGTATCTACAAACTTTACTTTACTGTTTTTATCTTTATACAATAAGATACCTGAATTTCCTGGAATACTCCACTTAAATAATCCCCATTGAAGATTCATATTATCTACTCTTCCTTTAGAATCATATCGGAACTCAATATCAACATCTTCTTGTTTTAATTCTGTACCAATGTTCTCTGTATAATGAGGCCCTGCTAATCTTAATTCCTTTTCATCCTCTTCTAATGTAAACTTTGTTAGAGCAGGACCATTATTTATAATTTTCATAGTATATGTTTTTTTATCTTTTTGAGATAAAATAGGAGGTAAATAAAAACAAGTGCACTCATTTTTCCTTGTAAATGCACATCCTTGATAAAAATCCACGAATGAATTAAAAACATCTGCATCCTTTTCCTCAACCCACTCTAAATTAGCAACTGTATTCTGTAAAGGAGTCCTTATGGTTTTAGTCAAACAACTAGGCCCTCTAATCTCTGGTGTAATACTTTCATCTTTCATACATTCTATAAGTGATCCTACATGAGTTTGTAAAAACTTAATGATTTGATCATATCTTCTCAAAGTAAAGTCTAATTTCTCAACAGATGAAGGATTCTCATACACATAACTAAACTGCGGCTTAAAATTCCTTATCTCTAGATTTTTCCCTAACACTAATTTTAATGTTAATTTACCATCATCCTTAACATCTAACCCACTCAATTCAGGATCATTGGGTAAACCAACAAACTTTGACCTTTCTATATCAAAAATATCTTTCTTAACCTCATCTAATACTTTTTGTTTGTAAAGAGCATGCACTTCAACTTTTTCAAATTCTTCACAATACTCTCCATTTTCAAAAATTATAGGGTAATTTTCTTTTTGATTACAATTAGTAAAGCTTTTTTCAAATAAACCCCTCAAAGCAACCTGCCCTGAATACCTTAAAGTAGTATCCATATGAAAAAGAAAGTCATCAACAGTCATATAAGCATCATAAAGTGCTTGAGTATTCTCACCTACTTTCTCATCAAAGTTTCCTTGATCTCTTGCACCTTCTATATTAATGAGTGCTGTTACCAGGGTATAACCTACAATAATAGCAAAGGCTAACATGAATAATCCTGTCACTCCTTTTTTTGATTTTATGGACATTTTATTGTTGTAAATCCTTTGATATTGTGAGATGATCCTACTAGCAAAATATAAAGATCTTTTCCAGGTGGTAATTGGATATTGATTTTAGAATGAATTCTGTCAAGAGTTTCTGCAAAATTATTTGAAGCAAAAGAAGAAATGGATAGTTTATCTTTTAGAGAATCTTCGGAAATTAAAATTCTATATCCTCTAATAAATGTAAGGGTGTCCCCTGAAATTCTTAATTCATCATGACAATATTCAAGTTTATTCAATATACTTTCTAATTTTGGACGCAGAATAGCTTCATACTGTTTCTTATCATCCTCTTCAGCAGTAAACATTAAACCAATTAGTTCTTGCATCTCTAAAGTAACTCCATCATACTCTACAGGAGTATTGAGAATACTATAAAATTGCACTTGAGTTTCATAATTTTCCAAAGGCTTTGCCTCAATCGAAAAAGTAAAAGGCGTTGTAGTCCATTTAGTAATAATTAAAAATACCAAAATCAATAATATCATTAAAAATAATCCAACAATATCTGCTAAAACTGGAAATACCATCCCTCCTTTTTTATTTTTAACAAATCGCATATTGACTCACATCCTTTGGTTTAAAAATTTCAAATGTTA
>CALCXY010000069.1 GCA_937906345.1 Candidatus Woesearchaeota archaeon | reverse complement strand
ACCAAATTTGATGAAAATATCAGAAAAAAAGCTAAAAAACTGACTTATTACTTACTATAAAAAGATATGTTTAATTAAACATTCTTCAAAGCCAAATTATGAGCCTCAATATAATGTTTAACAAACTGCTTCTGGCTAAGTCTTAAAGAAAGCTAAGGAATTCTTCTCTATCTACATCAATTTCATTTAATATCTTCTTCAATAATCCTCTCCCTATATCTTTTCCAGAATGAACAGGAACTACTGTAACTCTCCCATCAGAATGTTTCATAAACAAATGACTTCCTTTTTGCCTTATTGGTGAAAATCCCAGTTTTTTAAGAACTCTAATTAATTCTTTAGAAGATAATAATGGAAGTTTCATACTCTCACTTGAACTTGTTGTATTCCAACAAATTCTTCATCTGGAATATCTTTTTGAACTTCAAGACATAATTCAATTGCTTCCTTTATGTTCTTTAGCAATTCATCAATAGTCTTTCCTTGTGTATGGCATCCTTTTAAGGCAGGAACACTACCTACAAAAACTCCATCTTCATCTTTTTCTATTAAGACTGTAAAGTTATGAATCTTCTTTTCCATAGATAATTAGAAGTTATCATCGTATTTAAATTTATCGAAAGATAATAGTCAGAAAAATTAAACATTCTTAAGTGCCAAATTATGAGCCTCAATATAATGTTTGACAAAATATTTCCAATCACACATCTGAGCTATTTTTCTAGCAGTGATTTTGTTTTCTACACGTTGCTGAGTTGTTAAGTTAGTAAAATTGAGTAATGTTTTAGTTAAATCTTTAGTTACTTGAGCATCATCTTTATTGTATCTATTAAGAACCCACACTCCTGGTTGTTTTTGTTGGTTACAATCTTTGCAAATATATCTTCCAAATCCAGCTAAGTCTGTTGTAACACTACCAACACCTAAAGCAGCTGCTTCTAAAGGAGTATATCCCCAAGGTTCATAGTATGATGGGAAAACTCCAAGGTGCGAACCTACCATGCTTTCGTAATATGAAGTGTTGAGAAGAGAATCTGCGCCTGTTAAGTAAATTGGATAATAAATTACTTTGACTTTGTCATCTTTTTTGTTAAGTAATTGTTTATTCCAACACGCATTTAGAATTTGATCTTTATCTTCATCATATAAATCGTGAGTTGATAAGGGAGGAGAACCTTTTTTTGATAATGCTAAAATTTTCTTTTTCATATCAGTAGATGTGGATTCACTCATAAGATTTTTTTGAGAAAACTTTTTCTTTGATAATAAACAATGGATCATATGATTTTTGATGTCATCAATCTCATCATTAATCTCATCATTAATATCTGAAAATTTGGTTTTAGATTCTAATAAATCAGGTTTTATTCCTTTAATGTTTCCTGGAACAAAGAAAAACGCTACAACTGTTTTGTCTGATTTTTCTTTTTTTAATTGTTTATTTAATTCTGCTAAAGCATCAATAAACAAATCAATCCCTTTATCATGAAACTCATATCTTCCTGCTAGGAAGAAAATTAAAGTGTTATCAATATCAAAAGAGTAATATGGGAAAAAATAATATAAGATAAATTCATACATTTTATTTTTGAATAATTTATGTCTAATTGAAACTTCTTCAAAGCTTGGGAATTTTCCAATATCTAAACCGTTTGGTAAGATAATATCTGGTTTTTTGCCTAAAAGATGTTCAGCTTCAATCCCTGTTATCTCTGAAACTGTTGTGAATGCATCTGCATGCTCAGCACAAGCTTTCTCCATTAAGAATTTTTCCTGCATGCCATGTTCATACGCAGCTGCTTTTGGATCAATTTCTTTTAGTTTAGCATATAAGTTTACATTTGAAGAAGCTAAAGTTCTTCCAAGCATTGTTGCGTGAGTTGTAAAAACAGTTGCAACCTTAGATTGGATTTGTTTTAAGTAGAGTAATGCACCTCCAGCAAGCCATTCATGGCAATGCGCAACAATCTTTTTTTTGTTTTGAATCTCAAATTCTTCAAGAAATAATCCTACAGATCTTGCCCAAACATTTGGTTCACCAAAATCAGTGTGTGAAGCGTTTAAAGAGTCAATTTGATACCATTCCCAAAGCTCTTTTTTGATATTGTTTATTTCATTTTCAAAATTTGAGAAATCTATTAAGATTGTGTTTGGATTCCCATCAGTTAACCAAGTTCCATAATGACATTCAATTCCTTTTTCTTTTAGTTTATCAAAAACTTTTTTTAAATCAGCTGTGGGAACTTTTTCTTCAAAAACTCCAAAAGCTTTTTTAGGAAAATAAGGACCAACACAATAATATGATTCTTTTTTGTAATAGTTAAGAATTGGATTTATTTTTGATGTAACAACAGTATAGATTCCACCTACTTTATTACAAACTTCCCAAGATATCTCTACCAAAACATCAGCATTTGCTTTCATTACTGTGTTTTGGTGATTATAGGTATTTAAATGTTTTATACTACTCTTTGGTGACTTCTGTAGGTAAAGTTTATATAGCAGATACTTTTCCTGCTTAGATTAAGGTGGTTATATATGGCATGGCCAATTGCAAGATATCAAAAGAATATTCAACAAGCTCAGATGCGAGAATATGTGCATAGGGAATGGGATAGATTTGTTCACCTTATGAGTAACGATGATATGCCTGTAGATGAATTTAAAAAGTATGATGGTAGGATTCCGGAAGCAGGAAAGATGGAAATTGTGAATATGCTCATAGATTATAACAATACATTGGTAAGTAATCCCATGGATCCATTGAGTTCTGAAGATGTTCCCCATTATCTTAAAGACGCACTACCTAAGATTATAGAAAAACTTGAGCTTATTACCCAATTGCAATTTTTAGAGCATCCAGAGGTTATAGTGGTTTCAAGAGAGGACCTACAATCTACAATTAGAGAGTTAGAAAATCCTATTTTAGAAAAACTTGGAGGTGTAAGCCTTAGTCCCCATGATATGCTGGTGATTCCTGGAGCAAGAGCTTTGGTGATAGCATCTGAATCAGTGTATAGCGTAGTAAACCAAGACGATATGACATTGATGGGATCTCATTGGGTTTTGCCAGCACACCCAGAAGAGCAACATACAACCCCTTACTCTAAGAGACTTTTTGAAAAAGGGTTAGCTGAAGAGCTTTGGCATGTATTGTACCGTCAACATAGAAATGAGTGGGGGTTAGAAGAGTATGCAACCTCGTGCAGGGCTTTGGGCAATCATTGGAATTCTGTCCGGATCAATAATGAGGCGTTAGCTCATATGTATATACATGACTTAAGTGAAAAATTTTTCCCACAATGGGGAGGGGCAGCAGTTCATGCTGCATATAGAGAATTCATGACTAGTATTGCTCCAGATGCTCAGAACATGAAACAGGCATATTTAGCTTTCAGAGAATTTCAAAACTTGGATCCTCAGTTTTTGGTGCAGTGTGATGAGGCAAGAATTTACCCTAAGGCAGACCAAAACATTCATAGTATCGCTTTCATGTTTTATAGGCAATATGGAGTAGATAAGATTCCCAATGAAACTCCAGGTCTTATTTATGATAAACGTGTTGATCGTACTCTGAAAGAGAGAATATCAACAAGAACAAGCAAAAAGAATGTTAGGAGAAAGGGCAAACCTAAGCGAAAAAAGAGGAAGAAGTATTGATGAAATTGTAAAACGTTTACATCCTAATGAAGAAAAACAGAGTACTACACTGAGCAGATTAATAGGGAATGGGTATATTTTACATGTTGAAGGACCAGACCATAGATTAGAAACAATGGCTGTAAGATTTCAACTTCCTACAGAATAATTCTAAATAAATTCCATTAAGTTAGATCCTAAATATATTTTACAATATGACTAATCAAAAAGTCATATAGCAAAGCCTTATAAACTAATGGCGTTTCTAAGTGAATTATGCCAAGATTTGAAGGTTCAAGAGGAAGAAGCAGGAGCTCAGGAGGATACTCTGATAGAGGAGAATCTAGAGGTAGAAGCTTTGATGATCGTAGAGGCGGTGGAAGGAGTTTTGAAGATCGAAGAGGTTCAAGAAATTCTGATAGAGGACCTAGACGATCAGGTGGAAGACTTGAGATGACTGAAGTTACATGTTCAGCATGTGGTTCTCAATGTGAAGTTCCTTTTAAGCCAACATCAAACAAACCTGTTTATTGCAGTGATTGTTTTGAGCAAAAAGAAAAAGGCAATACACCAAGACCAGGTAGATCAAATAATAATTCTAAACCTTCTGAAAGAGACCTTGATATTATTAATGAAAAACTTAATAAGATTATGAAGGCTTTGAATATTGAGTGATTATTCTGAAAAAACTTTTAGTATTTAATGGTTAGAAAAGTAGAACCACAGAACTCCTCATTTAGAAAGTTTTATAGTACAATAATCCTTATTATTGTACTATGAAAGAAATTATCAGAACAATACT
>CALCXY010000068.1 GCA_937906345.1 Candidatus Woesearchaeota archaeon | reverse complement strand
ACATCAACAAAGACAGGCTCTGCTCCTGTATACTTTACTGCATTAGCTGTAGCAACAAATGTTAAATCTGGGATAATAACCTCATCACCCTTTCCAATGTTCAACCCAACCAATGCTATATGCAATGCAGCTGTTCCGTTACAAACCGCCACACCAGTTTTACAGCCAACAAACTTGGCAAAACCAGACTCAAAAAGAGAGATATACTTACCCAGACTACTAATCCATGTACTTTTGATGGCATCTGTCGCATACTTTAGCTCATTACCATACATGGTTGGCTCGTATACCGGTATAAAATCACTCATCCTTGAAACCTCAACTGGAGTGCTCGTTTCCAATACAAAAATGCATACTTGACATAACTCTGCGACTTACTCTGACCTTCTTCCCTAAACTTGTAGACAAACGGAATCTCTTTAATAACGTATCCTCTCCTGAGAGCACGATAGAATAGTTCCATGTCAAACTCTCCCCATTGTGCTTTGTATCTGAATTTCAAAGCTAAAAATCTATCTCTTTTGAGAGCGTGAAATCCACCAGTAAAATCAGTCACCTTAAAACCCAACACTAAACGCAAACAAGTATTCAAACTAACAGTTGCCAATTTCTTGAATGCTGGCATCTCAACACCGCCACCAGCCGCAAACCTACTACAACTTACAATATCTGCCTCTTGCAAATAACTCAACATTTCGGGAATCTTTGCAGGAGGATGGCTAAAATCAGCATCCATCATGATAACATTGTTACTTCTAGCAGCCTTTATTCCATCAACAATTGCCGAGAAAATCCCTTTGACATGATATCGATGCAATGCAACAACATTTCCATCCTTATAGGAATCAATAATCTCTGGAGTCTTATCACTACTGTTATCATCCACGACAATTATTTCATATTTGTATTTTCCTTTTAGAACAGAGCTAACAGTATCAATCATTCGTTTGATTCCATCCTCTTCATTATATGTTGGCAGCACAACTGAAACTTCCTTAGACTCCTTAAAACTAGGACATTCTGAGTATTCTTTCTTAGTTTTCCCTGCTTTATAGATGTAATTTGCCATGGATATAGGGAATAAATAGGGCTTTTAAAACTTTGTGTATTAGCACATTCACAAACTATTTAAAACACCAAAAAGGACTAGAATAGATGTCACCCCTAAAACACATCATCATAACAACAATCTTGGTCATTATCCTCTATCCCTTCTTCGGCCTCTGGTCAATCCTAGCCTACCTCACAGGAGTTTTAGTAGATGTCGACCATCTATGGGAATACTTCAAACACACAGACCTAAAAAATCCATCTACATACACCTACAAAAACCTCGCACACTACTACAAAACGAATGACTTTGACAATATTCTCCAAATCTTCCACACAGTTGAATTCCTACTCTTATTAATCATCCTCAGCTTCTACTACAAAGTCTTCATTATACTAACAATCTCCTACATCATACATTGGAGTATGGACTTCCACTTCCAAATAACAAGAAACTTCATGCATCATAGGAATTTCTCGATATTGTATTGGTTATTTCAGAAAATCAGCTAACCCTCTCATACTTCAAATCAGAACCAACCTTAGAAAATACAATCTGCCAAAGGTGGTGGCTTCTAGCAATAGCTGTTCCAGGACAGCAAAGCAGATAAAATTTCCACATCCGGTAAAACCTTTCACCATACTTTCCTTTAATGTCATCCCAGGTAGAATTAAAGTTCTTATACCATGCCAGCATAGTGGGATGATAATCTGGGCCAAAATTATGCCAATCTTGAATATAAAACAACCCATCTGTAGCTTTTGAAATCTGCGAAGCGGAAGCAGGCATAGATCCTGGGAAAATATACTTCTCAACCCAGGGATCATTACGATGAACTGATTTACTTATAGTAATCGCCTGAATGAGAAACAATCCATCTTTCTTCAAATTCTCTGCAACATCCTCAAAATAAGTTCTAAAGTTTCTAAACCCAACATGAGACAACATTTCCACGCTAACGATTCTATCATATTGTCCTTTGTGATCTCGATAATCCTGAAGCAATAATGTAACGTCTGCCCCTTTGCAATATTTTTTAGCAAAGGAAAGTTGATTTTTAGATTCTGTTATCCCGACTACCTTCACTTTGTACTTTTTTGCCATGTATCTTGCCAAACCACCAAATCCACAGCCAATATCTAATACCTTCATTCCTTTTTTCAACTTCAATTTCTTACATATAAGTTCATGTTTATCCAACTGAGCTTTATCGAGTGTCTTAGCTTTTTTCCAATATCCACAGCTATAATCCATATGTTTACCCAACATCCTCTCAAAAAGATCATTACCTATATCATAATGAAATCGTATATCATGCTTTGTCCTATCCTTATTCTGCAAATTAATCACATCTGGAATAAAATTCCGAAAAAAATCAAGAGTAGGATGATGTAACTTATCCACCACTCCAGAATGCAATAACCGATAGATAAACTGATCAATCTGATCACAATCCCACCAACCATCCATATAAGATTCACCTAGAGCAATACTTCCATCTATAGCCAATCTTCTGAAAAACTTAGGATTATGAATCTGAATATCCCATGATCTGGAACCACCAACTCTAACGTCCGCCTCTAACAACAATTTTCTCCCTTTTTCCTCAATAAAACCCATACATCAATTAGAAAATAGAGATTTAAATATCTATTGGCAATCACAATCCAACAACAGCCCTTAACCCTTCTACATATCCAAGAACTTGGTTCATATGTCTAATACCTTTAATCTGTCCCCAAATATAGGAAGGTCGTAAAAAGAATTCCTTATAACACTTCGACATAAACACCTTAATCTCTTCTTCAGTCATCCCATCTGGAACATATGCCAACTTAGCAGTATCTGGATCAATCATCTCATGATAATGATCATAATCATTATGCTTAATCTTACCCTGAACAACTAAGTCATGGAAAGCCTCTGTTCCATGATAGGGAGTAAACACATAAAATGATGCAACATCCAAAGGCAAACTTTTAGCAAACACTAAATTCTCTTCCATAGTCTCTGAAGTCTCTCCAGGATATCCAACAACAAAACTTCCACGAACATTCAATCCTGCATCTTTTGCCCACCGAACAGCTTTCCTAATCATGGCACTAGTAGTCCCTTTCTTCATCTTCTTCAACATTTCATCATTGCCATGTTCAATTCCAAAAAGAACCTGCCAACATCCTGCCTTCTTCATCATCTTGAACAATTCAGGAGTAGATGCATCAACCCTTGTCAAACATGTCCAGACAAAATCTAATTTCCTTTCATGAATCAAATCACACATCTTACGAATCCTTGCTTGATTCAAAGTAAAGGTATCATCCCAGAACTTGATCTCTCGAGCTCCAAACTTCTTAATCAACAACTCACACTCATCAACAAGTCTCTCAGCACTATGAGCCCGAAATCTATTTCCAAACACAGATCTATCACAAAACTTACATTGTGCAGGACAACCTCGTGAACTCATTAAACTACCCACAGGATGTCTCATACTAGAAGCAATTGTAGCCTTATATTCAGGAAGTGGAGCAACCAAATGTCTAGCAGGAAAAGGCAACTCATCAAGATTATTAATAAAACCACGTGAAGGAGTAAAACGAACCATATGTTCACCTTTCATCCCTTTATCTTTATACAATAATCCTTTAACATTAACATAATGCTCCTTATCATACTTCCCATCACGCAAAAGCTCAGCCATCTCCAAGAATGCATACTCAGCCTCTCCAGTAATTGCCACATCAAAAATATCATTATCCAAACAACCTTTTGGATCCGCAGCAACGTGAGGACCTCCTAAAATAATGGTGGTATCTGGAACCGCTTCCTTGATCAACTTTGCTGATTTAACTGTATTATTAAAACTAAGTGTAGTACAAGAATACCCAATAAGCGATGGCTTCTCCTTCGCAACTAAATCACGCAGCTCAGGCATAGTAATATCCAATTGAGGACAGTCATAGACAATCACATCAAAACCTTCCTTCTCAAGAACAGCTGCAATATACAAAACCCCTAAAGGCTGCTGCAAATTACCCACCTTTGCCAAACTAGAATTACCTGCCTGCTCCGCCAAACTAAGTGGAGCATTGACAATAAGTACCTTCATACCCTTTCCGTGATTTGGTCCATAATACATGAAATTGCAGGGTTTAAGTAGATTTATAAAGGTTATGTAATTCATCCTAAAAATGGAAAAAGATAGTAAAAAAGCAGAATTCCAAAAATCTGTAAAAGCAGCCCATCTAGAGTTTGACGTAGAACCTATGGACCAACTATATGAAAACAAGCTAGGGGGTTATTTCTCCAGACTCAGAGTTAAAAAAATACTCCAACATCTCTCCCATGACTCCACAGTCCTCGATCTTGGTTGTGAAGCAGGCCATGTTTCATTAAAAATGCATAAACATGGCTGTAATGTTATCTCCCTTGACTTATGCCTTCCAGCCCTAAAAAAGTTCAAAGAAAAACTAAAACAGCAAAACAACAATGACATCCATCCCTTCCAAGCTATTGCACAAAAATTGCCCTTAAAAGACAGTTCAGTAGACGCTGTCGTAGCAACTGAAGTCTTTGAACACATGCCAGACCTTCCAACAGTAATCTCAGAAATGAACAGAGTCCTAAAACCAGGCGGAAAAGTCATTGTCACCTTCCCTAACGAACCTTTACGAAAAAAAGGTCATGGCGTGGCAAGACTCCTAGGAATCCACACAGAAATCGAAGACGAAGTTACTCTATACGATTACACTTTCGAAGAAATAAAAGAAAAGATTGCTAAACACTTCAAAATAAAAAAGGCATTTTCATTCCCTACCTACCTACCATTAACAAGATTTATTCTTGCAGAAAAATAACTACCATCCCTCAGGAAGTCCTTCCTTAATCTCTAAGTTATCAAAACTCTTACTCTCTCTAATACCTGCCTTCTTAGCCCAATCAGCCATCTTCTTAATACCTTCAGAAAGTGGTGTACTTGTTCCCTCACCAAACACCTTCTTAATCTTATCGTGAGAACAATAAGCGTGTTTAACCTCATGACGTGTCTTCAAATAATTTTTCTCCACAGTCTTCCCCATCGCCTTCATTATCTCATCAGCCAATTGATTTACTGAATACGTCTGATCTGCACCAATATTAAAGATCTCATTCTGAGCATCCTTTGTGGTAATACTCTTAGCAATAATTGGAGCCATATCACCAATGTAAGAAAAGGCTCTTGTCTGTTCACCATCACCAAAAATAGTAAGTTTCTTACCCTGCATAATTTGATTCATAAATATCCCTAAAACGTTTCTATACTTATCCCCTAAGTTCTGCCTCTCTCCATAGACATTATGCGGCCTAAAAATCACATAGTTCAACCCAAAAAAATCAGAGGCATTCTTCAAATCAATTTCTATCGCATATTTTGATGTTCCATAGGGATCTGCAGGTAAAGGCACTGTCTCTTCATCAAAAGGTGGCTTTTGGTTGCCATACGCTCCAACAGACGAAGTAAAGACAAAACACTTCACTTTGTGATTAACAGCATTATTAATCAAGTTAACACTACCAATTAAATTAACTTCATAATTAAAACGCCTAATATGGGGACTTAGAATCTCAGCAGCATAAGCCGCTAGATGAAAGACATAATCTATCTTATTATCATTAAAAATCTTATCAACTAATTCATGATCTACAACACTTCCATTAATAAACTCAGCCTTTGGATTCACATTATCCTCAAAACCACCAGAAAGATCATCCAGAACAACAACCTTAAACCCCTCTGCAATAAGATTATCAACTACATGACTTCCAATAAAACCAGCTCCACCAGTAACTAGACACGTTTCCATAAAAATAGACAACCGTAGGGGCTTTTTAAGTGTTGTGGAAGCTAATACTATACTTCCAAAACGTCCTTCAAAGCCTTCCCAACCGTCTCAATCTCTTCATCTGTAATATCAGAACTAGAAGGAAGATAAAACCCTCTATCCCCCAGCCATTCAGCTATAGGATACTCTCCACTACAATCTGGTGCATTCTCTACAGTCTTCTCAACATAAACAGGTTGTTTGTGCATGGGGATAAAAAAACTACGGGTATCAACACCCTTCTCCTTCAACTGTTCCATAACCTCTTCTTTACTCTTCTTCACAGAATCATCCAACACAACACCATACATCCAATAGACGTTCTTAACACCTTCTTTCTCAACAGGCAAAATAAGTGGCAATCCAGATAAAACTTTTCCATACCTCTCTCCTAAACTCCTACGAGCTTCAACCAACTTCGAAGCATTCTCAACTTGAGCAACACCAATCCCTGCTTGAATATTCGTTAACCTATAATTAAAACCAACTTGCTTATGAATAAACCTAGGATGTTCAAACGCATGATTACGAAGCTTCTTCATCTCATCAGCCAACTTCTCATCATTTGTAACACACATCCCACCTTCACCGGTTGTCAAAATCTTATTAGCATAAAAACTAAAACATCCTATATCGCCAATCGAACCACATTTCTTCCCTTTATACTCTCCACCATGCGCCTCAGCTGCATCTTCTATAACTTTCA
>CALCXY010000067.1 GCA_937906345.1 Candidatus Woesearchaeota archaeon | reverse complement strand
TAGATATAAATTACGACCAGATATGGGCAGAGGTTGATATAAAAGATATTGATAGTATTCAAAAATGGAATGCCTCACTATATGCAAGTTTTAAATCAAAAGAGATGAAAGAAGCATTCCCAAAACCAAAAGAAGATAAAGATAAGAAAATTAAGGATTTAGAAAATAAAGTCCAAAAATTAGAAGTTGAAAAAGAATCAGAATTAAATCCTGAACCAAATCCTGATACAGGAGAAATACCTTTGCAAGTTGGTATTGCTTACAAATACATAAGAGATAAAGCAAAAGGTATTGTTGATAAAGAAGAAAAAAAGAAAGAAAAAAAAGAAGTCAAAGTAGGAAAGAAAACTCTCACTAACAAAAGAAAAGAAAAGATTGATGTTGAACCTGAAATGGATGTGATGTAAGTGAAGTATGATAACTTAAAAAGAGATTTATCCTTTCAATATAATAAGATAATCAAAGAATACGGCGACCAAGATAACATACCTAGAATTTATTGCGATTTAGATGGAACACTTTGTGATTTTGTAGCACAATTACGAATAATTACAGGTAAATCTATTCCTGAATGGGAAAAGATGAATAATAGGTGGGATGTTGTTTTGAAAACTCCTAGATTTTGGGAAACAATTCCTTGGCATAAAGAAGGAAAAAAATTATGGAATTTTATAGCACCATTTAAACCTCACATATTAACAGCATATTTAGAGAAAATTCACGACCCAAATTGTGTACCAGGTAAGACAAAGTGGATAAGAACACATTTGGGATTAAGTGATACTAGTAGAATACATTTTTGTAGAAGAAGAGATAAACAATTCTTTGCTTTAAGGGGGAATTCACATAGAGAGCCTTCTATTCTTATAGATGATTATTTAAAGACTGTTAATGAATTTAATGGCAGAAAAGGTTTAGGTATATACTTTTCTACAGCAACTGATGCTATTACAAGATTACAAAAGATTATTGACTTTGCAACTTAAATAAGTTATAATAATACATTATGATTAGATTTATAAATCATGCTAGTATCTTACTAGATGAAAAAATATTATGCGACCCTTGGTATTCTGGCTCAATATTCTTAAATGGCTGGAATTTATTATATGAGAATAATATAGATATTAATAGTATTATTCCACAATATATATGGTTCTCTCACGAACATCCTGACCATTTTAACCCTCCAGATTTATTAAAAATTGAAGAAGATAAAAAACCAACAATACTATTTCAAAAAACTGATGATAAAAAAGTAAAATCTTGGTGTGAACATCATGGATTTAAAGTTAAAGAATTAGAACCATACAAAAGATATAATTTAAAAGAAGGTGGAGATATTATGTGTGGTGTTGTTAGTGGATTTGATTCTTTTTTACATTATAGAAATAAAAAATATTCAATCTTTAATGCAAATGATTGTCAACTTTATGATAAACAAGAGTTAAAAAAAGTGAAAGAAGCAGTAGGAGAAGTTGATTATCTTTTTACACAATTTGGATTTGCAAATTGGGCTGGTAATAAAGGTGATAGTGAAATGCCAAAGATAGCAAGAAAATTAAATCAAGAAACTGTAAGAAATCAAATAGAGATATTACAACCAAAATATGTTGTTCCGTTTGCTTGTTTTGTTTATTATTCCCATGAAGAGAATTTTTATTGGAATAAAAATGCTGTCAATATAAAAATGGCCTATGACTTTTTAACAAAAGAATTAAAACAAAATGTTATTGTTCCAACACCAGGTGCAAAAATAATTGGAGTAAAACAAAAATATAATTTATCGGAAAAAACTTTATTGCAAGAAAATGTAGAAGCATTAGATTTTTGGTCAGATTTATCTAAAAATCTTAAACCTAAAAATAAAGCAAAGAAAATACTAATAGATTATTTACAAATAGAATTTGGTATTATGAGAAAACACATTCTCCGTGATAATAGTTTAAAAACTTTTAATCTTTCACCAACTGTAATTTATTTAACTGATTTGAATAAGTGTGTTATTTTTGATATTAAAAAACCTGAATTAGAAGTTTTTGATGATATATCAGAATTTGATGTATCAATGTCAAGTGAGTGTCTTGATATGATTATGAAACATCCATACGGCAGAGGAACTATAACAATCAATGGAAGATTTACAGCAAACTATAAAAGATTTAATAAATTTTTAGACCAAACAAATTTATATTATTACAATAATATTGGAAGATATTTAGGAAAAAATCTAAAAATTTCAGAAATAACAAACCAAAAAAACTTTTATACTAGATTATTAAAAGATACTTAATGCTAAAAGATGTAAAAACAGGTAATGATGTTACTATAATTGAGCCTGTTAATTTATATGGATGTAAATTGTGTGATGATGTCTTTGTTGGACCTTTTGTTGAAATACAGAATAATGTTGTCATTAAAAGTAAAACTAGGATTCAATCTCATACATTTATTTGCTCTAACACAACGATAGAATCTAATTGTTTTATTGGACATGGTGTTATGTTTATAAATGATAAATTTAAAAAAGGAAAATTAGCAAAATGGGGAGAATGGGATACTACACACATAGACGAAGGAGTAAAGATAGGTTCTAATGCAACAATATTACCAGTTTTTATATGTAAAGGAACTACAATTGGTGCTGGTGCAGTTGTAACAAAAGATATTTTAGAACCAGGAGTATATGCAGGTAATCCTGCTAGATTACAGAAATGATATTACTAATAGGATATGGATTTTGGGGAAAAAATTTAGCAAGAAATTTTGGTCATTCTTTAACTGCTGTTTATGATTTAGATTATAGAAAAGCAGAAGAGTGTAAAAGATTATATCCTTGGATTCGAGCCTATGAAGGGGGAGACGACCTAGATAGTATTTTAAAAAATTCTGATATAAAAGCAGTTGCTATTGCTACAAGAGCAGATACACATTTTGAAATTGCTAAATTATGTTTATCTTATAATAAAGATTTGTGGATTGAAAAACCTGTTACTACTAATTTAAAAGATATTAATGAACTAATAAAGTTACAAAAACAAAATGTAGTATTTGTAGACCATACTTTTTGTTATCATCCAGCAGTATTAGGTATGAAAGAAGTTGATATAGGTAAACCATTATATTATGATTCTACAAGAATAAGTTTAGGGCAATTTCAAACAGATGTAGATGTTGTTTTAGATTTGGCAATTCACGATTTATCTATTATTGATTTTCTGTATCCTGAATTAGAACTAGATGAAAGACATATTATAAAACATAATCATATTACAACAAAATCAAATCAAGCAATTATAGACTTAAAATTTAAAAATAAATTACCAGGCTCACATAGAGCATTTACAGCACATATTCACGCTAATTGGGTAAGTCCTGTCAAAAAAAGAAGAATATTATTAACAGGTAGTGAAAAAAGTGTAATATATGACGATATTGATATAGATAAATTGAAAATTTATGATACAGGTAATATAGGAACAGATTATAATATAAATCAATTAGGGGATATTAATATACCAAAGATAAATACAACAGAAGCATTAAGAAATGGGTATTTACATTTTTCAGATTGTATTCGAACAAGAGTCCAGCCAAGAACTAATTTACAAAGAGCTAGGAAGATATTAAGTTGGGTATTATGATTCCGTATCACGATTTATCAAAAATAAACCATCCACTTGCTGATGATATATTAGCAGAGATTAATGTAGTGATTGAAAAAAATAAATTTGTTATGAATACAGAAAAATTTGAGGAAGAATTTGCTGATTATACAGGTGCGAAATATTGTGTCGCACTCTCATCAGGCACAGCAGCTTTACATTTAAGTTTAAAGGCATTAGGCATAGCTGAAGGTGATGAAGTTATTACTGTATCGCATACTTTCCGAGCGACCGCAGCTGCGATTAAATATTGTAATGCAAAACCAGTATTCGTAGATATAGATAAAGACACTTTTACAATGGATCCAGAGAAACTAGAAGATAAAATCAACACAAACACAAAAGCAATTATACCTGTTCACATTTATGGTAATATGGCAGATATGGAAAAGATAAACAAGATTGCAAAAAAACACGGAATACCTATTGTAGAAGATTGTTCACAAGCACATGGTTCAACATTTGATAATAAACATGCTGGGACACTTGGAAGAATTGGTGCATATAGTTTTTATCCAGGAAAGAGTTTAGGTGCTCTTGGAGATGCAGGTGCAGTTGTAACTGATGATGAATCACTTGCAAAAGATATTGCAGGATTAAGAAATTGGGCAGATGATGATGTTGGACATAATTATCGTATGGCTTCAATACAAGCAGAAGCATTAAGAATAAAGTTACAAAATTATCCTGATGTATTAGGTGATAAGGAAGATATTGCAGAATATTATCAAGAGAATTTAAAACAAGAAGTTTTTGTTAAAAGAAATGTAAGACATAGTTGGCACATTTATCCATATATTTTAGATGAAAAATATGATAGAGAAGATTTTATTAAAAAGTTATCAGATAAAGTGGAATTAAAAACTCATTATCCTGTTCCTGTTCATAGATTAAGTGCTTATAAATCTTCTTATGAATTACCGAATACTGATTTTGTTGCAAATCATCAAGTTAGTATTCCTATATATCCTGAAGTTGAGAAAGAAGAAGTTGTAGAGGCGATAAATGATTACTTTGCTACCCTTTTATAGAGAAATAACAGATTATGATAAAGAGCCAATTTGGGTTCATAATTTAAAAGGTTTTAATTATCCTTTAATGCTTTCTCAATTATATGATACCTATGCAAGAATAAGTATTGATAAACATATACTTCCGATGAAGGATGTGAAATTTCTTGTCAATACAGATGATAAAACAAAATTTAATACAAAATTTGAAAGAGTAGATATATTAGAAGATGATGATGGAAATGAATATAAAAAAGTTATCAAAAGAACATTTAGAAATGATGTAAGTGATTTATCTCTTATAGAATCAAAAGTTGTAGCAGAAACAAATGCTGTTAATAAAGTAAAAGGCAAGTTGATTTTATGTGGTGTTGACCATATAATTCGCCGAGATGTTCATTTATTATTTGAGATAGAACCAGATTTTGATATTGCAGTTTCTGTAAGAAAACAAAAAAAAGTTAATAATGCAATAGTTTTGGTAAATGATAGAAAACCAAATTTAGTTAAAAAGTTTTTTAAAAAAAGAAAAAATCTTTATTATGAAATAAAAGCAAAAAAAGATACTGGACTTAAGAATTGGGAGTGGTATGGAGACCAATTAGTTTATGATGAGTTGTTTAAAGAGTTTAGGGGTCCAGATAAAAAATATGTGCTTGGAAAACACAAATATAATATAGATAAAATAAATGAATTAACTATTTTAATATATCCTTATGGTTCTGAATATGTAGGAACGCCTGATGCTTTTCATTATTATAGACATGCTATAATATATGATTTTAAAGGACAAGAAAGAAAAAGACATATTCAAAAAGGATTTCATAATCTTTTTGGGAATACAGAAATTCAACCCTATTTTATATAAATATAGATACTTGTTTAATATTAAACAAATTACGAGGTAACAAACATGCCGTCATGGACAATTGCAGATTCAGCAGCTGGAGCGCCTTTATGGGCTTGTGCAAGTATTAAGCTTGCTCCTACTAGTGCTAATCGTACCAATTTGTATGAGGATGCTACGGAATCCAATTTTATAACAAATGCGACCGTTGGTACTTTTAATTACACTACATCAGAAACCCAATCGGGCAAAATTGCCCACACAGGTTGGATTTTAAAAACAACTG
>CALCXY010000066.1 GCA_937906345.1 Candidatus Woesearchaeota archaeon | reverse complement strand
GGATCAGCCTGATGAGGAGCAGCAGGAGAAATTTGTATATGCAGATTATATAGGAGTAATTGGGATGCTGCAGGGTTATTATTTTAGATGCTTGGAGTTATACAGGAAACACTACGCCAATAAATTAAAAGGCATTCAGGACATAAATTTAATTGTTGAGCTGCAAAGTTATATTTTAACTCTGACAATATTATTTAAACACTATAACTCAATCCAAAAAAATCCCAAAATTTTGGGCATGATTAATAAATTTGATATTTTTGCAGTAAGAGATCCAAAACTTATATCTGACAAAGATATAAAGGACATGATTGATGCTTTAGTGGAGGGAAATTTTGTGCTAGGATTGAGTGATATTGAGATGAGAAAGAAAAATCCAAAAAAAGCTGTCAAAGGTGGTTGATTTTGATAGTAACAGATAAAAGATATTATATGCACTCAACATTAAAAGACAATTTGGATATTTTAAAAGAATACATCAGGAAAGATTGGTATTTTATTATTTTAGTAACAGGATCAAACAGGGTAAGAATAGGAAAGACAACTCTTGCTGAGCAGATTGCCTACTATTTAGATCCAAAGTTTGATTTTTCCAATGTAACTTTTAATCCTGCAAAAGTGAGAGAGATCTCCCTCAAAAAGAATAAATATGAGGTTGTTTTTTATGATGAGGCAAAGGCTGGGCTGGATGCCAAAAAAGCTATGGAGAATATGCAAAAGAGCCTGCTGGATTTTTTGGCTGCTGCAGGGCAATTAAATCAATTTCTTATAATAGTTTTGCCTGATTACTTTGAGCTTAAAAAAGAGATTGCCACAAATCAGAGTATCTGTTTGGTTAATTGCTACACAAAAAAAGGAAATTTTTTTGATAGAGGAAACTTTCAGTTTTTTAATATTGAGAAAAAAAATAAATTATACTATTGGGGAAAAAAGCAGGGAGGATATTATTGGGCTGTTTCGCCAGATTTCACAGGGGATTTTAATGAGTTCCAGATTTTGAATAAAGATAAATATTCAGAGCTTAAACATAAATTTTTGTTAGATAACAAAAAGGAAGATCCAAAGGATGATATAATTAAGAGGCTTGAGAATAAAATAAACAAGCAATCAGAGGATATAAAAAAAATAAGGGAGGCTAGGGATAGGGTTTTATTTTTAGCAAAGAAAGCAGGAGCAACACAAAAAGAGATCTTAAAAGCAACAGGCTTGTCTTTTTCTCAAACCAACAGAATAAACCATATGGTTTCTTGGCTGCCAAAACATAAAATTTAAATATATTAGTTTTCTAAATGGATTTGCTGGGTTTTCAATGATATATGCAAAAAGGGAGGATTATATAATACTTATTCTGACTCCTTTCCTCCCTATTTGTAGTTAAAAATGGCATGGATTGTATTTGGCAGAGAGAGGACATCCAAAGGCTTGGAGGAATGGACTATCTCCTCCCATGAAACAAAGGCTGAGGCTGATAAATATTTTTTGGAGCAGGCACGCCCTGCTAGGATAGGAGCTGCTGGAGTAAAAGAGGTTAAAAAAATTCCTCCTTATGATCCTTATGTTATAAAAGGAAGTTCTCCTGTCAGAGATAGAGGCACAACTAGATCCAAAAAAGAGCAGGAGAGGATTGAGCAAAAACATCAGGAATTGATCTCCCAAAGTTATGAGAAAGCATATGGCAAAGAGAGAGCCAAAAAGTTTTTAAAATCCAGAGCTGAGAAAATTTATGGAGAAAAAACAGCAGCAGATTATCCAGCATTGTCTTTTATTCCAGAACAACACAGGACAATCCTTAAATATGGGATGACTAGAAAAGAATTTTTATCACATAAAGAAAAACTATCAAAAGAGAGAGCAGCAGCAATATTTGAAAAGCAATCCCTCTTTAAATCTCAATCAATCAAATCTGGAGGCACTCCTTTGGAGGATATAGGAATACCATATAAAACACTCCCTCCACTACCTAAGCCTTTGCCTTTGGAATTAATAGGAATACCCTATAAAATGGATTTGGATGCTCCTGCTGCTGCTCCAGATTATTCTA
>CALCXY010000065.1 GCA_937906345.1 Candidatus Woesearchaeota archaeon | reverse complement strand
AAGGTGCTGAAGAAGATTTTTTGACGATTTGTGTCGATCAAACTTTACGTTCGTTTGAATGTGTAATGGGTTGTCAAGATAGAGAAGATAGATCATTTTGTATAGGTTGTTTTGATGCTATGCAGGATCCTATCCCTCTTTGTAGTTGTGATGATTTACAAAAAATAAATACAAATGTAAATGCTAATTATGAATTGCAGAATGATATTGATTGTTCTGATACTGTAAACTGGGATGATGGTAATGGGGGAGATGCTGAAGGATTTAAGCCTATTGGAAATCTTGGAAATGAATTTAGTGGATTTTTTAATGGTCAAGGTCATGTCATAAGGAATTTATTTATAAACAGACCTGGCATTGAAGCAATAGGATTATTTTCATTTACTGATACAAATAGCGAAATAAAGAATGTGGGTGTAGAAGGTGGAAGAATAATAGGGGGGGCCAAAACTGGTAGTTTAGTAGGAAATAAAGTAGGAGTAATTTCTGAATCATTTTCTACAGTGGATGTGAGTGGCTCGAGTAATGTTGGTGGATTAGCAGGGTTTTCTATTGGACCTATTACCCATTCTTATGCTTCGGGTAGTGTGAGTGGAAATACTAAAGTTGGTGGTTTGGTAGGGTTTTCTATGGGACCTATTACCAATTCTTATGCTTCTGGTAGTGTGAGTGGAAATTCTGATGTTGGTGGTTTAATAGGTAGCAATAGATTTGTTGTTTCTGGTTCTTATGCTTCAGGAGATGTGAGTGGAACTGGTAATTTAGTTGGGGGTTTAGTAGGAATTTCTCGAGGAACTATTATCAATTCTTATGCTTCAGGAGATGTGAGTGGAAATTGGCAGGTTGGTGGTTTATTAGGAAAGAACGAAAAATCTACTGGGATTATTACCAATTCTTATATTTCTGGAAGGGTAAGTGGAAAAGGTAGAGTTGGAGGATTAGTAGGTGGGAATGATAGAGGAGGAAGTATCTCAAATTCATTTTGGGATACTGAATCTAGCGAAAGGTCTTCAAGTGCAGCAGGTGAAGGTAAAACCTCTGCTCAACTAAAAGATCAATCTTCTTATCCTGGTAGTTGGGATTTTGAAAACATATGGTCTATAAGTCCTAATGTTAATGAAGGTTACCCTCATTTACAGGCTTTTGATCAATCATAAATTTTATATACTTGTTTAATGAATTTATTGTGTTAGTTTGACTAGTAGCATCCCTAGCTGTTGACAATTCTTAGCCAATCACTCACCCTCATAACTAATCTCTTCTTCATCAACCCTTCTAACAGGTTTCTCATTATCCTTTTCTTCAACTGCCTGTGCAGCTAAACCAGGAACTCTTGCTATAACAAATACTGCTCTACCTGCATCGCTTGTGAAACCCATCTCTAAAAGAATAGCAGCCATAACTCCATCAACATTTAAGCAAATTTTCTTTCCTTTCTTTGCTTCTAATGCTTTTTCAATAGCTAATGCTTCATCTAAAAACATAGAAGTAAACTTTTCATTTTTACAAATATCTAATAATTGTAATGTTCTAGGATCAGCATCTTTGTATATTTTATGACCAAAGCCATAAATCACATTTTTCTCTTTTAATGATTTTTCAACAAAATCATCAACATCATCTATACTACTTAATTGCTCCATTGCTTTTTCAATAGCACCACCATGATGATTTCCTAAAGCTAATACTCCAGCACCAACAGCAACATTAATAGTATTTCCCGTGCTCATAACAAAACGTGAAGTTAACGAGCTACTAGTTCCCATTCCATGATCAATACTTATTGTTAACATAGATTCAAATATTTTTGATTCTGCTTTGTTTGGTTTTTTGCCTCGTAATATTAAAAAAATAGCATCTGAAAATGATCCTTCAACTAATTTGCTTAACTTTTCGCCTCTAATAATATGATCTTTTTCACTCATCTTTGATATGCTTGTTTTAAATTCCATTTTTTTCTAAAGCCTCCTTAACAAGAGTTGGTATTTCATCGTGATAATTAGCTATAAGTGCACCTGATTCTTTTAAAACTTTCTTTTTTTCTTGAGCTGAACCAGATCCTTTTTCAATAATTGCTCCTGCATGACCCATTGCAACCTCTCTAGAAAGTTTTTGAGCAAACTGTCCTGATATAAAAGCAACAACAGGTTTTGTTACATCTCCATTTTTAATCATTTGAGCTGCTAACTCTTCATATTTTCCACCAATCTCGCCATACATTACAATAACTTTAGTATTTTCATCCTTCTCCAATAATGCAAACATATCTGTAAAGGAAGTCCCACAAATCACATCTCCACCAATTCCTACAACTGTTGATTGTCCTATTCCTTGCTGTGTTAAGAGAAGTGAGGTTTCACTACACATTCCACCTGATTTTGAAACAATAGCAACATTTCCTTTAGAATACATTCTATCTTCATTTGCTCCACCTATACTTCCTATTCTACATTCACCTAGTTGTAATATTCCTATTGAGCTTGGCCCAATAATCCTAATATTTTTTTTAGCAGCTAATTCTACAAACTTTGCAGTGTCTTGCACTGGAACATTTTCTGTTATAATTACAATAAGCTCAATCCCTGCTTCTATAGCTTCTAATGCAGCTCCTTTAACAAACAAAGGAGGAACATATAAAACAGTTGCATTAATTTCTTTATCAAACTCTTTTGCTTCTTTTACAGTATTAAAAACAGGTAAATTTTCAACTTCTTGGCCTCCTTTTCCAGGTGTTACTCCTGCAACTACCTTGGTTCCATAAGCTATCATCTCTTTAGTAGCTCTAGAACCTTCTTTTCCAGTTATTCCTTGAACCAAGACTTTTGTTTCTTTGTTAATTATCATTTTATCCAACTCTCTTAACCATTTCTTTTACTGCAACTGTCATTGGAGTTTCTTCTCCATAAAATGTGATATCAAAACCATTATCTTTTCCAAATTTCTCTACAAAAACTTTAGCTTCATCATCTCTTGGGCCAGCACGTCTAATAATTATAGGATATTCTGGTTTTGGACTTACTTTAAGTAAACCTTCACAAAACCCTGATAATGTTTCATAAATATCTGTAAAGTTAGCTGTTCCTCCAATAACTAAACAACCTTTTAATCCTTTTTTAGATAAAGTTACCTCTGTAAGTTTGATAACTTTTTCTTTTGGAGGATTTCCTGAATATTCTGTATAGTTAGCAGCATTCCCTCCAGCTTCATCTAATGCATCCATACAAGTTAGTGAAGCTCCTCCTCCAGAAGCTAAAACAGCTATATCTCCATCAAATTCTACAAATGTTTTTCCAGCAACTCCTCTATGATCATCTGCATCAATTTTTCTTGCATCTAATTCTAGTTGAGTAAGAAATGTTTTATCCTCTGTATCTTCTACATCTTTAAACTCTTCAATTTTCTTTAAAGCAGTATCATCTAATGTTATCTTTGCATCTGCAGCTACATATCCCTTATCTGTTTTGATTAAAGGATTAATCTCTAATATTCTACAATAATATTCTTGGAAACAAGCAAAAGATTTAACCAAAACAGAAGCAAATGCATCATCCATACCAACTTTAGCAGCAAATGCTTTTGCATCTTCTTCACTTAAACCATCATTAGGAGAAACTATAAGTGTAGAAGGTTCCTCCTCAGATTCCTCAACATCAATTCCACCTGATTTTAAAAAAACAATCATAGGTTTTCTTGCTTCAGTATCATAAACAATAGAAATGTAATATTCTTCTCCTTTAATTTTCTCTTCCACTAAAACTGATTCTATTGGAAGATTATTATACTTCTTCGCAAGAATTATTTTAGCTTTATCTTCAACATCTTCAGTAGCAAATTCAATTAATCCTAGTTTTTTTCTTTTCCCACCAATAATTTGTGCTTTTACAATAACTTCTCCTGCTACCTCTTTACTTTTTTCAATAGAATCCTTATCAATTAAAACAGATTTAGGTATTTCAATCCCTAATTTTTTTAAGAGTTCTTTTCCTTTATATTCTAATAGTTTCATAAAAAAAAGGAACAAAACTAAGTATATAAAACTTGTTTAATTAAAATCCTCCTATGTCGTAATTCGTTACTTTTTTAAACGATTCCAATATTCTATACAGGATGATACAACAATTTAAATCAAAAGTAGTTTCAAATAAACAATTAACAGAAGATGTTAAATTAATTACGTTTACGTGTCCTGATGATTTTACTTTTCAACCAGGCCAGTTTGCATCTATTATATTAGAAAAAGATGGAGAAACAAAGTTAAGACCATACTCAATCTTAAACCCACCAACAGAAAAAGGCCAACTAGAGATTGTGTTTAAATTAGTTCCAGAGGGTTTATGCACACCTATCTTATTTGAAGCAAATGAAGGTGATGAATTTGATCTTAAGGGTCCTATGGGCAGGTTTTTATTAGATGAAAAATCAGAAAACAAAGGACATTGGTTTATCGCAAACGGAACAGGGGTAGCTCCTTTCTATAGTATGTTGAAAACGTTTCTCTCAAAGTATCCTATGAAAGAATTTGGATTAATATTTGGTGTGAGACATGTTAAAAGTTTATTTTTACACGAAAATTTTATTGCGTTAGACAAAGAATTTGATAACTTTACATATATTCCAACATGTTCTAGAGAAAACTGGGAAGGTTCTATGGGAAGAGTGCAAGAACACCTCCCTGATGATTTATCAAATAAATGTTTTTACATTTGTGGATTAAAAGAAATGGTAGAAGATACTAGAAAATTACTTGATGATAAAGGTGTTGACAAATCCAATGTCCACTTTGAGCGTTATTCATAATGAAATTTAATTGTATTGTTGTCCATTATAGTGAAATAGCACTAAAAGGTAAAAATCGTTCTTATTTTGAAAAGTTATTAATGAATAATTGTAAAACTAAATTATCTTCTTTAGCAATTAACTCATTCCAAGACATGAGTCAAATTGTGATTGAATCTTCTACTCCAGAAAAAGCTATTCCCATTCTAGAAAAGATTCCTGGAATTACTTATTTTTCCTTAGCAGTTAAAATTCCTTTAACTCAAGAGGATATGGAGAAAACAATTGTATCTTTATTAAAACAACAATATTCCACCCATCTATTGATGGGTGGTCGTAGTGGAATTTGTTGTGCTCAAGAACCACTCGATATGTGTAAAGAAGAGGAGTCATGCCACCAGTCTATTAACAGGTGGTTCTTGACAAATAAAAAATTTGAAACTTTTAAGATATCAACTAAGCGTAGAAAAAAAGAATCTGAATTCAGTTCATCTAAACTAAATAATGAATTAGGACAATTAGTTGTAGATAAATTCAAAAAAAAGGCTCAAATGAAAAATCCTGATGTTGATATTAAAGTTGAGCTAGCTGATAAGTTTGCATATATCTCATTAGAAGATATTAAAGGAGTTGGAGGTTTCCCAACTGATCAAAGGCAAAAAGTTGTTGCATTATTATCTGGAGGTTTTGATAGTCCTGTTGCTGCTTTTAGTTTAATGAAAAGAGGCTGCGAAGTTATTTTAGTGCATTTTCAAAATAAAAACACTTTAACTAAAGCAGTACAAAATAAAGTTGAACAAATCGCTACGCAATTATCAAATTTTCAAATTAAAACTAAATTATTTATTGTTCCTTTTGAAGATATTCAAAAAGAAATCATTAAAGACGTGCCTGCTAACTTAAGAATGTTAATTTATAGACGTATTATGCTCAAAATATCTTCAATTATTGCAAATAAACATAAAGCATTATTTTTAGTGACAGGAGATTCTGTTTCTCAAGTAGCTTCTCAAACTTTAGATAATCTTAGAGCAGTATATGAAGAATCTCCTTTACCTATATTCACTCCATTAATTGGCATGGATAAACAAGAGATTATTGATCTAGCTAAGCAAATAGGCACTGATGAATTATCTGCTCTGCCATATGGTGATTGTTGTTCTTACTTTGTCCCAGAACATCCTAATCTAAGAGCTAGCGCTGAAAAACTTATTGAAATTGAAAGTAAATTAAAGATTGATTTAGATAAAGCTGAGAAAGATTCTCAATGTTTAATTCTACTACAATAATCTTTATATAAGATGAAACAATTTCCTTAAATATGTCTAATTTTGATCTTCCAGGAGAACTAGGGCTTCTAGATAAACCAATTAAAATACAAGATACTAACATTGAAATTGTTAGAGATTTTGATCCTTCTCAACTTGAATTTGCTCTTTTTGATTTTGACGGAACTTTATCTAGAGAAAGAGATGGTTGGGTTAATTTGATGGTAGCATCTATGAGCGCAATAATGTCTGAAGTATTACCTATAGAACAAGCAAGAATTGCAGTTTTAGAAAACATTGAAGCCAATATTGGATTACCAACATTTACTGGATTAAGAAAATTAAATGAATATAGAGATGAATTAGGTTGGCGTAGAATTTCCACTAAAACCTTAAAAAATATCTATAATGATCAACTTTTAAAAATGGTAGATCAAAAAAGAGCTGATATTAAAGATGGAGTTTTAGATCATAGTGAATTAGTTGTTTTTGGAACTTATTTTTTATTAGATGAAATAAAAAAAAGGTATGAGGATAATATGTATGTTGCATCAGGCTCTGACAAATCAGCTGTTGCAGAAAGTGTAGATTTATTAGAAATGACAAAATATTTTGGTGACAGAGTTTTAGCAGCAGGTGACTTAGGAGATCCAGAAAAGTGTGCAAAAAAACATATTATTGAAGAATTAGTAAGAGATAAAGATGCTCATGGAAAAATATTAACTTTTGGAGATGGTTTTCCAGAGATCCTTCACACATACCACAATGGAGGTGTTTGTGTAGGAGTTATAACTTCTGATTGCAGTAATGATGAGCATTTAGGATATCTTACAATTGAAAAAAAGAGAAAACGATTAATGGATGCAGGAGCACATATTATAATTCCTAATTATAAAAACACCCCTGCTCTAATTAAAGTTATTCATGATAAAGACTTTTCATAAACTTTAAATACAACTTAACTATCTCCATTAACAATAGTTAATTTTCGAGGTGAAAACAATGACACAAGAACTACCTAAACTAGATTATGAATATAATGCTTTAGAGCCATATATTGATGCGCAAACTATGGAAATTCATCATAGTAAGCATCATCAAGGCTATACAGATAAATTTAATGCAGCTGTTGAAGGAACAGAATTAGCAAATAAAGATCCTATTGAAATTCTTAAAAAACTAGAAGATGTTCCAACAGAGATTAAAGATGCTGTTAGAAATAATGGTGGAGGCTTTGTAAATCATTCATTATTTTGGAAAATTCTAACTCCTGGAGGAAAAGAACCAAGCGATCCTTTTTTTGGAATAATCAACAACACTTTTGGTTCTATGGACGAATTTAAGGATAAATTCACAGATGCTGCTACAAAACAATTTGGTTCTGGTTGGGCTTGGT
The DNA here is from genome assembly GCA_937906345.1 of Candidatus Woesearchaeota archaeon. Lineage (GTDB taxonomy): Archaea > Nanobdellota > Nanobdellia > Woesearchaeales > CALCXY01 > CALCXY01. The sequence goes on along the minus strand of CALCXY010000065.1, from coordinate 9,126 downwards.
TAGTTGTTAAAGATGGAGAAATGGAAATTATCTCTACTCCAAATCAAGATACTCCATATTCGCAAGGATTAACTCCAATCTTAGGATTAGATGTTTGGGAGCATGCTTATTACCTTAAGTATCAAAATAAGCGCCCTGATTACATTAAAGCTTTTTTTAATTTAATCAATTGGGAAGAAGTTGAGAAACGCTTTAAAGATTCAACTAATTAAGCCCTGATAATGTTCCTGCATTAATTGGATTAAATTGTTTTTCTTGTAGAGAGTGATATACTCTTTGAATATAATTCATTTCAATAATGGATTGATGAACAAGTACAAGTAATCCAGTTTTTTCTTGGTCTGAACAATGCACAACCACTTTTTCTCCATCTATATTTCCTCTTAAATTCTGTAAACATTCTCTAAATCTATTAAATGAATTATTATAAGCAATACTTAAATTAGGAAATTCATTTTTAGCATACTCATTTTCATTAATATCTGTTATAAATCCTTCATAATTATCTATTAATGTCCTATTTAACATTAAATTCAATTGAAATGGAAGATAAGATAATTCCTCTAATACTTTATCTCTCTTCATCTGTTCATCTTCAAAATTATTTTGTTCACCTGTATCATTCTTTATTCTAAACTCATATTTAAAATCCCTCGCAATTTGATATATTGAAATAAAAGTAGTATAATGCAATAATTTAGCAATTCTAACATTAAAAAATGCACGAGTAATTTCTCGACATTCTTCACTTGGATCATGAAACATCTCTGGATCTAAATCAATTATCTCCTCATCGTTAGCATCCTGACATCCTAATAAATTATTGAGAATAGAACTTCTATCTTCTGTTATTCTATGCCAATAATTCCCATTATGAGTAAAATCCGTAAATCGTTTAAAGAGAATAGGTTTCACAATTGAACCATTGTTTTTCATATCTATTCCATATTTGAGGATATATTTAAATTTATTCTTCCTACCCATACATTTTTAAGGTAATTAGTACCTGCAAACCACATGAAACCACAACTTACAAACACTGCAAAAGAAGCATTAGAGAAACAACAATATAGAATTGTTGGAGATCATACAGCTGTAAAAACATGTCATTGGACTAAATCCATGATTCGTGGTAAACTAGGTTGTTATAAACTAACCTTTTATGGAATTATGAGTAATCAATGCTTACAAATGAGTCCTAGTATTAGTTGTGCAAACAGATGCTCATTTTGCTGGAGAGATTATAAAAGCCCTGTTTCTAAAGAATGGAAATGGAGTGTAGATGATCCAAAAAAGATTATAGATGAGTCAATCTTAGCACATCATAAATTACTTGTGGGATTTAAAGGAAATGAAAAAGCTAACAAAAGTGTTTATCAAAGTTCAAATACTGTAAAACATGTTGCTTTATCATTAACTGGAGAACCTATTATTTATCCAAAGCTAAACAAACTATTAGATTTATTCAATAAACAAAACATATCCACATTTTTAGTTACAAATGCACAATACCCTGATCAAATTAGAGATTTAAAACCAGTTACACAATTATATATCTCTTTAGATGCACCTAATAAAGAATTATTAAAAACAATTGATAATCCTTTGTTTGATGATTATTGGGACCGTTTACTACAATCTTTAGAGTATTTAGCTAAAAAAAATCAAAGAACAACTATAAGATTAACAGTAATTAAAGGAATTAATGATATGAATTTAGAAAAGTATGCAGAATTAATTAATAAAGGAAAGCCTGATTTTATTGAAGTAAAAGCATACATGTTTGTAGGCGCATCAACAAAAAGATTAAAATGGGAAAACATGCCTGAGCATAAAGATGTAGTATCCTATTCTAAAAAATTAAACACATTATTAGAAGATTATGAAATAGTTTCAGAACATATTCCATCTAGAGTAATCATGTTAGCTAGAAAAGAATTTAAAATTAATAACAAATGGCATACTTGGATTGATTTTCCAAAATATCACAATTTAGTTAATTCTAAAAAACCATTTTCAGCTTTAGAATATTCAAAAGAAACTCCTAAGAAATGGTCAGGGATTGAACAATCTTCAAAAAAAGAAAGTGAAGATGAAATGTCTATTGTAGAATAATTACTACATTCCATCATAAATTTGAAAATTGTCCTGGGATTGTCCTAAAAAAGGCTCTCTTCCAAATCTAAAGATGTATTCAAAACTATTTATCATGGTAAATGCTCCTCTCAATACATCTGGAGTTACTGAAAAGATATGTCCTTTTTTAGGGGTATCCATTACTTCAAATATAAGTCCTCCTTGATCATCCACTAATTGAAATCCTGTTTGATCCTCTTCTTCGTTTATTCTTGGTTCATATTCTCCACGTGTATAAGTTAATAGCATGTTTTTAGCTACAAAATTTATAAAAGAATTTTCAATTATCACTTCCATGTTGGCCTTTGTAAATCGATTAAATTTTTGTTGAACAGGTTTTATTTGATCGTTATAATAATCTGCACTTTCATAATCTTCAGTTTTAATAGCTGTTTTATATTTTAATAAAAACCCAGGTTCTTCTCCAGGTGCATAAGGAGTTAAATTATAATTAGGAAATAGGTTTCTTGAGTCTTCAGTTTTTCTTAGTAATTTTCTTGCTATCAATGGAAGATCTGTCAAATCAAAGTGCTGTTGACCAGTAGCTACAGAGCTCTCATTATAATCTGGAATAGTCCCTGTATTATTCTCATCTCCAGTTATCTCTTCAGGAAGGAAATTAAAAACTCTTGACACTAATTCATGCGCCCACTCATAATTTTTAAACCTATCAGCTATTAACGCTAATTCAACAAATAAAAAACATTTTGCATATGTTTCTTCATCTTCATAATTTTCAAAATTATCCTGTCTTTTTGAGCGTAAAAAATCAATGTGCATAGCTCTATCAATATCAGTTAAATTTTGGAAAGGGTGTTGATTATGGCTTAAAAAACAATTTACCCTGTAACAATGTAGAGTATATTCATTTTCTAAATCTTCATTTTCTTCTTCATTAATAGGCAGAGTAAAATCAGGTTTTAATAATTCATCTATTTCAACTCTATTTACTATCTCTTGAAATAATGAACCTCTATTCTCAAGAACATCTCCATAACGTCTTACTTTATAAATTGTTTTCCCTTTATAATGCACAGGTTGAGGCAATTCAAAAAATTCATCGTAGCTCATTACATTTACTATTTTCTCTGCTATTTTAAAGCTTTCCCAAAAGTATTATAAAGGTGTAGTTTCATAAAATAATTAATGGATAAAAAATACTTCACAATTGAAGAGGCACAAAAAGCCTTACCTAAGGTGAAGGAAACAGTTCTTAAATTACAACAGCTACAAGAGGCTATAGACATGGTGAATAGTGTTTATTTAGATCCTGATCAGATGAGCTATGATGAATATATGGCAACTGATACTCAATTAAGTAAAAAATTCCATAAGTTTTCTTATGAATTTTATAAAGAGTTAGAAAAACTAGATAGAATGGGTATTCTCATTAAAGATCTTCCTCTAGGCTTAGTTGATTTTTATGCTAAGTTTGAAGGAAGAGATATTTTTCTATGCTGGCATCTTGGAGAAGATAAAATTAAATGCTGGCATGAACTCCATGAGGGATTTAAGTTTAGGAAGCCTATAATTGATTTAGGTGAGATTAAAATTAACTAAGTTCATTAGTCATACAAAACCTAAATGTCCATAAGAATTGATCCCATTCAGTCTGAATTTTTGGTGAAACAGGCCCTGTTCTTGCATTCCTTAATTCTGTTTTTCCAGTATTTACTGATTCAGGTGAATCTGAGTAACTTTCACTTCCACTATCATTAACTCTTTTTGGCCCCAGTGGAGTAGAAGGTTTATTTAGTAGTAGATATGAATCTTGTAATTCCTCAAATTTAGATCTTAGTTTTTCTATTCTCCTAGGATTATAGTCAATATTCACACTATGAACTTTTGCAACCCTAGATACCTGTATCTCAACTAAACCCAAATGAGGATTTGTTGCTGTCTCTGAAACTGAATCAGTTCTTCTTAAAGAAACATATGTTAAATTAGCTTTATCTTCTTGACCTTGATGTTCAAGTGTAGAAGTTTCAAAAAAACTCCATTCACCTGGATAATTGGATCCTATAACCATAGGCCTCTCTGAATATTTTTCATTGCCTATAAATCTTTCTAAAGGATCTGGTCTTTTTGGGCGATCAAGATACTTATTAAATATAATTGCTTTAGATCTATAAGCACTAGCAACAGGAAGCTCATGTCTCACATCTCCCTCTTGAACTATACGTGAATGAAATGGCCTAAATCCATCTGTCCTAATACATAGCTGAGGCATTCTTTCAATCTCCATTATAAGTGTGTAATCTCCTTGTGGAATAAAAGCTTCACCTGTACAAAATTCAGATATAGCAGCTTTTACAGTTTCTTCACATGGAACATCTAAAGGAACATATAAATCCCTCCTACTAGTCTCATCAGGAACCTCAATTTTATGTGTTTCAAATGATGTTCCAAAAATCCCTTCATCATAATTAAACATAGGAGCATATTTAAAAGAACCCTCTGCTGGTAAAACAACTCTTGGATAATAACCTGTTATAGGAGGTTCTTTTCCACTTAAAGCATCATCTAAGGGAAAAGGCGGTAAAAACTCTGGCCTTGTAGGTTCATCTCCATTTATATAAATCAAACCAACATGAAGCCCTGCTCCATTATTAATAGAGAAACCAGATTCAGATAAAAGAAACCCTCTTCCCATATCCATGTTTTTTTGGGCTAATTCCTCCATAGAACCAAATGGATCAAAATAATTAATTACCATTGCATAAGGCAATACTCCTTTTTCAGGAGATTTATAACTCCATGTATCAAATTGTTCGTGTAAAAAGTCATCTGATAATTCCTTTATTTTTAACATTAAGAAGGGAATTTTTTAAACATTTTTAAATCTTCACTTTTTAAGGACAAATTTTTAATGATATGTCAAGAACCATCAGTCAATATGTTGTTGGATATAAATCTCTTTTTTTTCACATATAGAATGGTTCTTGACACTCAAAATTCCACCAATCTATTGATGGATGGAATTTTGTTGTCTTAAGAAAGTCTGCCCATTAAAATATCCTCCTTCAACTGGCCTTCCAAAGATCATTGCATATTCTCGTGAATGAACTAAGCTTAAAATTCTCTGTACAAATCTTTCTGAATGAATATTTATTCCTTCGTGAGGCTCATCATCTGGAGTAAGTGTTACAGCTAGTTCACTAAGTCCATTTTCCACATTAAAAACACGATTATCAATATCTCCCTGATCAACAAAAGCATCCTCTCCTAAATGCCTCATAAAGAGTAAAGGCAGCATAAATTTCATTAAGGGAATTCTATGATTTGAATGAAATATCCGTTCAAACTCTTTCATTTGTGCATCATAATCACGTTGAGAATAATCATGTTGATCACTTCTCACTTTTCTAGAATAACTCCCTAAACTATCAAAAGCAGGAAGCTTATTTTTAGGTTCATGTACTTTTTCCATTTGTTTTCGCATACTATCAAGTATTTCGAAATAATTTTTTATATCAGGGAAATCATCAATGCCATTTTGGGTAATGATTGATCCTTCATAAGGATTCCCAAAAATTTGAGGAGGTTCAACTTCTCTGTCTAACTCATTTTCAATTAATTTTTCAGCCCATATAAAATTATGATCTAATAATGCACACTCAGCAATTAAACCATTTACCATTTGATTAAAAAAATCAATTTGTTGTTGAAAAAATCCTTTATGTTGATAGTTATCTTCCCTTACAGCCATGAATTGAAATATTCCTACATATGTATCTGCATCAAGCAAAGCTTGTCTAGGATTTCTATAACGATTGTTCATATCCCAATAATGAAACAATCTTTGTTTATATCCCATAGCTTCTTCAATTAAAGTTGATTTTGCCACATCCTCAAGTCTTGAATTATCTTTTCCATTAAACCAATGTAATGGATCTTTCCCCTGTTTTTCAATATATAAAATAGAAGGTTGAGGATGAAAAGGGTTTCCAAAAGGTTGTAATTGAAAAAATAATATATTAAAATATTCCATAGGCTCAATATCAATCATTTTTACAAGATCATTCAAATTAATTCACCTACTAAATCAAATATCCTAGCTTCTTTAATTTTAACTTTTACAATACTCCCTAACTCAATCTTCTCTTTAACAACAACTTGCTTATAGGATATATTCCTCCCAATAGAATCATTTCCTTTTTGTCCATGTTCATCAATTAAAATATAACATTCTTTATTAATCCATTTTTTATTTAAATCTAATGAGATCTCCTTGAATAATGTAGTAATTTTCCTAGATCTTTCTTTTATAATCTTGTCAGGAACTTGTTTCATATGAGCTGCTTTAGTTCCAGGCCTAGCTTGGAATCTTGAAATATGAAGCTTATCAGGTTTAGTCTCTTTAATTAAATCATAAGTGTCTTGGAACTGCTCATCTGTTTCTCCAGGGAATCCAACAATTACATCACTTGCTATGGTAATATCAGGCAATTCTTTTTTAAGTTTTTCAACAATCTCTTTATATTGCAAAGCAGTATATCTTCTCTTCATACCTTTTAGAATTTCATTGTTTCCTGATTGAAATGGAATATGTAAAAACGTATACACCTTATCATGTTTTAATATTTCAATAATAGGTTGTAGACATTGTAAAAGATAAGTAGGATTTGCCATTCCAACCCTGATATAGAACATTCCATTAATCATCGCTATTTTTTTAATCAACTCAGGTAAACCAACATACCCATTGTCTGTTTGATAAGCACCATTATCTTGAGAAGTTAACCATATTTCTTTACACCCTTCTTTAACACTTTTCATTGCTTCTCTTACAATCATGGATTCAGGATAAGAGAATGTATTTCCTTTTACAAGTTTAGTTGAACAATATGTGCAAAAATCATTACAACCTTGTAGAATAGGAATAATACTAACAATAGGATTTTTCCTAACACGAGGAAAACCTAATTTAATAGGTCTTGCAAATTTTTTATACTCAACTGGATTATGATCTAGAGTTTGTTCTAAAGCTTGTTTAATTTTATCAACATGGCTTGTATTTACAATACTAATATCTTCACTAATATTTTTAATATCTGGAATTAACTGTAAAGGCACACATCCAGCAACAATAATTTTTTTATTAGGATAATTGGTCTTTATTTTTTTAATCTGAGTTAAACATTGAGTTACAGATGGTCCTTTTACAGAGCACATATTGAAGATAACTGCATCACCCTTGTTATAATTTTCAGATTCTTCAACAATATACCCTTCTTTTGTTAATAAACCCATCATCATCTCTGATTCTGCTATATTATTGCTGCACCCATAGGTTTTCATTATTACTTTTTGCATTAGATACATAATTAAGTGTTGATTTAAAAGCTTTTACTACATTTTTGCAGTTACTATATTCTTTCCCAATTGCAATGCTTTATAAACTATGACATTCATTATATTACTATGGCAGTAAAGTATAAGCAATTATGTGTGAAGTGTAAAAAAAGTTATGTGTTAGTTTCTTATAAAGATCGTTTTCCTGTTTGCTTTGATTGTGAAAAAGCAAGTTTAGAAGGAACAATTAAATCTCCTAAAATGAAGAAACTGTTTGATATTCCTAAGGATTTATATAAAAAAAGTGGTTTTTTGAGAAGCATTAAAATCAATTATTTAAGATATGGCTCTTTAACTGACAAACAAATCGAGTATTTTAAGAAAACAGTAGCTAACCTTAAAAAGGATAAATAACTCACTTTTAGTACGAATTCTTTACTTTTAGTTTATAAAGAAAACAAAAGTTTTTAAATAAAATTGAAAGTTTGTATGATATGACTGATCCACATACTAGTATTGAATCTTTTTTAGAACCAGTTCCTTTAAATAATAGGGATGCAAGCATTCAGGTAGTTTTTGATGGAGAAAAATGCACTCCAGATACTGGATTAATGGTAGGTGGAGAAGATCCTGATGAGAGGCCTTTTTTAGTAGAAATTCTAGGAGATAATAAATTTGAAATAATGGAGGGTCTTGATTCTATGTCTCAATTTAATGATCAACCATCAGATGGTGCATTTTATGAAAGAGCATACAGAGAAGTAATTAACGCTATTCCTCCACTTATATCTCAGTATAATATTCAAAACGAAACAGATCATGAGAAATTTATAATTAATTTTCTTATGATCAAGGGATACCTTGCAATAGAGATTCATCCAGAACCTGATGATTTCGATAATGAGTGCATTGGTTTTGTTATTAATAAAAACAGTGTTGCTTTTTTTGCCCAAGACTTTGGATTAGATGATAATGAATATAATGATGTTGCTGATATTTCACGGAGAGATGCAAGTAATTTATACTCTGCCTTTAAAGATATTTTTTACCCTGCAACTAAAACAAATCTAGAAGAGACTGAGGATCCTGGAATTAAGATTTCAATTGCTTCCTATTTTTGGGATTCTGATCCAAGTAGAATAATTATCGCACCAACTTATCCAAAAGGTCCAGGTATTTTTCATGGCATTGAGATGAAAGCAGAAAGTGATAGTAGAGGAATGATTCGAGCTGAATTATTTAATGGAAGAGTAAATTTTTATAATGGTAATGGAGCTCTTATCACAACAAATCTTGCTAATACTTCTGATGATTTTAGTGATGCCGATGATTTCTTACAACTACTTGGAAATTTTAATGCTGTTAGAACTGATCTTATAAAAACCCATAATAGGCATAGAAATAGAAGAGATCAAAAACCAGAGTTTACAATTCATCTAAATGCTCCTTATGTTAGAGTTGCTATAAATGGTATGGGCGAAGGTTACAAGACAGGTGCAAGTCACTTAGCTTTAACTGATTTGAATATTGCACAAAATGGGCTGGTAACTAATGGAAACACAGAAAATCCTTTTGAATTTACATTTACTAGAGAAAGAGGCAAAAACCTTTATCAAACTGCTGCTAAAATTTTTAATATTAATGGGGGTTTAAGTGAAGTTAGTGCAACCAATTCATCCCCTTCTTAACATTCTT
>CALCXY010000064.1 GCA_937906345.1 Candidatus Woesearchaeota archaeon | reverse complement strand
AATTGAAGGAGAACCAGCATTTGGTCCTACATAATTTGATTCTAATAAAAAATAGATAATAAGGTTATCTTTTCCCTCTGCGTTTTTTCCAGCGTTTCCATAACCTATTTGATATCGTAAATGTAAATCTCCATCAATAACAGCAGATTGTTCTCCTGGTTTAATAAATTGTATTCTCGAAGAATTAATATGTTTGGGTATTGCATCCCTCAAATAAGGAACAACCATTGCATGAATTTCTTTTTTAGGCTTATCATTCCACTCCTTAACATCATGCATTCTAACAACTCTGTTTCTTGCTTCTTCTGCAGATGCTTGACTTGGAGAAATAAATGGTGCTGCTAAAACTCCAAGAGTAGCAGCTATACCTAAATATGTGCCTAATGTAATGTCTAATGCTTTATTTCTTACTCTTTTGAATAATCCCATGTGGATATAGCGATTTTTTTACCTTATATAAAAGTTACTATTTTGTGGTTACAAATATGTAATAAACCTTATCTAGAATTAATCACTTTTTTCGTCTACAAATTGTTTCACACGAGCCCAATTAATTAACTCAAATCCTTCACTTTCAAGAAAATCTCTCATTTCATCTGATGTAAATATTTGTCTATCTAAATCTCTTTTAGTAGCACGTTCTTCTCCCATAATATCAGGTAAATAAAATCCATTAACATTGTCTAATGTTCCAGGATGAATAGAAACTTGATTAACTCCAACACCAAAACCACCAATTTCTCTCTTATAATCTTCCATTCTTGTTGTATAATCTAATCCATCAACTCTAATAACCATATCATCTAGCATGAATTCCTTATCTTTTAAACTATCTAAAACACATAAAGTTGCTTTAAGGCCCTCTTCAAACTTACCCCCCTTAAAATATTCTACTTGTTGTTTCATAAATCTAGAATCTGGTTTCATAAGCATTGGTAAGATATTATTGGTTCTTGCTGATTCTAAATAAGCAGCCATAAGATGCGCATTTGCAAACCAAGTATTCATATGAGTATTTAATGAAGATACTTCTCCATATGTTGATATTGCACTAATTTGTGCATTTAATTCACCTCTGTATTGAGATAATTGTGATTGATTAAATGCTTTTAACACATCTGCTTCACTTTTATACATAAACCCTGTCTTAGGATCAGTTAAACACACAGCTCTAGTAAGTGGTTTCCAAGAATAAGAATCCCACTCAGCTGTTCCAACACCATGCACTTCCATAGAAACATGATCATGACTCCCAACAACTTGAGCCATTCCTCTATAATTAGCACAAGTTGCCATCATACTAACAGAGTTTACAACTCCATTATTTATAGTTTGAGAAATTCCATTATTCACAGCAACCCATAATCCAGCATCATCAGCTTGAACTATGAGATATCGTTTGTTTTGTGGATCCATACAAATAGAGTTTTGTTATCTTTTTTAAATGTTAGTATTAAGCAAGTTTTATAAATAAGCAGGCTTTTTACAATTTCACGCCAGCGTGGCACAACCTGGTACACCATTTTGGTGCAGGAAACTGCGCAACCCTGGAACGGTTGTTTCCTTTTGGATATCCCGGTTCAAATCCGGGCGCTGGCGTTTTTATTCTTTTTTTTAAACTTGAGCGTCAGAGGATTGAGCTTTTGCGAAATCCTCTTACCCGAAGTAAGTGTCGACTAATTTATGTAGTCGTCACGCTTCATAATCCGGGCCACGGCGTATTTTTCCATTATATAGTTTATTAAATCAAAAACTTTATATACCACCATAAAATCCATTACATTAATGACATACGTATTATTACTTGCACCAATCTTAGCGTTTATTGTTGTTTATTTCTTAAACAATAGTATCTCTAAAGCAGACGCAGGAAACAAAGAGATGCAAGAAATCTCAAGCGCTGTTAAATTAGGAGCAATGACTTTTTTGAAAGCAGAGTATAAAATTCTAGCTATTGTTGCAATTATTATAACAATCCTTTTAGGAGTTTTTATTAATATTCAAACTGCTGTCTCATTTATCTTTGGAGCAGTAACAAGTGTTGCAGCTGGTTTTATTGGTATGCTTACTGCAACTAAATCAAATGTTAAAACAACACAAGCAGCAACTAAATCCTTAACAGATGCGTTAAAGGTAGCGTTTTTCTCAGGAGCTGTTATGGGTTTCTCAGTTGTTGGTTTAGGTTTATTAGGAGTTTTAATTGTATTCTTTATTTTCAAAGATCCATCATTTATTTTCGGTTTCTCATTAGGCGCATCCACTGTTGCATTATTTGCAAGAGTAGGTGGAGGTATTTTCACTAAAGCTGCAGATGTAGGTGCTGATTTAGTTGGAAAAGTTGAGAAAGGAATTCCTGAAGATGATCCTAGAAACCCAGCAGTAATAGCAGATAATGTTGGAGACAATGTTGGAGATGTTGCTGGTATGGGTGCAGATTTATTTGAAAGTTACGTAGGAACAATTATCGCTGCAATGGCTTTAGGTTTAGCAGCTTTCCAAGAAAAAGGTTTAATGTATCCTTTAGCATTAGCAGGTTTAGGAATTGTTTCTTCTGTTATTGGAATTTTCTTTGTAAGAGGAAAAAAGAACCCTACAAATATTTTAATGAAAGGACTAGTAGCTTCATCAATAATTTTCATAATTTTATCAGGAATTTTAACATTTGGATTTTTCAGATCATTCACATTATTTTACGCTGTTGTAGCAGGATTAGTTTCAGGTGTTTTAATTGGACTAATCACAAAACACTATACAAGCGAAGAAGCAAAACACGCACAAGCAATTGCTGAGGCCTCCAATACTGGTGCAGCAACAAACATTATTCAAGGTTTAAGTGTTGGTTACAAATCAACTGTTTTACCTGTTTTAGTTATTAGTGCAGTTATTTATATTGCATATTCATTAGCTGGTTTTTATGGAATTGCTTTAGCAGGAGTTGGTATGTTAGCAACTTTAGGAATTTCATTAGCTGTTGATGCTTATGGCCCTGTTGCTGATAACGCAGGAGGAATAGCAGAAATGGCTCATCTCCCAAAAGAAGTAAGAGCAAATACTGATAAATTAGATGCAGCAGGTAACACCACTGCAGCTATTGGAAAAGGCTTTGCAATAGGCTCTGCTGCTATGACTGCATTAGCATTATTTTCAACATTTGCACTAACTGCAAATTTAACATCTATTGATGTCTTAAAACCAAAAACATTTATTGGAATTTTAATTGGAGCAATGCTCCCATATCTTTTCTCTGCTTTAACTATGGAAGCTGTTGGTATAGCAGCTAAAAAAATGGTTGAAGAGGTTAGAAGACAATTTAGAACTATTAAAGGTTTAATGGAAGGTAAAGCAAAACCTGATTATGAAAAATGTGTTGAAATCTCTACTAATGCAGCTTTACAACAAATGATTGTTCCAAGTTTAATTGGTCTGTTAGTTCCCATCCTGACTGGTTATCTTATTGGTGTAGAAGGCTTAGGAGGATTATTAGTAGGTTCCTTAGTTTCTGGTGTTGTTTGTGCTATAAATCAAGCAAACGCTGGTGGAGCTTGGGATAATGCTAAAAAATACATAGAAGAAGGAAATCATGGCGGTAAAGGCTCTGATGCACATAAAGCAGCTGTTGTAGGAGATACTGTAGGAGATCCTTTCAAAGACACTTCTGGACCAAGCTTAAATATA
>CALCXY010000063.1 GCA_937906345.1 Candidatus Woesearchaeota archaeon | reverse complement strand
TTTTTGTATTGATGACCCTGTATGTGGTGATGGAGTTAAAAATCAAGCCAATGAAGAATGTGATGGAGATGATTTTGATGAAATAACTTGTGGTGATATGGCTGGATTTACAGGAGGAACACTACAGTGTGGTGGGCCTGATAGTGCAAATGCCTGTAAAATTATAGATAGTCTTTGTTTTAATTGTGGTGATGGAACTAAAGAGATTGGTGAAGCTTGTGATGGGCAAGATGTTGATGGTAAAACATGTGCAGATTTATCAGGGTTTACTCATGGAGATTTAGCATGTAATAATGGTTGCGGGTTTGATGTAACAGATTGTACAACTTGTGGAGATAGTATATTAGAGAATAATGAAGAGTGTGAAGTAAATACAGCAGCGGTAAGTTGCGATTCTATTGGAAAAGGAACAGGAACATTAGGATGTAATGGATGTGTTTTAGATTACTCTCAATGTAAATTTTGTGGAGATGGTAATATCAACCAAGTAAGTGAGGTTTGTGATGGAGTTGACTTTGGAGGAGAAACTTGTGTTTCAAAAGGACAGGATTCAGGTTCCTTAGTATGTAATGCTGATTGTGATGAAATCTTATTAACAAATTGTGGAAAAGAACCAACTTGCCTTGATTTAGCATTTGATCCAAGTATAGGAGAAACAGATGTTGATTGTGGAGGAAATACATGTCCAGGATGTGGAGCTGGATTAAATTGTAATGTTGATTCAGATTGTGCTCTAAAACATTCATGTATCAATGGTATTTGTGAAAAAAATCCAGAATGTGGAGATGATACAATAGATGCAGGAGAAGAATGTGAAAATGGTAATATTCCAGCTACCTGCCAAAGCGAGGTTTCAGGAACAGGAACTATAAAATGTACAAATTGTGAGATTGATGTAAGTGATTGTGGATTCTGTGGAGATGGTGTTAAAAATCAAATTAATGAGGAATGCGACGGATCAGATTTACAAGGAAAATCTTGTCTTGATGAAGGTTTCTCAAATCCAAATGGATTAGTTTGTAACGATAATTGTAAATTTGACTCAAATGCTTGTGGTAATGATGCTTCTTGTAATGATGAAGATTTTAATGGAGATGAAACAGATGAGGATTGTGGAGGACCTTGTCCAGGATGTGATAAAGGAGAAAATTGCCTTATTAATAATGATTGTTTAGGTTCCTTAAGATGTAATAATGGAAAATGTGCAGATCCTCCAAAATGTGGAGATGGAACAATAGATACAGGAGAAGAATGTGATAAATCTCAACTTAATGGGGTTGAGTGTTCAGATCTCACCGGATTTACAGCAGGAACTTTAAGTTGTAATAATCAATGTAACTTCGAGAAAGCATTATGCACTAAGTGTGGAAATGATATTTGTGAAAAAGGAGAAACAAATGAAAAGTGTGCAGGAGATTGTCCTAGTGAAACTCCTGATCATTTACAAAGTAAAATATTCAATAATGGAGATAGTGTGTCCTTTGTAAATTTAGAGATGGATTTAGAATATTTTAATGAAGATAAATTACAATGGGAATTAGAAAAAGAATTATTCAGAGGAACTCAAAAAGTTGGAAAAGAAGTTACAAAATTAGATTCTTACTTTAATGGATGGTTAACAGATGATAATCAACATAGTTTTGGAACGTATAGAGTTATATCCAAAATTGTTGATGATGAAGGAGAGGTTATTCTAGATAATCAATATGAAGAACAAATTGCTGAGAGTAGATTTGTTTTAGAGAGAACATGTGGAGATGGAATAAAAAATAGAGCTGTTGAAGATTGTGATAAAAATGATTTAGGAGTTAATTCTGATGAAGTAGGTAATATGTGTGTTGATTTAGGTTTTGATGAAGGAGAATTATCCTGCTTTAATGGATGTACATTTAATACCACAAAATGTATTACTTGTGTAAACGAAACAGTCAATGATGTAACCTGCGATGAGATAGGAAATAATGTATGTACTGATGATTATCAATTACTCACATGCGACCGTGAAAGAGGAACTACACTTTGCCATGAGTTTTCAGAGAAAAAGCATTGTGATATTAAAAATAAAGATAAAATCTGTAACGAGGGTGCGTGTGTTTTAACGCCGCCACTGCAAATACACCTTATTTCACCAAAGTATAAAGCATTTGCAGAAGAACCTTATTTTGTTGAGATTGAAACATCTCGAACAGCTCAATGTAGATATTCTCCTTTTAATGTAGAATTATTCGATAATATGATAGATTTTGCTGCTCTTGATGGAGATACTCAACATACTGTAGATAATTTTGCGTTTCCTCCAGAAAAAATAGAGAATAATATTTATATCAAATGTTTAGATACTTACACTGGAAAAATATTCAATCAAAAGTTTATGTTAGAGATTGATAATGTAAGGCCAAAAATAGTTGGAGAAGTAAAAGCTGATCCAAATCCTATGGTTGAACCTCCAGAAAGAACTAAACTGTTTGTTGAAACAGATAAACTTTCATTATGTAAGTATGATTGGACAAATGTTGTGACAGATGATTACTTTGATTTTAGATATAACTTTAGTGAAGAAAAGGAAGAAAACTTTGCAATTAACCATAATGTAGACACTGAATTATTGAGTTTGGATATAAAACATTATGATTTTAAAATAGATTGTATCAGTAAAGCTCAACTTACAACTTCAACAGCAAATACAGTTGGAGTAGATATTACTTTTGATGCTACCTTTGCAATAAATGATAACACTCTTGATAAGATTTTTACAGAAGATGCAAAAATAGAATTTACTACTAATAAACTCGCACAATGTGTTGTGGATATTGAAGGTGAAAAATTATCAACTCAGGTTGATGAATTAAAGCATGCCCTCATATTAACTGAATTGGAGGTTGGTCCAAAAGAGTATGATATTACATGCACTTCACTCCAAGATGAATTAGCTATTGTTGATGATGGAGAATTCCATTTCTTTAAAGGAATTAATTGTGAAGATGGATTCTTAAATCAGGATGAAAAAGATATTGACTGTGGTGGAGAGATTTGTGATCCTTGTAAACATACTCAGATTTGTTTAGTAGATACTGATTGTGTATTAGGTGCTAGTTGTGTTGAAATTGGAGATGGAAAACAATGTAAACATACTTGTGGTAATTTGGAGGATGATGATAGAGAAGAATGTGATGATGGTAATATTGATGATGGAGATGGATGTAGTAGTGAATGTTTACTAGAAGAAACAATAACTACTTGTCAAAATCAAAAATTCAATGGTGTAGAATGTGATGAAGTGGGTAAAAAAATATGTGATGGGTTTGGAATACGAACTTGTGGAGAATTTGATGAAGAAAATGAAGATACTCTAGATAATTGTTTAGAATGGAGTGCTTCTAGTCAGTGTCCTGAAGGAGAATATTGTAACAATGATAAATGTGATATTATTGATCCATTAAGGATTCAATTACTAGAACCAGAATTTAATGTTGCTGATAAAAATGGATTTGATCTTTTAATAGAAACACAAAGAGATGCTGATTGTAAATATGAATTATTTGATGTTTCCTTTGATAATATGAAAGACTTTAATAAGCCTTTCCAAGAAACAATTGATCCAGTTGAAGAAGAAATAAGTGTATTAAGTTCTGAAGGTGAAGAAACAGGAGAAGCAGATACAGAAAATGAGGAATCAACTAATGAAGATGAAGCAGAAGACAATGGCCCTCAATTAGGATTTAGATGCACTATAGGAGATACTGATTGTTCTGATAATGGTAAAGTAAAAGAATGCGGATTTGATGGATGTGCAGGAACATGTGGAACTTGTGAAGAAGGGAAAATTTGTTCTGGAGGAATATGTTCGGAATCTGCAAATCATCTTTCACTTGACTTTGATCCAAATAAGAAAACTTTCTTTAAAAAAGAAGGATTAACTTTACCAAGAGATTCAGGAATATTATTTGTAAATTGTAAAGATTCTTTAACCCAAAATGAAATTAAAAAACAATTTGAAGTATCTATTGATACTAGTGGACCAGAGATTGTTCCAGCTGGGACTTTCTTAGATCCAGATCCAATATTAGAACCTCCAGAAAAAACAACAGTTCATATTGAGACTAATGAAGATACTGTTTGTAGACTTGATATAACCTCAAAATCCTTTGATGAAATGGAGTATAATTTTAATGAGGAGTTAGTGAATGATTTTTCAACAACACATCAAAGAGATACTCCTTTACTAGATACAGAGAAAACTGATCATACACTCTTTGTTATATGTAAAAACAAAGCAGGAAAGATTGTTCCAAAAACTCTAAAAACACAATTATTATTTAAATCAGAGTTTGCTATTACTTCAATTACTGCACCAGAGTTTACACTTGAAAAATCAGTACCTCTAGAGATTACAACTAATAAAAAAGCTGATTGCACCTATACTTCAAATAATGAACAATTCTCTATGCAAGCAGATGGCATAAAACATACAGCACTATTTACTGTTTTAGAAAAAGGTGTGTATCCACTTGCTTTTAATTGCGAGTCTACTATTAAAGAACCTGCAACTGATTCAACCACTATCACTATCTATGATGAAGAAATAGAAGCATGTGAGGATAATGCTAAAAATATGCAGGAGACTCATATTGATTGTGGAGGAAGTGTTTGTGAACCTTGTAGTGTAGTTGGTGATAATTGTTTAGTTCTTGAAGATTGTGCTTTAGGATTTACTTGTTTAGGATCAGATGGAGCAAAGACTTGTGTAGATACTTGCGGCACAGGATTTGAGTTGGATCCTCGAGAAGAGTGTGATGATAAAAATACTATTGATAATGATGAATGTAGTAATCAATGTTTACTTAATGAGGAAATTACATTTTGTCAAAATGAGGTTTATAATGGAGTAGAATGTGTTGAAGAAGGTCAAACTATTTGTGATGTAGATAGTAAAGTTAAAGTTAAGACTTGTAAAAAAGATCTTGATATAGATACCTGTTTTGAAACAACAGATGCAGTAGATTGTGCAACTGGACAGCTTTGTGAGAATAATAAATGTATAGATTTCGAAGAATTAAAAATAGATCTTGTAAAACCTAAATTTTTAGCATCTCCAATCAATATCTTTAATATTGAAATTGAAACTTCACGTGATGCAGAATGTGTTAAATCAAATAGAGATGTAGATTATACTAATATGGATGAGTTTGTATCAACAGGAAAGAAAAATCACAAGGGAAAATTAACTATCTTAACTTCAAAAGGCAATTTATATGTAAAATGTAAAGATAGTTTTAATGGTGAAGAAATTGGGAAAAGATTTATCATTGATATTGATGGTGCTCCAGCGAAATTTATTGATCTCAAAGCTACTCCAGATCCAATTGTTGATACTCCAGAAACTACACAAATTAGTTTTGAAACAGATAAGGAAACTATGTGTAAATATGATGAAAATACTAAGGATTTTAATTTAATGAGTAATTTCTTCCCAGGTGCAGAGAATGAAGAGTTTTCTTTAACTCATAGTGTAACTACTAAACCCCTCACAATTGATGTTCCTCAACATACTTTTAACATAGTTTGTAAAAGTAAAGCACTTGTAGAGTCTTATAAATATCTTAGTGTAGGAATGCAATTAGAAAGTGCGTTTAAGATAACTCCTCTTACAGAAAGTTTTATTGAAAGTAAAGATGTAGATGTAAAAATTAGTACTAATAAACATGCGACTTGTATATCAATCGATCAAAATGATCCAACAAATCCTGTAGAAATGCAAAGTATTGATGGAGCAGCCCATACTTTAGAACTTTCCGATTTAATTAATAATCAATTTTCCTATGAAATAAAATGTGTTTCAACTCAAAACTTTGAAGAAGATGAAACTATACTTAATTTTGAGACATTTACTGGAGGAGTTCCAGCACATTGTAGTGATACTATAAACAATAGGGATGAAACAGGAATAGATTGTGGAGGTCCTTTCTGTGATCCTTGTCCTGTAAATGAAGGATGTACTCTCAATGAGGATTGTGAAGATACTTTAACTTGTAATAATGGAATTTGTGCCACATGTAAAAATCAATGTGAGATAGGAGATATTGTATGTGATGGATATGGAACAAGAGTATGTGGTGATATTAATAATGATAATTGTTTAGAATATTTAGAGGCTCAAGCTTGTGAAGAAGGAAAACTTTGTAGAGATAATGCATGTCAAGATCCTCTGCCTTTCAAAATAACATTAGCTGAACCAACTTATGCTTATGCACCTTCTAATACCTTTGACTTTGCAGTAGAGACTAATAGAAAGGCTATTTGTAGATATAGGAAATTTGATGTTTCTTTTGATAATATGATTGAATTGAATAGAAGAGGAGTTGAGACAGATAATCTGTTTGGAGATATTATTACTGGTGCAGTAACTGGAGTTGAAGATAATAAACCAGGAATCTTTACAAGGTTTATAAATTTCTTAAAAGGAATAACTGTTGGTAGAGCATTTACTGCAACAAGTGGTTTACCTCCACCTCCAGCTAGTCCAGGAGTTTCTACAAAGAATAGTTTTTCAGCTACTAGAACTATAGATGGAGATGTTGTTACCTTAACAGTTGAGCCAGGGAATAGTGAATTCTTTGTATTAGAAGAAACTCTTAAAGGTGCTTCTTTTGTAAATCCTGTAAAATCTTTTACAAATGAAAATGGTGAGGAAGTTTTATACAAAGCAGTTCTTGATATTAGAAAAACCCAGTTTACATATAAATTTTCTGGAGAAGGAGTTGCTAGTGGAACATTAACTGGAGGAGAGGATGGTTCACAAGTGGCTATTCAAGGAGATGCTATACTATGTGAACCAGGACTACCTTGTGATACATCTCAACCACAATGTATATCACAAGATTGCACTAGTTTAGGAAAAGAATGCGGAGATGTTATTGATAATTGTGGGCTTACACAAAATTGTGGAATATGCTCAACAGGATTCACCTGCAATAACGGTAATTGTAAAGCAATACTACCAGATGCACCAACAACACCAGGATGCATATCCAAAGATTGCACTAGCCTAGGAAAAGAATGCGGAAATGTCATAGATAACTGCGGACAAACTAAAAACTGCGGAACCTGCTCAGAAGGATTTATTTGCAACCAAGGAAACTGCAAAGCAATACTACCAGATGCACCAACAACACCAGGATGTGTATCACACTCATGTGATGTATTAGAAAAAGAATGTGGAGACATCATAGACAATTGTAACCGTGTAAAAAATTGTGGAATATGCTCAGATGAATTAATATGTGATCGAGGAAAATGCAATGCAGACTCCTCACAATGTATATCACAATCATGCGGACAATTAGAAAAAGAATGCGGAGATGTCATAGACAACTGCGGGCTTACACAAAACTGCGGAACCTGCTCAACAGGATTCACCTGCAATAACGGTAATTGTAAAGCAATACTACCAGATGCACCAACAACACCAGGATGCATATCCAAAGATTGCACTAGCCTAGGAAAAGAATGCGGAGACATCATAGACAACTGCGGTAAACAACAAAATTGTGGAACCTGCTCAGAAGGATTTATTTGTAACCAAGGAAACTGCAAAGTAAAACTTCCAGATGCACCAATAGACCCAACATGTATTAAAAAACAATGTAGAGATGTAGGTCAAGAATGTGGAATCTTAAATGATGGGTGTGGTGGAGACACATTTTGCGGAACATGTCCTTTAGGAGAAACTTGTAATGGTGGAAAATGTGTAGTATCAGATAATGTAGAAGGATCTACTTATCACTTTTTACCTGACTTTAGTATGACACGAGAACAAGGAAAAGTATATGTTATGTGTCAAGATAGTTTTACAGGAGATTTCTTTAAAGAAAATTTTGAGCTTTATGTAGATACTAGTGATCCTAAAGTTAGTGTTACAGCAAGTCCTCAAAATATTGTTGAGCCTCCAGAGACTACTATTTTATCTGTTGTGTCAGATGATGAAGCCTTATGTAAATTTGATATTGACCAGCCAAACTTTAGATTAATGGATAATATGTTCCCTGATTTTGAAGAATCAATATTTAAGTTAAAACATGAAAAAACTACTAAGCCTTTAGCAATAGATCAACCCCAGCATGTTTTTAATATCGCATGTATGAATAAAGCTGAGAGAATTGCTACTGTTCCTATCACTGTAACTGTAGATTTAGATATGCCTTTACAGATTACCCAAATTAATACTCCAAATGTAGTTCTTAAACAAAATATCTTATTAGATATTCAGACCAATAAGAAAGCTGATTGTAAATATGTCTTTAATGGAGTAACACATACCTTTGATACACTAGGAATAAGTCATACTGCACAACTAGATGGTTTGACAAAAGGTATGTATCCTATAGGATTAAGTTGTGAAAATCTTGAGGGTGAGAGAACAAGAAAAGATTTTTCCTTTGAAGTATTTGATACTTCCAGTGAAGTTTGCTTTGATGAAAAAATGAATAGAGAAGAAACTGATGTAGATTGTGGAGGAAGTGAATGTGATCCTTGCTTAGAAGGAAAAATATGTACTATTAATTCTGATTGTATGTTAGGACATAGCTGTATAGGAAATGATGTTAAAAAATGTGTTCTTACTTGTGGAAATGGAGAATTAGATGATAGAGAAGAATGTGATGATGGCAATGAGATTGATAATGATGCATGTTCAAATAGTTGTATGGTAAATGATATTATTGGTTTCTGTGAAAATGAGATACATAATGGGATAGAATGTTCACAGGAAGGTCAAACTATTTGTGATGAAATTGAATGGTATTCTATTAGGACATGTAAAGAAACTCTTAATGAAAATGATAAAGATAGTTGTTTCCAGACAACAAAGCCTGAATTGTGTCCATTAGGACAGTTTTGTAAAAATAATGAATGTGCTGATTTTACTGCATTAGAGATACATTTGAAATCACCAGTTAATAATGCAGCTTCTCAAAACAAATTTAGTGTAGATGTTCAAACATCTAGAGTAGCTCATTGTAAATATTCTAGAAGGGATGTTAGCTTTGAGAATATGAATGATTTCACATCTACTGATGATAAAGAACACTTTTTAGATGAATATCAAATCATTGGAAAACGAGGTCCTATTTATGTAAAATGTAGGGATTCCTTTGATCCGTCAAATCCTGGTGGAACAGAATTTGCTACTACTAATTTGGAAGGTAATGAGGATACTATAGTAACAAAGCAATTTATCATAAATGTTGATTCTTTACCTCCTACTATTATTGGTTTAAATGCTGATCCAAATCCTATTATTGAGGTTCCAGAAAAAGCAATTCTAAGCTTTACTACTGATAAACCTGCTATTTGCAAATTTGATGAGTTTACAGCTTCTTTCGAAGCTATGGAAAATGAATTTCCAGGAGTTGAACAAAATGAGTATGTAACTGAGCATTTACAAGAAACTCCATTTATGGCTATTGATGAACCTATACATACATTTACTATTGCTTGTTCTAGTAAAGCAGGATTAATTAGCACTGAATCGGTGAGTATTGGATTAAGTTTAGATTCTTCCTTTAAAATAAGTGATTTTACAGAGAAATTCATTATTGAAGATAAAACAACTATTGATGTAACCACAAATAAACAAGCAGATTGTTTTGCAGAAAATACTAAAGGTGGAAAAGAACAAATGACAAGTGATCAAAGTTTCTTGAAACACAGTTTAGCTATTGATCCTATAGAAAATGGAGATTATCTCTCAAATGTTGAATGTATTTCTCTAAAAGACTTGGAAGAAGATTCACTGAATGTAGAATTTGTTGTTCATATAGGGGGAATTCCAGAGAATTGCACAGATGGTTTACAAAATAGGAATGAGACTGGTTTAGATTGTGGGGGAAGTGAATGTGATGGATGTGTACTTGATGTAGGATGTAAAATAGATACTGATTGTGAAACTGGATTAACTTGCAACGAAAATAATGTGTGTGCTACTTGTTCTAGTGAATGTACATTAGGTGAAACAACTTGCGATGCATATACTTTACAAACTTGTGGAGATTTTAATGGTGATCAATGCTTTGAATTTGGACTGGGTGTAGAGTGTCCAGAAAATCAAATTTGTAACAAGGATGAGTGTAAAGAATTAACTGAATTAGAGATAGAACTTATTAACCCAGCATTTGGGTTTGCTCCAGAGAATATAGTCCCTATTGAAGTAAGCACTAGTAGGCCTGCAGTATGTAGATATAGTAGATTAAATAGGAACTATGATAGTATGGATGCATTTTCACAAACTGGAGATTCAACCCATATAGGAGCAACTATAGAAATTCCAGCTGAGACAGGAGGAATATTTGTAAAATGTCAGGATCCATTATTAGATAAGATTGTTGCATTCCAATCCAAAATAATAATAGATCATAATGATCCTATTATTGTAAATGCATTAGCAGAACCAAATCCAATCACTGATAGTCCTGAAACAACTACTCTTAAAGTAACAACTGATAAGGATACTATCTGTTCATATCAGGATTCAAATGTTAAAGAAACTGGAATTGAAGGGAAATTCCCAGGATTTGAAAAGAATTTATTTGCTAAAGACCATGATGTATTCCTTAATACCTTTGATGTTGCTCAAAATCTTTATACTATAGAGGCATTATGTAAAAGTAAAGCAGGAAGAACAGTGAGTGTTCAAGTTCCTATTGAGATTAATAGTGATCAACTCTTTGCTATAACTGAAGTGGAGATTAATCCAATTATTGCAAATAATACAGCACTTGCACTGGTTACTACAAACAAACAAGCTCAGTGTGTAACAGGAGTTGACCAAGAAGAATTCATATCAAGGGATAGATTACATTACTTGTTCCAATTTAAAGAATTATTAGAAGGAGATTATTCAGAAACTGTGACTTGCTTTACTGATAATTTTGAAGAAGACTTTAACACATTAAACTTTAAAGTATTCTTTGGAGGAGAAAATTGCACTGATGGATTCCTTAATCAAATAGGAACAATACATAATGAATCAGATATAGATTGTGGAGGGGTAACTTGTGATCCTTGTAATTCTGGATTTTTATGTAATACTCATACAGATTGTAATGTAACAGGTGGATTAACTTGTCAATTTGGAGTATGCACAGGAACTTGTGGAAATGGAGTTATAGATGATGGAGAATTATGTCAAACTTGCCCACAAGATGTTGGAGTATGTCCAAATATTGCACCAAAAATAACAAGTGTACTTTCAAATAAAAATGGGGTAGAGGTTGGAGAAAGTGTACAACTATCTTGTAGAGGATCAGATGCTGAAAGTCTTACAAAAGATTTAAGTGCTAATCTATTTATTATGGAAGATAGTGTTCCATTATGGAATCTCCTCTTTAATGCTCAGATGGTGTTTGATGAAGATCTACAAAGCTTTGTCTATGATTGGAATGTAAATAATAGTGTAGTTGGACAAACTTATATTACTCATTGTATTATGGATGATGGGGAAAATGTGAGTGGATTAACCAATGCTTTAACAGGATTGAATCTCATAAATAGCGATCCAATAGCAACACATATTGAATATGAACCATTAAATGCTTTAGCAAAAAAAATAAGATTTGAATGCTGGGGTAGTGATGTAAATGAGAATGATAAGAGTTTATTATCAACTATTACTATAAAACAAAATAATGTGGAATTAGTTACTAAACAATTAACTATTAGCGATCAAAATGATCATCACTTTATAGAGTTACCAGATGTAGAAGAAGGATTCTATGATATTACTTGTAAGTTTACAGATAGTTTTGGAGCTATAGGTACTAAAACTGAAACTGATTTCAATATTTCTTATAACAAAGTTAAAGATGTTATTGCACCACAAATAACTAATGTCCTCTTTACTACACAGAAAAATAAAATAAATGTACATTGGGAAACTGATGAAAAAACAAGTGGAGCAATACTTGTTTCAGAAGATGTAACTAATACAAAAGTAACTAAAGAGGATAAATCATTTAATAAAATACATAATACTGTGGTTACTGGATTAAAACCTGAAACTGATCATAATTTCATAATTGAATTTTCAGACCCATCAGGTAATACAGGTTCATCATCAGCTATTACCTTTACGACTAATGCAGCTAACACTTGTTTAGAAAATGCAGACTGTGAATCTAACCAATTGTGTTTACAAGGAATATGTAGAAAAGAACCTGTTTGTGGAGATAATGCTGCAGATCATAAAGATTTTTATGAAGAAACTGGGAAAAAAGAATTATGTGATTTAGGAGACCCAGGAACCCTTACTTGTACAAACATACCTGGAGATACAGGATTTAATTTTACAGGAGGAAGAGTTTCATGTATAACTCCAAACCCTACATGTGGATCTGCTGATATTAATGTAACAAGTTGTTATACTTGTAATAATAATAGTATAGAGGTTGGAGAAGATTGTGAGTTTGATATGAGTACAAATTGCTTAGATCTTGGTTTAGGTGTGGGTACTGCTAATTGTGGAGATACTTGTTTATGGGATACCTCTACTTGTGATTTTTGTGGAAATAAAAAATGTGAACCAGAACAAGGAGAAGATGTAACTAGTTGCGGAGTAGATTGTGGAGGTCAAGATGCAAAATGTACTAGTGATTTCTTCTGTTCAGATGGATTTGAATGTTTAGGAGGATTATGTAAAGAATCTATTTTTGTTGAATGTAGATCAAATGCACAATGTTTAGAAGGACTTGTATGTAATGATTTTGGAAGTTGTGCAGAGCCTATCCCAGAACCAGAATGTGTTGAGGATGAGGACTGCGGTGCAAATGAAAGATGTAGAAGTCAAGAATGTGTTGAAAGAAGAGAAGTTGATAGAACACGATCACCTAGTGCAAAACTTAAGGATAAAGAGATTGCTCCTCCTTGTGAACCAAAATGGACCTGTTCAGCATATAGTCCATTAGATTGTCCTGCCTCTGGAAAACAAACTCGAAAATGTATTAATACTAATGCATGTCCTAAAGATAAACCAGCAGAAGAGCAAACTTGTACTCCAAAAAGAATCACAACAGGAGCAGGTGTTCCTAGTAAGCCTAGGGAAACACCAAAACCTCAAGAAGTTCAAGCACCTATAGTTGAACAACCAAGACCAAGAGCTACCTGTTCAGATGGATTAAGGAACCAAGGTGAAGAACAAGTAGATTGTGGAGGGCCTTGTAGAGCTTGTAAAGTAGTGGTTTGTGGAGATTCTCTTTGTGATTCATCTGAAAATGAAAATAGTTGTCCAGAAGATTGTAAAGAGCCATTGAATCCTTTTGTGTTTATTATTCCAAGTACACTTGTTGTATTACTCTTAGGAGGATTTATGATCCATCATTTCCATAAAATAAAGAAACCAAAAATTGAGGAGGTAATTCCTAAACCAATTATGGATACTAAACCATTTGTTGGAGCTCCAATGCAAAAGCCAACAGAAAAACTTCCTAGAATACAACCTAAGAGGCCTGATTTAGTTAGAAAGAGTATCATTGACAGACTTAAAACTCGCAGGAAGGATGAAGGAGTTTTTGAAAGGCTAGGAGATGTTATTGAAGCTAAAGAGGACATAGAAAAAGATTATCATGATACTAAGAAAAAG
>CALCXY010000062.1 GCA_937906345.1 Candidatus Woesearchaeota archaeon | reverse complement strand
AAAATCAAGAAGAAATAATTTTTTTAGCTAAAATAGCTCCCGCTTACTTAACAATACATGCTTACTCCTTTTAAGGAGAGTATACTTGTTACAGAGATTTTTCCTATCTCCTCATGAAATTATCTATCAGATTCAATTTCTCTCCCCCTACAAGGTAAGGGGGAGAGAAATTGAAGAAGAAGTATAGGTCCCTGAGTAAAACAAGATTCTATTACAAAGTGCCGAAAAAAATTACACATTTTTAGGACAGCGCCTCAATAAATTCCAATAAGTTTATAAATCAAATACAAATAACAATCAGCATGGCAATGAAAGAATCTGATAGTAAATTTATCAAAATAAGATGCCCAAAATGCAAAAATGAGCAGATTATTTTTGGAAAGGTTGCATCACTAGTAAAATGTTTAGTATGTGAACAAGAATTAGCAAACCCTACTGGGGGAAAATCTAAAATTAAAGGAAGAGTTTTAGAAGTTTTGCAATAATTCTTGAAGATTTATATATTATCACATCATTATTTATAACATGATACTAATATAAAATACCAACCTAAAAAAAACTAAACCAAAATGTTACTAAAAAAACAAGGATACCCAGAAGAAGATGAGTTAGTACGATCTTTTTTCCACGGCAAAAAGCTCGACCAAAATAAGACTGCAGAACACAAAACTTTTGGTTTTGGTTCTGCTGCCAGACAAAAATGTTACTAAAAAAACAAGGATACCCAGAAGAAGATGAATTGGTTTTATGCACTGTTACAGGTGTTCAGCATCACTCTGTCTTTGCTAAACTTGATGAGTATAGTAAATCAGGACTCATTCACATCTCAGAAGTAAGCCCTGGTAGAATTAGGAATATTAGAGATTATGTTAAAGAAGGAAAAGTCATTGTTTGTAAAATTCTTAGAATTAATAAAGAAAAAGGTCATATTGATTTAAGTTTAAGAAGAGTTAATGAAGGCCAGAGAAGAGCTAAATTAGAAGAGATAAAAAAAGAACAATTTGCAGAAAAGATTATTGAAGGACTAGCAAAACAATTCAATTTTAAACCAGAGCAGTTACATACTAAAATTATGGAATCTTTGCCTAAAGATTTTGAAAATGTATATCCTTTTTTTGAATCTATCTCAGAAGGTGCTCAAAATTTTGATAAATTTGATATAGATGATAAAATTAAAGAAGCGTTAGTTTCTTCCATAACTGAAAAGATTAAACCTAGAGAAGTTTCTATTAGTGGAAAGCTTCTTATGAAAACCTATGACCCTGAGGGAGTAGTTCATATTAAAAACAGCCTCTTAAGTGTTTCAAAATTAAAGGGAGATATCTCAATAAGCTATAATGGTGCTGGCAAATATAGTGTAAGAGTAATATCCTCAGATTTTAAGGAAGCTGAAAAAGTTTTGAAAAAAGCTGTTGATAAAATAACTACAAGCTTTGAAAGTAGTAATGGATTAATAAGCTTTGAGAGGGACGAAGAATGAAACATATTCTATTGTGTCAATCATGTAATACCTATACTATGAAACTAATATGCACTTGTGGGGAAAAAACAAGTCCTGTTAAACCTCCTAAGTTTTCACCAGAAGATAAATATGGAGATTATAGAAGAAAGGTTTTAAAACCCCAATTATCTAAAGAGGGAATACTATGAGCACTTGGAAAATTGTTAATGAAAGTAAATTACCAAAATTAAAAAATCCTATTTTAATAGAAGGCTTGCCAGGAATTGGAAATGTAGGAAAAGTTGCTGTAGATTTTTTAGTGGATGAATTAGAAGCTAAAAAAATTATGACTATGAAATCAAAAACATTTCCTCATTCAGTTTTCATTAATGAGAAAAATTTAATTGAAATGCCTAGTATTGAAGTTTATCATAAAAAGTGTAAAAAGAACGATGTATTGTTATTAGTAGGAGATGTGCAACCTACTGATGAAATTAGTTGTTATGAATTCTGTGAAGAAATAATAAAGTTTTTTAAATCTCACAAAGGAGATGAAATAATTACCTTAGGAGGGATTGGCTTACAAGATATTCCAAAATCTCCAAAAATCTATTTAACAGGAAATTCTAAAAAAATAATTCAAAAATACAAAAAAGATACTAAGTTAAATGAAAAATTATATGGAGTTGTTGGACCAATAGTAGGAGTTTCAGGATTACTTATTGGTATGGCTAAAAATGCTAATATGGATGCAGTATGCTTATTAGCTGAGACCTATGGACATCCTATGTATTTAGGCATTAAAGGTGCAAGAGAAGTATTAAAAGTTTTATCAAAAAAATTATATTTTAATATTAAATTTGGAGAGCTTGATAAAGAAATTGAAGAGATTGAAAAAGGATTTATTAAGCCTAGTGACTTACAAACATTACCTGGAACCGATCCTCTCAAAAAGTTAAAGCAGAATATGGGAGAGGAT
The DNA here is from genome assembly GCA_937906345.1 of Candidatus Woesearchaeota archaeon. Lineage (GTDB taxonomy): Archaea > Nanobdellota > Nanobdellia > Woesearchaeales > CALCXY01 > CALCXY01. The sequence continues at coordinate 3,063 of CALCXY010000062.1, read as the reverse complement.
GTTAATTATATTGGATAATCATGAAGAGTGAAGAAGTGGGGTATAGTTCATTTGTACAAACAGAAAAGGGTTCTGAATTTTATATCTATAGAAATGTTGGGAGAGGGGCTAATTCTAATGTGTATCATGCTCTAGATAAGCAATCAAACAAATCTGTTGCACTTAAAGTGATTAATAATAACTCAGTAGAAACTCCTCTTTTAATGCAACGTTTCAATAGAGAAGCAGATATTATGTATGATTTAGAAGGTGCTAATAGTGTAGATTTATATGAACATGGATTATTATCAAATGGAGATCTCTATTTATCTATGGAATTTGTTCCAGGAACTACTCTTGAAAAAGAACTAAACAATTCAGGTAATATGGATATAGACTCTGGTATTAAAATTGTATGGCAGATGCTCATTTTTTTAGCTCATTCACATAAATTTGGAGTTGTGCATAGAGATATTAAACCTGATAATATTTTTTTAGATTCTCTTAAGAGAGTTAGAGTGGGGGATTTTGGACTTGCAGTATATGAAAATGATCAACCCTTTGTTTTAACAGCTCCAGATCCTGATTTGGATATTCAATCAGTAGAAACAGCAACAGGAACTAGAGTAGGAACCTATGTAGGAACCCCAAATTATTCATCGCCTGAACAGGGAAATGGATTAAAAGTGGATATTCGGTCAGATATATACAGCTTAGGATGTGTATGGTATAAAATGCTTACAGGTAGAGTTCCTTTCCAGAGAGAAAGTGGGATTGCAACCTTAAAGGCACATACTGATCCAGAGATATTGCCTCAGATGTTAGGACAAGAAAATGGACGACCTGAATTTACAATAAATCTTATAACCATGCTTTTTCATATGATTCGTAAAAATCCTAAAGATAGATACCAAACACCACTCGAAGTTTTAAGAGACTTAGATCAATTACAAGCGAGGAAAGGATTTTATCATGCAGAATCATTATCTGATTTATTAATTAAGTCTAATTTTGATGATCCTACTGCATTAATTCCAGTTCCTTCAACTGAAAGATCTGTTGAAGAAACAGTTGTAAATGGAAGAAAAGTAGATCAAGATTTTGAAAATTCTGTTGTAGAAATTCGAAGTGATGAAACACATACAATAATTTAACTTGTAGGAAGATTTAAATAGATAAATTCTAGAAAATATAATATGAAAAAGGGTTTGGTCGTATTTTTTTTAGTATGTTTAATTGCAATACTATCATGCACTGATTCAGATCATATTCCCTTACCTGGTGAGATTAATTTTAATCCTTTATTAGGAAATGCGTATCAGTTTTTTCAAGGATATGGGAATATTAAAGATATGCATAGTAATACTCAACCAGTTGTTTTCTTTATTGATAAAGATAAGTATCCCATAACTCCTGGAAGTAATGTAGAGATTCAACTAAACATTGATCATCCAGGTGGTAAAATTTATAATAAGGCATTTGTATCTACTATTGATGCTTCAAACCCTTGGAAAGAGGTGAGTTTACCTGGAACACAAGATAGTGAAGGATTTATTGATAATAGTGCTCAAGCTACTGCTATATTAACACCTGCTGAATATGATTTATCAACAGATGGAAAGGAGATCCATTATGCATTAGGATATTCTTGTTTTAAGCATAATAATGTTTATAGGTGTGGTTGCAGAGATGCTAGTGATTTTGCATGTAATAAATTTAGAATTCATACTTTTGAGATTTGTGATAACACATTCCATGATGTTTCTTCTTGTAGTTGTTCACCTACCTGCGAGGCTTGTACTGGAACTATAACACAAGAAAATGATTGTGGAGAATCAAAGCAAATAGCGTGTAATTTACCTGCAGCTGTTACTTGTACAGCTCCTGAAGAGTGTGTAAATGATATTTGTCAAACAACTTGTACATTAGGTGAACAAAAATGTGCAGATGATAAAATGTCATTATTAGAATGTGATGGAACCTCATTTATTTATAAAAAAGATTGTATCTTTAATTTTGGATTTGAAGTAGGTAGTTGTTCAGAAGTTGATGAAAACAATAACCCTATATCCCCTCCAGATTGCTTTAACACATAATACTCTTTAAATTTATTGTCGCAACATTTAAATACCATTAACTCAATAAAATAAAAAAAGGTGTAATTTATGAAAAAATTAATAATTATTTTATCAATATTTATTCTTTTAATAGGATGTTCAGAATCTTCAAATGAATTACCACCACCACCCGGATCTCCTGGAGAATCTAATTCACCACTAGGTGAAGCAAGTGTTGCATTTGATCAATTATTAAGTGTTGGGTATGCACCCCCTTATAATATCTTTGATAGTAAGGCTCCTATGTTTATTATAGGAAATGATGCATCAGATGCTAATATTGATTTTGATACTTTTACAATAACACCTGGCCAACAAACTTTAAAGATATTTGTTAAATCTAATATTCCTGGAGGATATGTTTGGGGAGTTTTCCCAATAAGTAATAAAAATAAACCTTCATCATCTATGTTTGATCTTGATAAACTAACAGATACTAATGTACATACTCCTTTATATGTTGATGATCCAACTCAATCAAAAAGATTTTATACTGCTGATTCAGGAGGAGGATTTATTGATGTAGATGTTTCAACTCTTAATATTGGAGGGGATAATTTTATTCTTTCATATGTTTGTAAAAACTACCCTAATTTAGGAGGTTTTAAGTGCGGTTGTATTACTCAAGATGCTTGTAACAGATGGTCATTGCATGCTTTTACAGTTATAGAAGACACACCTCAACAAGGTTGTGGATTTACTGGAAAAAGATGTACTGCAGATGGAACTAAAGTAGAGGAATGTCAAGGAGATGTTATTGCAATTATAGATAATTGTCAAAATGGATGTACTAGTGGAATTTGTAATTCTCCTCCTCCAAATAATGGTGGTTGTACATTAGGTGAACAAAAATGTGCAGATGATAAAATGTCATTATTAGAATGTGATGGAACCTCATTTATTTATAAAAAAGATTGTATCTTTAATTTTGGATTTGAAGTAGGTAGTTGTTCAGAAGTTGATGAAA
>CALCXY010000061.1 GCA_937906345.1 Candidatus Woesearchaeota archaeon | reverse complement strand
TCATCATCGTCATCAATATCTTCAATATCTGCTTCTTCCACTTCAACATCTGTTATTTCTGGATCTGCAGCAGCAGAATCATAAGCATTTTGAACTTTAATTTTTATTTGTACTTTTTGACCAGGTTCTACATCAATGTTTCCACCGGATGTTGATATTCCTGATTCTTTATCGCCATCAACTTTAACGTCAACATCTATAATGCTTAAGAATGATGCGCTCACATTTGATATTGCGAATAAGAAAATTATTGCTAAAATTCCCATAAGATAAATTTTTTTCATATGTATTACCCCCAATTAGGGAGATAAATCACTCATTATTTATAAGCTTTTTGCTATTGTAGAATAGTAATTAAATATTGGGATAATTTTTAAATATGAGTGTGTAATTTGCTTGTTATGGGAGTCGGAGGAGCAACTGAACCATTTAATGTTGAAGATATTGCTAATATGGCTGAGTTTGATATAATTTTTCCTGTAAGAGAATTTGATTGGTTTCAAGGTATTTCTTTAATGAGTGCATTAGGTTTAAATGTGTTATCTGGTATTTTCAGAGGTGCTTATGATGCAAATGAACGAATTGAAGGAAGGTTAGAAAAATCAAAATTACGCTCATTATCTCGTTTTTTTAAACCTAAAAGTCTTGTTGAATTAGCTGCATCCTATGGTGCTATGGGATTGTGTTTTTTTGCTGGAGCAGATTATATGGATAATTTTGGATTTTGGGAAGCTTCAAAAGAAGGTGCTAAATGGATGTTAGGTCCTTTTGTAACTCATCAAGTAGCATATGGACTAGGATTTTTAGCTAGAAACATAGCAGATTCTAGACAAATAATTAGATATCCTCAAAAAGGAGACTATGATTCTGAGGGTTTTGATCCAAATGATGTTTCTGGTTATGAATATCCTCCTAACAATAGTTCCCCAGAACCTTCTAAAACAAATACTCCTCTAAAATCTTCTAAACCAAAATATAAACCTGTCTCTGAAGTGAGAAAGAATAGAATCCAAAAAGGATACTTAACTAGAACTGATAAGGAAGATTTTTACAAAGATTTTGGATTAGGTAATGAAACTAATTAATATGTTTTCCCAAATATAATAATAGTATCACAATCTGCATTGCAATGAATACATTTACCTTGTTTTTTATCTTCATCTAATGGAATGCATCTACTAGTTCCTTGTGTTTTTTCTTTAATTTGATTCTCACAATCAGTTTTACCGCAAAATAAACCTTTAGCTAATTTTTTACTCTTCATAACTTTTTCAAAGGTTTCAAAATCCTCTACTTCTATAATAGAAGAGTCTAAAAAATCTTTAGCCTTAGTAAACATAGCAACATGAATCTCATTGAGTAATTTATTTACTAATTTTCCAACATTACCTATGCTAATGGGTTGTTTTTGTCCTGTATCTCTTCTTACTACTATAACTTGGTTTGATAATAAGTCTCTAGGGCCTATCTCAATTCTAATTGGGATTCCTTTCATTTCCCATTCATTAAACTTCCAACCAGGAGAATACTCATCTCTATCATCTAAGATAGGATTGTATTGTTTTAATTTGTCTCTAATATCTCGAGCTTTTTCTAAAACTGCTTTATCTTTTCCTTTAAACATAATTGGGACAATAACAACTTTATGCTCTGCAACTCGAGGAGGTAAAACTAATCCTTTATCATCAGCATGCTGCATTACAATTGCGCCAATCATTCTAGTAGAAATACCCCAAGAATTCTGCCAAGGTGTTTTCTCATCTTCATTTTTATCTACAAATTGAATATCAAAAACTCGAGCAAAGCCTTGCCCTAAATTATGAGATGTTCCTAATTGTAAAGCTTTACCCTCTGGAGTAAATGATTCTATAGCATAAGTTGTTTTAGCTCCAGGGAATTTTTCCTTTTCAGTTTTTTTACCAGATAATACTGGAACAGCTAAAAGTTCTTCTGCTAATCGTTTATACTCATCTAACACTTTTTTTGTATCTTTTTCACAATCATCTTCAGTTGCATAGACACAATGGCCTTCTTGCCATAAAAATTCTCGAGAACGTAAAAATAATTTTACATCAGACACTTCCCAACGCAAAACATTACACCATTGATTAATTTTTAATGGCAAATCACGCCAAGATCTAATCCATTTGCCATATGAATCATACATAATAGTTTCTGAAGTAGGCCTAATAGCTAATCTATCTTTTTCATCATCTTTTCTTAAGACAAAGGCTAACTCAGGAGCAAAGCCTTCTGCATGCTCTGCTTCTTTTTTAAAAAAGGATTCAGGAATTAATAAGGGGAAATAAGCATTTTTCACTTTCATTTCTTTTAATACAATGTTAAAATAATCCATAATTCTCTGCCAGATAGCATAGCCATCTGGTCTAATAACCATAAATCCTTTTACTGGAGAAAAATCAGCTAATTCACCTTTGAGAACTACTTGTTGATACCACTCTTGGATATTTTCTTCTTTTTTTATAGTGATACCTTTCTCTTCTTCTTTTTTAGATTCTTCTTGTGAATCTGTTTGTTCTTCTTTTGGTTCTTCACTCATGCAATTTTAAACAATTTGTATGTTTATATATTTTATGGTGTAATTATTTTTTTACTATCAAATAATTGTTTAAGCAAAAGTTTTTAAATGACAATATATTTTCACCTTTCATGGGGGATAAGGCATATTATGGTCTGGTATTAGTTGCTGTTTTACTAGGAGCTACTTTTCTAACGTATGTTATCTATGAAGAGCCTCAACAAGTTTTCCCTTATACTGGAGGAATTATTGGTGGAGAGGTTAGTTATACTATAGATGGCTCTGATTATTGGGGAAACGCTAATAGGCAATGGGTAACAGGACCTAGTGTTGATACTTTTAATTCTGATTATAGAAGATATGGTTATAGACATGGTTATTCAGATCGATATGATGATTATGATTCAAGAAGAGGTTATTTTAGAAAATCAAATATTTGTAGAGAATATTATAATGATCCTTATCATCCTCTTGATGGTGAATGTAAAGATTTTTATGATCAAGAAAATGAACATAGAGTTAAGAGATGCGATACTTTTTGTGACAGAGATTTTGAATTAGACTTTGATAAGTGTTTTGATAATTATGAAGAAGGAACTCAAGCATTTAGATTGTGTTTAGATTTTTATAATGAGAAAGAAAGTAATTATATAGCTAGATGTGTAGCTGAGTGTCCTGAACAGGAAGTTTATTAAAGATTTAAGACATGTGATTATTATGGGGGGAAGAATATTTAATTTCATTCTAATGTTTCTTTTAGTTATTGCTAGTGTTAATGCAATTACTTATGTTGTTTATGATGATCCAGTTGAAACTGTTGAAGAACCTACTTACGAAGTTGAAGAATCTACTCAAAGACAATGGAAAAGTACAAATTCAAATAATTATATTGATCAACCAGATTATGATCTTTTATCAAGTCATCTTAGTAAAGTAAGAAGATCAGAATACTATGATAGAGACTATGATGATTATAGGGGTTATTATTCATACCAAGGATATTATGATGGGGATTATTATGACAGGTATAGGTATGATAGATTTCCTTATGATGAAAGATGGTATGTAGATTATTATGATTATCAACGATATAAAGATAAAGAATACGATGATAATGGAAGATACAGAGATAATAGATATCATAGGTATTATGATAATTACTATAATAACAGATACTATGATTATTATAGATATGATGATAGATACAAATATGATAGGTTTGCATTACACTATGATGGAGATTATTTAGATTATTTGCTTTATAAAATTCATAAGAGATGTTCTGAAGAGTGTAATGAGAAGTATGATCCTATCAATGATGATTATTATGATACTTGTTCTAAGAGTTGTAAAAGGTATTATTAGTAACTTTTTTTACTGTTGTGCCTATAATCTTTTTTTTCGGCGCATTAAAACTAGTTGTTTCCTTTATATTTTACATAACTGACTGATTTGCTCCTCTCCCCTTACCAGGTAGGGGGAGAGGAGCAAATCTAGAACCTAAAATGTGTTCAAAAAAATATAGTTTTTAAAAAGTTTTCCCTAATTTATCACTATTAAATTAATCTGGATTCTATCCTCTTAAAAGTAAACTTTATATAATCGAATAATACAATATAATAAAAGAGGGGAAGATATGATAGAAAGAATAATTTGGTATTTATTGGTTCTAGACTGTTTAGGATATGCTATAATGACTGCAACAGCAATGTATCATAGCAAAAAAACACATCATTTTTGGAAGGGTATTCCACTGCATTGGGCATTTGCTCTATCTTACATTGTATTTATAGTATGGATGGGATCTGCATTATATAGGCTAGGAATTTTATTTTAATTTTATTATTTTAACGAGTCCATCATCAGCATTAACTTCAACTTTCATACCATCTTTTAAAACTTTAGTAGCATTCTTAGTTCCAATTATACAAGGTTTTTTCATTTCTCTAGCAACAATAGCTGCGTGACAGGTTATGCCTCCTTCATCTGTGATAAAGGCAGCAGCACGATTCATTGCAGGTAAGAAACTTGGAAAAGTCATTTGAGTAACTAAGATATCACCTTTCTTTACTTTATCTAAATCTTCTACTCCTTTCAATATTTTTACGATTCCTGCTACTTTACCAGTTTGAGCGATAATACCCTTTACTTCATTACTTGTATTTTTTTTAATATGTGTTATAAACTTTTCATTTGAAAAGAAAAAATCATCTTTATAGCCTAATGCACAATAATCATCATTATACTTGTCAGGTTTTCCTTTAATTAGACTTTGTCCAGTGCAATTTTTTAATTCTTGCAATGTCATATTATAATGTTTAGCTGTTTCTATTAAAATTGGTCTGCTTAGGAAAAGTAATTCATACAAAACATCTGTTCTTGCTGTTCTAAGATAAACAAGTTCTTTTACTTCTTTGAATAATTCTTGCAAAGGTTTTGGTATTTCAATTTGTTTTGGTTCTTCGGAATGTGCAAGGTTTTTCATTTGGTCTTTAATTTCATCTTCAGTAAATGGTTCAACAAAAGCAAACCTGCATTTGATCCAACCAAACTCTTCAGCTATTTTTTTAGGAGATTCCTGGTTTCTCATAGCTTGTTCAAAATAATAATGTTTATTCTTTTTTATTGGAAAGGAAGCATCGCCAATAAATTTATCAATATCTTTTTTTACATATTTAGGAACTTCTTTGTTAAGTTTTCTCGTGTAATATTCTTCAATAGGATGAGTTGCATAGACATACATTGTTGCTTCTCTGAGAATATCAAATACTTCTTCAAATCTTTTTATGATATCAATTGTTTCTTTGTTTAGTTGCAGAATTCTTTGCTTTGCTTTTTTGTAAAATAAGTTATTATTTTTTGATAATTCAAAGATAGAAGATCTTTTTAGCCATGTTTCTATTCTTGGTATGTTTAAATCATAGACTTTTTTTGATTGATACCATTGATCATCTTGGTAAGCAACTGCATCAAGCTGAATTGGATCTACATTGATGTGTTTAGACCATTTAATATTAGAGCATTCCATAAAAAAACTTGTTACAAATGGATCAAAGCGTCTTTCTAGCCAAGGCTCCCAAGTAAATTCGTTTATTTTTTTGATTATTTGTTGTTTGTTCATTTTAAAACATATCATAAGAAAAAATAATGGAATGCTTTATAAAAATGTTGCTTTAAAAATCGATAATATTATAAAACTTTTCTGTTTTCTTTTTCAGTATGTCAGTTCAACAAACTGAAAGCTGTGTAGTTATTCCTGGAGATGATGACATTAAAAAATTTTCAAATGTTTATCACATAGATCGATCAATTCAAGATCCAGAGGGTTCTTATACTTTTCGACTAATCCCTGTCTTAGGACAGGAGGGATGGGATCGGTTTTTGGAAAAAGAGGTAAAATATTTTTCTTTTATAAGGAATTTTAGTCAAGATCAATATAATGAAGTTTTTGCAAATTTTTTTGGTGAAAGCCTTTGCGGACAAAGGATACGCTTAGAGTTTGGAATGCCTGAATCAGTAGATACATCCATTACCATCCCTGATATTTATATGGTGAATGAATTAACAGAAAGTAGAATTTGGAGACGTGATCAAAAATTGCCTCCAGATTTTCTTACAGTTATGGGTATTAAACCTTTTCCTTATACTAATTTGGATGAAACTCCTGGCAGGGCAATCTATGAAATAAAAATGTTGTTTTCGCAAAATTCACCCTCTTCTATTGAATTTGGGTCTTTGACTGTTGCTTTAGACCGTTTACCTAAAAATGTGGAATTAACTCCTGATAGAAACGCACCTTTTTTGCTATTGAGAGAGTTTAGTCTACTTGAGGAATGAATCTAGTAGATAAACTAAAAACTCTTCTTCTTTTTTAAGTATTCAATTAATCCTTCTGCTAATACTGGTTTGTTGTTTGTTCATTTACAATTTCATAATCTCTTCGGTATTATAAACTTTTATTTTATTTTGCTTTTCTTTTAGATTTTTGTCATTTGACCAGATATGGCAATTTAGCTTAAATGCACTAGCAATATAAACAATGTCATCTTTATCCGGAGAGGTTTTTTCTGCTTCAGATAAGAAAGGAGTTATGTCTTTTAATGAAATTATTGATATTTTTCTTTTTAAAATTTTGAGGGTTCTATAAAATTCCTCACTTGTACGATCAGTTTTTGACAATATCTCTTCTTTATGCTTAGTGAATTCTGTGAATATATATTCTGGAGTAAAGAAATTAAATCTTTTCTCGTAGAGTATATCATAACTTACATTTTCTTTGATTAAAGCTGCGAATAGGATATTTGCATCTACTATAATTTTCATCTTATCCAGCTAATTTTCTATATCTATCACTTACAGCTTTGCTAACAGCTTTTCCCATCCTAAGAGCATCAGCCTCTGTTAATGTACTCTTAGATTTTATTTTGTTAATAAATTGCAAATCAGCAATCCTCTCATTAAATGCCTGCCTTGCAATTTCACTCCAGTTCATTTCAGGGAATTTATCCATTTTTTGTTTGAGTTCCTTTGGAACTGCTAATGTTACAGATACCATTTTTATAGCCTCCAGTATATTATGTTAAAATATGTGTAATACGTTTACATATTTAAATGTTTCGAATTAGAAACTCTGTTTTTTCTTTAAGTATTCAATTAAACCCTCTGCTAATACTGGTTTGTTGTTTTCAATTAAATATCTAAAGGGTAAGATAACAGACTCGTTATCTTGCATGGGAATCTCTATTTCATCCTTGAATTTAAGGTTTTCTAAGGGAGTTCCTTCTGTGATGAGTTTTGCTACTAATACTGCTGTATCTGTTGACATTTGTTCTTTGCCTAAATTCCTTTTTTCAGCCTTCATATTTATTAGATTGGTTCTTTTTTGAGGAGGATCATCTCCTAAGATGCCTCCAAATATGAGGTAATCAAATTTATCGCTTGGTGTTAATGTTTTTTTTGCGTTTGGATCAAGTATACAAGCGTTTTTCAAGTTTAATTTTTTAACTGGTGTTGATTTTTGCTCTGCTTTTAGTTTATTTGTTGGTTTTATATTAGTAAATAAAGGATTTTTTACTATTTTAATTATGTGAGAATACTCTAAAATACACCATTTTGAGAGTTTTGGTTCTAAGTTTTCTATTATATATTGCATGGTTTTAGGAATGATTTACCTATATATAGGGGTTTCCCCTTTATTTTATCACTTTTGAGTAGTACTAAAAGCAAAGATTTATAAAGGGCAACATTTTGATTTTTTTAATATAACTCCTATTTAGGAGTAATATGGTGGTAATAGAATGGCAAAAAAGCAAGATACTAGAGGACCTACTCAGAGATGGTTAGATTGGGTACATAACTCAGGAATTATTGAACCAAGATATGTTCCAGAAGAAAATACTTTTCCTTATTTCCAAAAATTAGATGTTCATCCAACAGATAGAGATAAAACAGAAACATTATCAGTTGCTGATAGGGTCTATTGGTATCTTGTTAACAGTACATCAGATTTTAAAATTCCTATATTATTAGATGGAGAAACTAATACAGGAAAAACTATGGTTGCTGAAAATTTGGCACATGAATTAGGAATTCATCGATCAAAAATTACAGGTAGTGAAGATCGAAAATTAAGAGATTTTCTTACAAGAACAGGAACTGAAGTAACTAAAGAGGGTCTACAAAGAATTGTAGATAGACCTAGCCATTATACTACTGCTGAATTATTTAAAGGATTAATGTTTATTGATGAGGTACAAAATTGTACTCCAAAAACACTTCGATCCTTATATAATATTTTCCAAGGAAAAGATGAAGATTTCGATACTCATGAAGGAGTTGTAGCCTTAGATTGGTTAAACCATAAATTGATTGTGAGTGGAAATATGACTTATGTTCCAACACCATTAGATCCAGCGTTTAAAAGACGATTTGTTGCGGTAAGATTTGTAGATCAAACTGATAGAGATTTATTAAACGATGTTTTACAATATAAAACAGATTTAAGAAATTATAATAGGGGTGTAACAACTGTAAAACCTGAATTACCAGATAAATATAAACCTGTTAGGTTAAAACCTGAGGTAAGATCTGCTGATTTAGATAAAGCATTAAATGATTTTGCATCTGATCTTTATATTTGTATGAAAAAATATGTAAATCTACATAAAGATGGGGGTTCTCCTATAAAAGGATATTTTAGGAGACTCCGAGAATCTTATGATGAAATGGGAAGTGTCAAAGGAGCTTGGAAAAATACTACATTTAGAGAACCTGATACAAATGGGGATGGTGTAGGGTCTAAACATTTTCATAAACCTGCATGGACTAAAGTTCCTGATACAGCTAAAGATTGGATGGAGCGAATGAATGTTCTTTATCATTCTCAAATGACTGAAAGGGATTATAGAAATGTAGTAGAAGATATTATTTATGTCCCTTTAACTTTACAACAAAATTTAACTAGAAAACGAGTTGTAAAACAATTTGCAGAGGATTGTAAAGCAATTATTCATGAGGTTTTACATAGTCATTGGGGTACTATAAATAATATTGATTTAAAATAATTAATATTATTTTAATTATATTTTGATAAAATGTCATCAGCAATAATTGGTTTCAATTTAGCAATAGGATTAGGTGTAGCAGGTATAGCTTATGCTACGAGATACTTAAATCTTTCTCAGAGTGTAATTCAAGCAACAACTCGACCTACACATCATTTAATACGTTCTGAAGCTGAACAAACTGGAGAACAGTTAAGAGGGCAATTTAGTGAAATAGTTCATTCTTATTTAGATTCAAGTTTAAGTGGGAATGAAATAGATGTTCCTGTTTTAGCAGAAAATTTAGTTAGAGATCGTTTAAATGAACCTATTTTACCTGAACAAAAACTTGAACCAAATTATCAAAAAAAGAAAATTGAATTAGGATTATTATATTCAAATTGTGCTTCAGTGAGAAAACTTAGTAGTGGTTTTCCAATCGAATTTACAGTAGAGAGTTTATATCATGCAATGCATGATTTACCTAATACAGAAACATGGATTGGAGCATTTGATAAAGATTTATGGGTTATTCAAGATCAAGATTTTGAATACAATGCAACTATAAATGGAGTAATGAAAAAAGGAATTGGAGTACACCAAAGATTAGATACTGCTTTAGAATTATTAGAAGATCAATTTGGAGGTAATGCTGAAGAGTCATGGTTATATATTGTTACAGGTCCTATTCAAGGAAGAAGAAATAGGGAAAAGGCAGAGATATTAATAGATGAGTATAGAGAACAGGATATTCGAGTTGGAATTATTTATATTGCTAAAAATGATAATGATGTAACAGAACCTCTTACAAATAATCATGTAATAGTTACTCCTGAAGATTTTCTTGAATTACCAGCTCATATTATTGAGTTAAATAGTAAAATTATGGAGGAATCACAATGAATTATGATAATTTTCCATTTGAATTTTCATGGAGACATTCATTAACATGGGTAGGTTCCATTGGTTTATTATTGACTTTAGGATTCACTTGCCTAAACAAAGGAGGAGTTCAAGATGCTCAAGAATGGAGAGGAACTCCAATAGCAGCACAGGATGGCCTAGAACAAGAATTAAGTGAAACTGAAAATGAGGAATTTAATACAGAATTGGTTGTGCAATCAGCAAATCATGGAAGAAAACAATTCAAAGCTTCAAGATCATACAGAGAAGGAAATGATTATGAGTATTCAGGAGATTTAGGTAAAGTTATTTTTGATGCGTATGTTGAAAAACCAAAACATACAGTTGATTCAATGGTTATATCAATAAATGGAGCATCAAGACAAGTTGAATTTACTGAAAAAATAAAAAATGGAGTGCCCTATACAATTGGGAACCAATCTTGGCAAACATTACTTGCAGATGGAAAACCAATTGAAGAATATAAAATACATTTACAAATACAATACAAAGATGGAACATCACCAACAAATTTTAATATCAAGGTAAAGAAAAAATGAATTTAGGAAGAAGAACCTCAAGAATAATCCAGACAGGATTAATATTAAGTGCATTAGTTGCATCTATTTTAGGAACGTATTCACTGAGAGCTCCAAGTAATAAAGGTCAAGATGTATTAACACGACAAGAATTACAATATGGAAGACCAAGAAGAATTATTACTCCTAATTATCAAACTAAAATACAAGATTATGCGTTTATGCAAATTTATGCAGCTAGTACTATAGATTTTACTAAAGAAAATTCTACTATTCCAGTATATCCAACTGCTTATGAAGGATTTGAACATGATGTTACTTTAACACATTCAATACATAGAAAAAGAGATGGATCTAGAAAAGCTGCTCCTGATTTACAAGCTGGAAAAGATTATTTTTTACAATGGCAGCTACCTCAACCTCCTGCTGAACAAAAAATAGTGTATGATGGGCAGTTATTAACTCCTAATTATTGGGTAGATCCAGAAACAAATATCTTAATGGCACGAGTGAAAATTACTCCAAAACTTACTGGACCAGGAGAAAAACCTACTGAATTAGATGTGTATTTTAAAACACCTTCAAAAGGAACATTTTACTTTAAATTACCTGTGAGAGGTATACAACCAAAATAAAATGGCACACATAGATAGAAACAAAGTGTTAGAACAAGTGAAAAATGTAGCTGATGCTCGATCATTATTGAAATATTTAGTAAGAACTGAAAAAGAATTAGTTGATGATCAAATTGGAGAATTGGAAGAATTATTAGGATCTGGTCATCAAATTAGACATAATGGATTAATGACAAGTTCTAAAGAAAATACTATCACTCATAAAAATAGATTTAGGTATAAAACAGAGGAAGGAAATACCACAATTTCACCTAAGAATCTTTATGAGTTTACACTTCCTGCTGGTTCAGAGGCTAATGCCCCTGCATTTACATTAAAATGGGAATTATTAAGTGAAATTAGACAATTACAAGGAGATCTAAGAAGAGAGTATAAAACTAAAGTAAGTCTTTTTAAGCAACCTTTTTCTTATGGAATGAGGCAATTAAGAGGATTAAGAAAAATTGGATCTTTTGTTAGAGATAATAGAACAATTAATACTGAAATATTTACAGATAATTTAGAATTGCCTCAAATAATTACTAGAGAAAATGATTTTGGGGTAGAGGAATATATACGAACAGCTTTTGAAAATAATAAAGCTGCTGATCAATTAGGTTATGGTTCTTTTAGTAGATTAATGAAACAAAGATATAGCAATGAAGTATATAGACAAGGAAAAGCAGCAATTGCTGGTTTATTAATTGCTGGAACTTTATACGCATTACTTATGGGTGCTTTACCTAAAACTGGTTCTGGAGTTCCAAATACAAATCCAAGAAGAGGAAGTCATGGACGTGCTGTTCCTGGAGAGTTTACTCCAGATGGAGAAAGAAGATGGGATCCAAGTGCAGATGGTAAAATGCCTTCTGAAACTGGTGAAAATAATCCTAGTCAAAAAGATGGTTCACAAGATTTTAAAGAGTTACAAAAAAATATTGGTAGTGGGGCAGATGGTACACTAGAAGAAATGAATAAAAGAGTTAAAGAAGCCTATTGGAAACTTACAAAAGATATTCCAGTAGAGGCAAATTTACCTTTACCTACTACTGGAGAAGTGCCATTAGTTTATCCAAAGCCAAGATTAGTCTTGCCGCCGTATTCTTTATCAGATGAGGCTACTGAAACAGATAAACCTCAAATTGCATCTAATTTAGGGGAAATATTAATTTTATATGATGTATCAGGTTCACATGGAGATCCAAGTGAGATATTAAGCGATCCTGAAAACAAAATTCATGGTGGATATTTATTAATGACACAATTATATAGAATGGCTTCAAATATGGGATTCACAATGGGAAATGGAAATCATCCTCTAGATAAAGTGTCAGCTGATAGGATTTATAGGGATAATTCATTAGAGGTAATGCTTACTAAAGTGCTTTATCATAGAGGAAGTACAAATGATAATAATACAGCTATGAAAAATTTATTTATGTTGTATATCACTAAATATAATAATAATGATCTTGGTCCAACTTTAGTTGTTCCTATAGTGGATGATGATATTACTTACACTAGTTTTGCTGATTGTGTAAATCTTGCTTTAGAAAATAGAAAAGAAGATCAACCAGATGGTACAACGAAATTTAAAGATACTTTAGTCTGGGTTAATACTATTCCTCATATGAGGACACGTAATGCTCATAATGAGGTGCAAGCTAGGGGTAAAGAAGGTTTAGAAGTCGTGAATTTAGCTCCAAGTGATAGTCCTTACATTAAAAAAAGTGATGTTCATAGAATTCATGCTGAAGCTAAGAAAATAATGGAGATGTATACTAAATGAGATTTAAAAAAGTGAGAGAAATAGTTGGGGATTATATTTCACTAGTTAAAAAACCAATCTTTTGGGTGACTGCACTTAGTTTAATACCTGCTATTTTTCTTAAAGAAGTTGCTACTTCAAATATGCCTCCAAGAAGGAATAATTTAGGATGTTTGACATTAATGCAGTATGGTGAATTAAAATTATACAATCTAATGGGAAATAGAAGACAACTTTATGAAAATCCAACTGTTGATCAACATTTAGAGCAAGTAGGAGAGGATTTTGAAGATATTAAAAGGCATAGAAAAAATATTTGGTTGTATAATAATGGATTTTTAGGACCCTTAAGTGAAGGTGGAGAAAATTCAGGAAAGGGTTTACATACTATAGATGATTTTTGTCAAATGATTGTTGATGGTAAAGTTGACAAGGGTCCTTTTAGCTGTTTTGAAGGTACTTCATCAAGTTTTGCACATTGGTATCCTAGAGTTAAAGATCCAAATACTGGAGATGAATTTGATCATTATGTTTTATTAATGACTTATGAAAAATCAGATATTGATGTTTTCACTGGAGCAGTTTCAACTGGTGCAGGACATGCTTTACATGTAATTAAAAAAACAAGCACTAATGGAGTTGAAACCTATGCTATTGGTGGCGGATTTAATCCATTTGAAGGATCTAATGAATGGTTTCCTAATGTAGAAGGAGTAGTTGAAGTAAATATGAATCATTTTAGGCTGTATGTAGATTATAATTTACATAATACAAGAAGACCAGATGGTGAATTAGCTAAAGCACAAGGTCATAGAATTATGATTAGGCCTGATTCCTATTGTTTAATACATCCTGTAACTGATTTAGGTGTTGATATTATCAATGGAGATAAAAGTTTAGGAGATGATACTAGTGATTGGGATGTTAGGAATACTAAAGCTCAAAATTTACAATTAAAATTTCAAAAATATTTTGATAAATATAAAATTAAATATGTGGAGAAGTTTAAATGACAACATTAAAAGATATTTTGGAAAGTGCATCTAAATTTAATGTACCTCAAGAGGAAGCTATTCATTCAACTACATTTATGCAATTAACTTCTCTTGAAGATTCTATCACAGGTTTATGTTTAATTAATAAAAGAAATCTTTCCTTAAAAAATAACACTCTATGGATAAGGGCCATAAAATATATTGATTATAGGGATGATAAGCTTTATTATTTAACCAAAGATGGCAATAGTGTCCATCATGTTGATCTAAAAAAATTGGAAAACGATTTTTTTATTTATGATATAAAACCCTATGATTTTTTAGGGATGGATGCTGAAGGGAATAGACTTGCACCTCCTTCAATGATTCAACCTGGAGAAGAAGGGAAAATTATTCCTGAAAATGAATTGCATAGAATAACCTTTGATGATATACCTGATTTTGAAGAAAAGGGTTTAGATGATATTAATCTTGATCCTGAAAAAGTAGAACAAAGGTCGAGAGTAACTTTTATGGATCATTATTTACCAAGAGTAGTTCCTCATTTATTTGGTAAAGGTAAAAAAAGAGTTCATTTACCTATTGTAAAACCAAGTTTTATCAAATACATCATGTTAACAGCTGCTGCTATCATTGCTGTAACAGGATTTTCTCTCTACAGAGCTCAAACTAATCCAGATGCTTTAGAAAAACCTTACTTTGAAGATATTTATGATATTTATGGAGATATTAAAGAAGAGGCTAGGGAAAGGTTTGCTCAAATTAGAGAGGAGATGATTGATAAAAAGGTTGATCTTAATATTAAGATGGCAAGTCTTCAAAGAGGTGTTAGAAATCAAGATAAAGCAATTTACATAACTGATCCAGATAGGAAATATTATAGTATTACTGATGAAGGTGAATATATTGATGAATTTTATAAACTTAGTAAAGGTGGACAAGATCATAGGTATGACCGAGATAAAGTAATTGATGCAGTAACTAAATATGTATTAGCTCATCCTGATAAAGTTAAACACTTGACAAGGTATAATCCTCGTGTAAGTATGGTTGAAATTCCTCAGAGTGAAATGTCTAGAAAGTATGCTATTTCTAGAAATGGACCTGTTAGAGTAATTATGTTTAGTAGTATGTATGATGAGATGAAAAAACTTAAACCTTTGAATGATGAAATGAAGGTAGTTGATCAAGTGTTAAATGTTAATCTTAGAAAAGCTAGACAATTAAATGAACGTTTTCCAGGAAATTAGATTTTGTAATGTTTTCCTCTAACTATAGTCATAACAACAGATCCAGGGAATGTTGTTCCTTCAAATGGGCTCCAAGCGCATTTTGATTTTATGTCTTCTTGTTTTACTGTATGTTCTTTTGATAGATTTAAAATAGTGAAAGATGCAATAAAACCTTCTTTAATTTCACCAAATTTTTCACCTCGAAACTCTCCAAAGAGTTTACCAGGATTATAAGAACATACTTTTGCTATTATTTGTTCATTAATTCCTTGTTTTAAAAGCCAAGTTACAAATAATCCATATGTGTCTAATAAAGGCAAACCTGATATTCCCTCTTTATTTTCTTTTAAAGTGTGAGGTGCATGATCTGTTGTAAGATAATCAACATTTCCTAGTTTTAATTGTTCAAAAAGAAATTTTCTATCTTCTTCTTTTCTTAGGGGTGGGTTCATTTGTAAGAAACTTGGGTTAGTTGATTTGTCTTTTGTATCTTCAGTATAATAAAGATGATGATGGCAAACTTCGCTTGTAACTGTTTGACCTTCTTTTTTGCCCCTTAGCACTTCTAATAAACCAGCTTTAGTTGATAAATGTGCAACATTCATCCTAATATTGTTTTCTTTACACACTTTCATTGCGTGAGTTATAGCGTTTACTTCGCATACTTCTGGACGTTTTTCTTCGTGAGTAGGTTGATTCTCATTTTCTTTTAATAAGTCTGCGGATTCACAATGAAATGAAATAAAATTATCTTTATATTTTGGTATGATGTTGTTTATTTTTTCATCTTTGTCAAAAAAGAGATCACCAACACTTGGACCCATGTAGGCTTTGTAAGGAACTTTAAATGATAAGGGGTTTGTGTTTGGGCCAATTCCTGCGTATAAGAGAATGTCAATAATTCCTTTTTTTGTGAGTTCTTTTTTAGCGTAGTAAGATTTATCATCTATTGGAGGTTTTGGGTTATTTGGCATATCCATCATACCTGTTACTCCTCCCATAATAGCTGCTTGAGATGCTGTAACAAAATCTTCTTTATAGGATTGTGTTTGAGAAACATCTTCCCTACAATGAACATGAATATCTATAAAACCTGGGAATATCTTATGGTTTGAATCAAAAGTTAAGTCTGCATTTCCTATGTTTTCTCCAACTTCTTGAATTAAACCTGTTTCTGAATCAAACTTAACTTGAGTTTTGAATGTTTTTTCGTGTGTTACGAATGTGCCTTCTAAGATCATAAAGAAATTGAATAGAAGGTTGTATTTATAGTTTTGTATGTTATAAAACGAACATTTATAAAATAAACTTTAAGTTCATTAATTATGGCAGGAATAATAAATCAAATTATGAACTATTATCAACAAGATCCTTTTTGGACTGTTGTGAGTATACTTGGAGGATTAAGTACGGTTATTACAGTTGTAGGTTTTGGTCCTATGTTGGTTCGAGAAAGTAGACGTTTAAAAAAATCCCGTCTTGGACAAATTGAAAAATTAAAACAAAATTGGATGGATGATCCTGTTGATTCTTATGCTAGGTTACATGTTTTGAATAATAGTGGTTCAAGTAAAGATGTTGATCCTTTATGGGGAGAAGTAATTGATTCTATAATAGCAACATCAGATGAAGAAGTTCATAATCAGATAGGTAGTCGAACTTTAAATCTAGGAGAAACTGTTAGTGATTATTCTAAAACATATGCTAGATCAATAGGTGCAAATCCTCCTCCTTCTAGACTTTTAAATAAATTCAGTAGACGTCCTTATGAAACTTTTTTTTCAGAATTAATAAAGTTATAGATAGTAATGTTTTTAAACTTAAAATATAAATTTTATTCTATGAGTATATTTCAAGAACATTATGATATGCCTGAACCTATAGGGAAAGTAAGTAGAGAACAATGGATTGCACTTTGTGAGTGTGATGCTGATCCAAGTAAATTACCTTCTGGGGATTGGAATGAGAATATTATTAATAATCTTCATTTGTTTAAGAAGATTCAGTTTGTTGATGATCCATTTGATCCTCGTTTTGGCCAGAAACAAATTAAAAAAACAAGAGAAGACACATTTTTTGGTGTAGACCTTAAGGATAATGGTGAAATTAATGCTTCAAGGCTTACAGTTGAAAGAGGTGCTTTTGATTTTGGGGCTTTTCCTTCGCAACGAGAATTTTTAGATAAATTATTTGAAAATTATAAAAAAAATTCAAAAAATTTAGCATATCAAGAATACATTATTAGATTGCTTGGAATATATGATCTATGGCATGAAGGTGTAGATGCTATTGTTCAATTATATCATCTTACAACAACAAGGGAAGAAGAACTTGAACATGAAATAGAAAGTCTTGAACATCATCATCAATTACGTATTAAAGTAACTATTCCAGAGGTTATAAAAATTTTTATTCCTCATAAGATACCTGAATTGCCTCCAAGAATGAATCTTTATGAGTTTATTACTCATTTGGCAACAGCTTTGAAAGAGTTACATGGTGTTCATGAAAATATGTTAGAATCTATTCAAATATTACAAAGAGAATTAAGATTTCTTTTTGATGATATTAAAAATGTTCCTGAATAATTTTCGAATATTCTTTTCTAGAATCGTAAACCTTTTCGTAATATTTCCGATCCACAAGACAAGTAGGCATAGGATATTTAAATGATTGTTCTTTTAATAATATAATAAAAACACAAGATTTATATATCTCAATGATATATATCTTAGGTATATTATGGTGAATGAAATGATTTTCACTTTTAAAGGCAAAAATATTATTCCAACAAAACAAGCTTTGAATGAATTAAGTAATATCAACCTAAATTTGTCAGAGATTCCAAAAATATTGGAAAATGGTTTTTCAATTAGAAAAAGGAAGAAGAATATTATAGAGAAAGGCATAATAAAAAAAACTAAAATAATCAATGTTGTAATTGTTGATATGGGAAACTACTTTAAGCTTATTCATGTAGGAAAATTCACACTTACTAAAAAATTTAAAAAAAATGGATCTTGAAAAACTGCAATTAAAATGTGAATGTAAGGGAATGATGAAGAAAACCCAATTGAAGTGGAAAGGAATAGAAGTAAGAGGGTGGGTATGTTCAAAGTGTAAAGAAGAACTTATTCATCCAGAAGATGCACAAAAAGCCTTGAATATTGAAAAAGCAAGGAAGAAAAATGCATTAAAAGTCAAGTTAAGAAAAGTTGGAAAGAGTAATGTGGTAACTGTTCCTATAGCTATTATGGAGTCTGAGAATTTAAAAGATGGACAGCAATTGGAGTGGAGTGTTGAAGGTAAGAAATTAATTTTATTGCCTTAATACTTCTCTAATTCACCAGTCTTTTTTCTATGAGAAATTCCAAAACACTTTGAATTTGAGAGGAATTTTTCTTTGTAAACTGTTCCATCAACACAGGTTCTAGAACCATCCATAGAGCAAATACCACAAATACCAACACCACATTTCATGTATCTTTCCATAGATGCTTCAATATCTTCAAAATTTGATTGTTTTGCAATATCAAATGTTTTTTTCATCATAATTTCTGGACCACAAATGTAGTGGTAGAATTTATGATTGTTATTTTTTATAAAGTCTTCAAATAATTGTGTAACAAATCCTTTAAAGCCTTCACTTCCATCATCAGTAGAGATGTAAACGTTTGCTATTGCTTTAAATTCAGTTGTTAAATAAATTTGATTTTTAGATCTTCCTCCTAAGAAAACATGAATTTGTTCTTTTGGTATGTTTTTTGATAGTTCTTGAGTTAGGTAGTATAATGGTGCAATGCCTGTTCCTCCTCCAATAAGGCAGTAGTGGAGTGATTTGTCGTCTTTTACAGTAAATCCGTTTCCATAAGGGCCTCGAATCATAACTTTATCTCCTGGTTTTAATGATTTTAATCCTTGAGTGAAAGGCCCTATAACTCTAATAGCAAAAGAAGCTGGATTAATTGTTGCAGGTGAGAATGGTTTTTCCATTAATCCTGGAATCCAAAGAAAATTAAATTGTCCAGGTGTATTTTTTATTGGTTTGTCAAAGGTTTGAATAATTAAATCATCTGCTAAGGTTTTTGTTTCTTTTAGTGTTAGTTCTTCAAATTGCATTGTAGTTTCTTTAATTTTTGAAAATTCAAAGCTAGGATTTTCAATATTTTGGAAGAAATAGTGTATATCCTTTGTAGACATGCCAGTTAATGCAGTTCCTATTCCTAAGATAGTTGCTCCTGCTTCTTCGTATTCTTTTATATCACTTTGAGAAGATATTCCTCCCATTCCAATGATTGGTAAGTCTTTGTTTAATTCTTGACATGCTTCTTTAATTTCTTTAACTTTTTGCACTCCAATATCTTTAATACAGTTACCAGAGATACCTCCTGTTTTATGTGATAGGACTGGTTTTTGTGAGATTGGTTCTTTGTTTTCTTCAGGACCAACTGTGTTAATAGCTGTAAATCCATTAATATTTGCTTCAATTAAAGCTTTAGAAACTTCTTTGATATTGTCAATGTTAGGTGATAATTTTGCTAAAAGCGGTTTGTTTGTTACTTCTTGGACTGCTTTTACGTATGATATTGCAATTTCTGGGGATGAGCAAATAGCTTGCCCTAAACCCTCTGCGTGAGGGCAAGAGAAATTTAGTTCTAATCCGTCTGCATAAGGTTCTACTAGTTTTGCTACATTTTTGAATTCTTCTGGTGTTCCTCCTAAAATTGAAACTAATAAGAATTTATCTTCTGGTAGTTTAAGGTTTTTGAGTTCTTCTGCAAGATATTCTGCTCCTGGATTTGGTAAGCCTACTGCGTTTGTAAATTTGTCTTTGTTAATTTGTGCGTAAACAGGTTCTGGATTTCCTTCTCTTACAACAGGACCAACACTCTTTGTTGTTAACACTCCAATTTGTGGAATTTTAGCTATTTCTTCTAAAACATCTAATGATACTGTTATAATTCCTGAAGGTATTGTGTATTTTCCACTGATGTTTTTACCTAAGAATTGCATATAGAAATTGATGAAGGAATAGTATTTAAAGTTTGTTGGAAAGGTTTATATATTATTTAGTTATTATATTGTTTATGATTGATAAAACTTTTTTTGGTTTTAGATCCTTTTTCTAGATTGTGTTCTCATCTCAAATGATTTGCTTTGTGGGCTTGAAAAATCCGTCAGCAAAAAGTAATGGTGAGCTTCTTTAAATATTATTTGTGTAATTTTACAACTACAATTAATAATGCTAGATAGCAGTTCTATCTAGTGGAGGATTAAAATGAAAGAAAATTATAATAGCTTGAGCTCTCAAGCACGAATTAAATATGAAGATGTAAAAGAAGGAGATTGTATAGGTGCTGTATACGAAGATAGAATTGATATGTGTAGAGTGCAATACAAAGGCAGAGGTAGATTAAAATATGATCAGAGTAGGCCTGATATCATTGTAGGGCATACAAAAGATCAAGCTAAGCCTTTGAGTTTATTAGTAGATGGGACCTTAAAGGAAATAGAGTTAAGGGATAAATGGAAAGGCACTCCATTAAACGATTATCTTCATGATGATCCTATGCAATTAGATATGGGACCTGGATTGATGCAAGAAGATATGGTAGATGAACTTGGGATTCTTGGATTAATGTTTAGGGAATTTAAAGCCTATTGGATAGAAGAATCTGAAGAGTTGATTAGAGTTGATCGGAAACTCTATGTTCGGTTGTGGCATCAGTTAAAGGAGGAACAAAAATAATTTTTTTTAAATAATTTTATAAAGTGCAAAATCCATAGTATCTGTATGGCAACAGTATTATGGATTGTAATTGCACTGCTTATCTTAGCAGTGATAGCTGTCTTACTTAAAAAAGGAAAGCATGAACCTGATTATAGGACTTTTTTTATTATTGGAGTTATTTTTTTTATATTTGGTTTAGGATCTAAAAATAGTTCTATGTGGATGATTGGTTTAGTTTTATCTATAGTAGGGTTAGTACATAAAAATAAATGGAAAAAACCAAAGAAGTGGAGTGAATTAAGTGCTAAAGATAGAAAGATTAAATTGATGATACTTGGAGTATTAACATTATTAGTGATTTTAGGATTTGTAGTAGTAAAAATGAGAGGTGGATAAAATGAATATATTTGAATGGGCTGATAGTCAGATACCTAAATTTAGGTGGTATGATATAAGTTTGGTTAAATTAAGTGTGTTGTTTTCTACATTGTTTTTAGCTAAAGTAATTCCTGGTTTATTAGCTTGGGAATGGTATGTTTATTTAGTTATAGCATTGGTTTTAACAATTCCTATAATTAAGAAGATGTTTAGTTAAGTTTTTATATCCTTTTTATTTTCTTTTTCTTATGAAGTATGAACATAAAAAACCAGTATTAGATATTACTATTGAAATTATTTTAGATAAGAGTAATGTTCCTAAGCGGGATACTACTGTTCCTGGTATTATTAAGGGTTGGGAATTAAGAAATTATAGAAGGGAAGTTTATTCTTTACACCCTCCTTATTTAGGATAATTTTATCTACTAATCTCTATAATTTCTGTAAAACCATAAACTTTATAAACACTTGTTTATTATATTAAACATATGTTTGAAAAAATAGACATTTTACAGCCTTTTTTTGAGGATTTAACTAGGGAGTATAATGTTAGGGAATTTGCCAGGCTTAAAAAAATAACTCCTGCTACTGCGAGTAAAAAG
The DNA here is from genome assembly GCA_937906345.1 of Candidatus Woesearchaeota archaeon. GTDB lineage: Archaea > Nanobdellota > Nanobdellia > Woesearchaeales > CALCXY01 > CALCXY01. The sequence goes on along the minus strand of CALCXY010000061.1, from coordinate 11,016 downwards.
TTAAAAGAGTTTTCAAAACAAGGATTGTTATCATATCGAAAGGAAAGAAATCTTGATTTGTATAAAGGAAACGTAGATAATGTTAGTTTTCGTGATTTAAAGGTTTACTATACTATTCATACATTGAGGAAGAGTGGATTTATTATTGCATTGGATGAATTCTATCTAAAACCTACTATTGTTCTTTATGGTTCTGCTGCTGCTGGTTTTGATACTTATGATAGTGATATTGATATTCTTATTATTAGTGAAAAAAAGGATAATTTTACTGATTTACTTAAGTTTGAGAAGATATTCAAGAAAGAAATACATCTTATTACTGTTAAAAAATTAAATGATTTGAAAAATGAGCATTTAGTGAATAATGTTATTAATGGTATAGTTTTAGAAGGGGAATTACGATGGACTTAGATGAATGTAAAAGAAAAGGATTTATCAAACCTACTCGGAAGAATATTTCTTTGGTGAATTCTTTGGTTGAGGTTTCAGAATTAAAGATGGAGACTGTAAATAAAGCTGTTATTGATGAAAAGTCTATAACTGCTTATGTTCCTATGGCTTATGATGCTTTAAGAGAAGTATTAGAAGCGCTTTGTATCTTGAAAGGGTATAAAATCACTAATCATATCTGTATAGGATCTTTTTTGAAGAGTTTATTTTCTGATTTTGATTTAGTTTCATTTGATCGTTTTAGATATGTAAGAAATGGAATTAATTATTATGGTAAGAAAATTGGTTTAGATGAAGGGAATGAGATTATAAAATCTATTTTTTTACTTCGTAAAAAAATTTTGGAAAGGATTAAAAATGAAAGATAAATACGTTTATTTAATTACTTTGGGAATAATATTTTTAATTTATCAAGGTTTGTTTGTTGGTGAGAATTTTGAATTGAAGGAAAATGTTTCTATAGTTATATTTGAAAAAGTGAATCAAACTAATGATTTGTTAATATCTTTTGATCAATTTACAGATGTGTATAAATTAGATAGGCAAGAAGTAGAGATTATTGGTTTTTTACAGTTTAAATTGCAAGGTCAGGTGTATGTTCGCTCTATTGTAGATGATTTTGGTAATTCTATTGAAATTCATGGTATTAAGGAGAAGTATTTTCGATTATTTGAAAAAGGAAAAGTTTCTAAAAAACCTTTTATCATTAAAGGATTGTTTAAAAGAGATTATGATAAGTTAGTTATTAATGTTTTTTCTTTGAAAGTTACTGAAAGAGATGCTACTATAGTTCCTAGAGTTTATAGTTTAGAGAAGAATGTAACAAATGTTACAAACGTAAATATTGGCGAGTTTGTTTCAGAAGAGTTTGGATGTGTGGATGGGACTGCACTTGGAGAATGTAATAGTGATGGTCAGTATTGTAGAAGTAGTATCTTGGAAGATGGTGGGGGAAGGTGTTAGTTTTATTAACTTTTTCCCCTATTATAATTCTCCTTTGAAAACATTCCTTTTTTTTGGTTATTCCAGAAATTCTTTCAGTATAGCATAATTTTATAAATACGCATGAAATTTCCCTTCTTTGATAAAATGTCTTTAATAATTGCTGGTTGGAATGAACCTCAGAATACTTTGCACTTAATGGGGGATGGAAGGGCAACAAGATATGCTGATTCGAGTTCAAAATCTGAAGATTTTAAGAAAATTGGAGAGACAGATTTTTCAGGATTGTATTATGGAATTTCTGGTAGCGATTTAGGTCTAACATTATTTAATGCTTTGTTATATATTGTTCCTGCGTTTATTGAATTGGAAGGTGGATCACAAGCTAACTCGGAGTGGGGTTTTCATAATTTTTTTTCTGGGAAAATTAATAATAATTTTTTAGAATTAATGGAAACAACTATTGAGTCTACTGTTGCTGATTCTTTAAGTATTATTTTTACAGTGATGGATTTTTTCTCTTTTTCGAATATGAAGTTTGAATATAGTGATGAAGGAGTAGTTGGGGTAAGGAGGAGTATTGAGAATCCAGAGGAGAAAGGACCTATAGTAACGCGACTTGCATGGTTTCCAGAACGTCCTTATATACGGACGCTTGCACAATTCAATTTGGATTCATATAATAATTCTATTGTTACTAATGGCAGAGCTGAATTTGCTAATGAAGTCATTATGAGGTATAGTCTGTTTAGCAATCAGAATCCTAAGGATTGGGACTTATGTAGTGTTTTTTTTAATGCTTTTGAGAAATCCATGCAAAATTTGAGCAGTGTTGGTGGAAATATACATGAGATGCGAATAACTCCTTTTGGTTGTGAAAAAGTTAATCATTGTGGAGATAATTTAAATGAGTTACTTAGGAACTCGAATGATATTTGGCGCCCTGTGATGACTATGGGCCCGGTAAGAGATATGGTGGCTAGTAACAGTTTTGATGTTGATGTGTATCGACGCTTGGCTTGGCAGATTTCTGTAGATGATAATGAAGGGTATTATATAGGTGGCAAGATTGGTAGGTTAGAGAGGGCTGCTGACTTAACTTGGCAGTATGTGAAGAAATATGGGAATTGTAATGATGTAGGGATGTTTATGAAGCATCAGTTCATGTTCGAACCTCAAGGAGCTGATGTAGAATTCTATGAATTAGTAGGACAAAATAAGAGCGCACAGGATTCTAGTATGCAAAGTAGAATTGTTACCATAAGATCTGCTATTTGTGAGGCACTCTGTTATGAAGATGATGAACGAACCACTCGCCTTAAAGAATTAATTGCTGAATCTCAATCGATATTTGAACTAGATGGTTCTATGAGTAATGAAGGTTGGTTGGGACTAGTGTATGAAAATAGTGGTCATGTTGAAGAGGCTCGTGGTTGTTACAATAATGTAGTAAGTACTTTGGATGATATGCAGACTATCACTCAAGGAGAAGAGATCGCTGTTTATAGAAGTTTGAAAGGTCTAGTGAGGATGGGTGAAGATCATCAAGAAAATGTGGACAACTATTTTCGGCAGTTGATGAGAAGGGAATTTTTCCCAGAAAAATTATTGAAATCAACTTGAATTTTATTCTGCTTATGCCATTCTATCATTAATGCTTTTGTAGATTTCTAGGTATTTAAATTGTTTATTTATCTTATTCTACAAAGTCGTAAATGATAAGCACAGGAAAACCTTTTCTTTTCTAATTCATATCTAGACCATCTATAGAGTCTTCTCATAGCGGTTAGATTTAATTGAGTAAATCCTGAACCAAACTCTGTTGTGAGTTCATCAGCTAATTTAGCAAGTGTTTCTTGGTTGACTCTAGGTTTATTGCTTGACTTTTCTCTCTCATCTAATATTTCACCAATTTTCCAACATGTTTCAACTCTTTCCATAGCTTGGTTTGGTATTACTTTTCTATTATTAAGGACAATTGCTATTGATTCATATGCTCTTTGATAATTATTCATAGAAGAAGATGATGGGTTATTATTTATAAATGTTGTAGTGGGTTATCTATTCATTCCATTTAGGGTTTTCTGAACACTTATCACAAATGGGATGACGGCTTTCTTCCTTAAATTTTAGATGGAATCCATTATCGCCATTGTAATTTTCAACTATTTTATTACAGTAAAAACAAGTGTCTTTTAGATTCTTCCATGCTCTGTCATGAAGATCATTACATTTTTTAGAGCAGAACTGTTCTTTCATTACGCCCATATTAGAATCTTTAAATCTCTTTATAATAACAATAGGTATTCTGAACACTTTAGAACATGTTCCACATTCAGTTTCAGGGGGTTCCATTTTAATTATTAATGATAAGAAGTTAATAAATGTTGTTAAGAGTTGGAATCACAGGACAAAGTATATAAATGTAATATTATTCTAAGTAATATATGGAAATTGGATGTGGGGATTGGGGGTTGTGAGAAATTGATAAGAAATTACAAAAAAATTTCAATTATGATTACCTTAATAATTTTCTTTGTTTATTCAATAACTATTACTTATGGTATGACTCTCCCTTCTTTTGAAGGAGAAGTTTATGAAGTTCAAGTTGGTGAAAATTTAGCACGATCAGCCTCAAAAATAATAACAGATGAAAACGAAGCAGCACTTTTTGCAGATGAATTAATCAAGAAAAAGTATTCACCGAGGAGAGTTTTAATAAAAGGAACTTTGAACGGAAAACAATACTCTACAGCTACAAATGCATTTGCTAAAAAATTAATTCCAGATTATCCCTATTATCCAGATTTTATTGAAGTCTATCGAAATAAAGTTACTATAACAGATGCCAAGTTGAGTGGAATTTCAGGTGAAACTTCTCAATTAAAAGGTTTTAATGATCTATCTGATATATTAAAGAAAAAAGGATTTAAAGTTAATAAGATAATAAATTGCAATTATTGTTCTTCAGGATATAAAAGATATGCTGGAGGGTGGCAAGTTAAACATAAAACCTTTGGAAAGTTAAATCCTGCTGAATCTATTTTAGGTGTTAAAATGAGAAGATCATATTCAAATAGAAATATTAATGTAAAAGGGGCTAGTAGTTCAGTGGGAACTACTGTAAATATTGCAGGTTTTTTATTAACATTAAGAGAATTAGACCGAGGTGCAGAAGGTAAAATCAATAGGAAGGCAATTGAACAATGTTATGAAGGTAAAGAAAAGGTTAACATTGCTATACCTTACTATACAGTTAATGGTAAAAATTATGCTGTTTCAAAAAAGATCAAAACTGTAAATGCCAAAGAGTTATGTGGTTGTAAAAGAGGAGATGATGCAAAAATTGCTTGTTGTGCTGATACCATAAAATATTATTATAATATAAATGATCTTATTAAACAATTAAAATTTTGTACAACAAAATTACAAAAATTGGATGAAGATCTTATTAGTTATGGAAAATCTAATGTTGCAATTTGTCCTGATTGTGCATTCGATACAATTAGTGATACAATAGGTAAGACAATGAATCCTATTGTGAATTATATTCTAGAGTCTATAGACGATGATGATCTTATTAAAACTGTTGCAATACCTGCGATGAATAAAGTAGTAGATACTATGGAAGAAAGTACTGCAGATTACCTAATCAAAACCAATGCATATGGATGTCATAAAGATCACCTGGGCGGTCAAAACTATTGTACCTATGGCTGTAAGTGTGAAATAGGTGAAGGAGATTGTGATTATCATAATCAGTGTAAAAGTGGTTATTGTAAAGAACAATCTGGTACAGATTTTTGTGCAGAAAAATTAGTACCAACATCTAAAAAAACTAAAAATAAATCATTATTTTCAACTTGGTTCGAGAGATTTAAAAAATGAGTGATATATTCAATCAATTATCATTGAACATTTTACTTATGCTATTAAGATTGAGGGGTTGTGAGAATTGAAATATATTTTAGATATTAACAAGAATGTTTTAAATTGGTCTATTAAAAAATTGATAGATGAGATTGAAAATCTTGATAGAATAAGGCTAGTTGATTTAAAAATAAAAGACTTAATTTTCTCTCAAACTAATCAATCTATTAGTAGTTCTAATGGATGTTATATCTTTTTTGATATAAGCACAAATAAATGTGTTTATGTTGGAAAAAGCTCTAGTAGGCCATTTATTGAAAGGATTCCTGCACATTTAGATCTTCATCCTGATGGTTGGATGAATAGTTTCTTAAAAAAAATTGTTATTAATAGTTCTAAAGAAAGTGATCCATGGATGAAAAAATCAATTCCAGTCATTGACAATTGTATATATTTTGCTTCTGGAACATTCTTTTTGGCCTCTTTTATCATTGTATCTGAAATATCAATTGCAGTAACTTTGAAACCTCTTTTGATTAGTTCTTTTGTGATGGGTAGTCCAGGTCCACAACCAAAGTCAAGAACAGAAGCATTTTTAGGAAGTTTGCTGCAAAATAGATTAAAGGTCTCTAAGTATTTTTTGTTCTTGATATTGGGATAGGCTGCTTTTTCACCAATTTCATCCCATGCTTTTTTGTTTAATTTAAGGATATCCATATTATTAATTGAAGTGTAGACCTACATAAAGTTTTCGTATATCCTATTATTATATTAATCCCAAAAAACCAAAAGATTTATATATACAATATGTTTTAATATTAAAATATATTGTAAATATAATAAAAATTTTCCCAAGGTGATCTAAATGGAAGTATCTTTAACTAAAATATCTCAAAACGGACAAGTTGTAATTCCTTCTGATGTTAGGAAAGATGCAGGTATAAAACCATCAACACAATTTTTAGTATTTAATGAAGATGGTAACATATTGCTAAAACCTATCAATAAAGAATCTCTAAGAAGTGATATGATGTTGTTAGATACTATTAGAAAAAGTGAAGATGGAATTAAGAAAGGTAAATCTACTAAAGCAGATACTAAAATGGCTGATGAAGAGATTGATGATTTATTAATGAGTTGAGGAATCGAAGATTTCTTAGATTGTTGAGAGGAAAAATGAAAATACTATTTTCAGATGAATTCAAAAAAGAGTTCAAGAAAATTAAAAATAAAGATATTAGATTAAAGATTATCAAACAACTTAAGAAGTTAGATCAATCACCAAAATCTGGAAAACCATTAAGATATGATTTAAAAGGTCATAGGACTATTAGGGTTGCCCCATATAGAATAGTTTATCGTATTGAGAAGGATTCTATTATCATTAATTGTTTTGATCATCGTAAAGATGTTTATGAATAATTTTTTTTAAATTAGATAAATTTATAAAATAAATTAGTTCTTACTGTTTTATGAATCATCCCAATAAAGAAATTATGATGAGAGCTATTGAAATAGCTAAGAAAAATATGAAATTTGAATCTGTTGTTGCATCTATAATTGTTAAAGGTGATGAGATTATCTCTGAAGGTTTTACAACTATTAAAAGAGATAAAAATCCGATTAACCATGGTGAGATTAATGCAATAACAAATGCTGCAAAGAAATTAGATTCTCATAATCTTGAAGGCTGCTGGCTATACACTACTTTTGAACCTTGTCCTATGTGTGCTTCAGCATGTGTTTGGGCACAAATTGAAGGAGTAGTTTATGGAGCAAGTATGGACGATAAAAATGAAATCTTTAATCAAAGAGTTTTAATTAGGTGTGAAGAAGTTTTTAATAAAGGAACTCCAAAATTACAATTACATAAGGATTTTATGAGGAATGAGTGTAAGGGATTGTTGTTGAATTAAGCAGGTTTAGGCTGCGCATATATTCTTTCTTTTAGGGTTTTAATTCCTAGTCTTAATGCTCCAAATCCAGCTCCCATTCCGAATAATTCTTTTTTTGGAATTATATCTCTAAGTTGAGTTAAGTTAGGTTCCATAGAAGCAGCATTTAACTTAGAAATATCTGGATAATCCTGATTTAAATTAGGAATATGTTGATATGTAAAATGTATAGCATCATGAAGGAGTTCTATAGGGTTATAATCAAAAATGTGTTCAAATACCATTGCTTCAAAATCTATAAAATATACTCCGATTAATGCAGCTAATCCTCCTGCAATCATAGATTCAAAAGGTTCTGGAAAAGAAATAGAGACATTTATATGTAATCCTGAATTTTTCCTAGGAGATTTTGGTGGAGTAGGCGGTGTTGGTGGTTCTGGAGGTGTTGGTAAATTTTCTTCTATTTTCCTACTTTTTCGTTTTTCTAATAAACCAAGAAATGGAATATAATTCCATATATTTTTATATCCTCCTTTAAAGAAAAAATCATATGGTTCTGTGATGAGTTCATACACTCCTTCAGTCATTAAGCCACCTATAGTTGCAAATTCAGTATATTGTCTTGCAGTATCAAGATTTCCTCCGGATGTGATGTAACCTGTTGCAAAACCAACTACAGGATAAGCTAATCCTCTTAATATTTTGAAAGGAATAGGATCTTTTTTTACTATTTTTTCTAAATCTTTTGCCATAAGGTTAGAATTATTTATTTGTTTATAAAATGTACTTATTTAGAAAACCTTAAATAAATCAAGCATTTATGTAATATAATGAAGAAATTTACATATCTCTTGTTATTCTTATTATTAATTACTTCTGTTTCTGCGTTTACTTTAGTTAAAGGGGAGGAACTTATTGTAATGGAACCTTCTAATGAAGATTTATATGTTGTAGCAGGACAAGCTCAAGTTAATGCACCTATTGAAGGAGATCTTTTTGTTTTTGGAGGAGATGTTACTGTAAATTCGTTAGTTACAGGAGATATTTTAATTGGTGCAGGGAATATAGTTGTTAATAATAAAGTTGTAGGAAATATTATTGCCAATGGAGGCAATATTGAAATTCTTGGGGATGTAACAGGAGATATCACTGCTAATGGTGGAAATATTGAAATCAAAAGTGAAAAAGTTGTAGGGAATATTCATGTTAATGGTGGAGCATTTTCAGTTTCAAGTGAGATAACTGGAGATATTAAATATAAAGGTGGAGATTTTATTTTAGATAGTATTGTTGAGGGCAATGTTAAGGCGTATGCTCAAGATATTAAACTAACTGAAAACGCACAAATTAGTGGAAACTTAGAATATTCTACAAAATCAATACCTACTTTAGAGAGAAATCAAATAAAAGGTGAACTAACTAAAAAAGATAAATATAAATCTGGGAAAAAACATAAGATATTTTATAAAAAGATTTTATTCCTTATCTTTGCATTAATTGTTGCGTTTGCAATGCCTAAATTTTCAGATAATGCTGCTAGTAAAATTAAAAGTGACTTCTGGAAAGTATTCCTTATTGGATTAATCACTTTAATTGCGTTTCCTTTTATTATGTTATTTTTGATAATTACTATAATTGGAATTCCTTTTGCAATATTATTTGCATTATTATTTGCGTTAGCAGTATGTTTTGGAATTATTTTTTCTGCACTATTTTTAGGAAGATTAATTTTAAAGAAACAACATATTGTTTGGGCAATGTTGTTAGGAATTATTTTATTTTTAGTGTTACTTCATGTTCCAGTTATATGGTGGATTGTAAAATGTTTAGCAATAGTTTTAGGAATTGGTTCTATAATTATGGTTTTTTTTAAGAAATAATTCTCGGAAGGTTTTCGAACCACAAGACAAGTAGACAAAGTACTTATAAATCTCGAAAATAATAGACTATCTATGGAAACAAAACATTACAAAATTAAAAATTTTGACAGTTATGATTCTTCGCTTCGCTCAGAATCAAAACCTTTATATACCCACAATAGTATAATATTACCCACAATGAAAACAGCTTATGCAGATCATAGGGGAAGAGTTACTTTAGGAGGGGGAATATTAACAAAATATGGAAAAAAGTTTGCTATTGTAGAAACTCCAAAGGAGATTGTTTTAGTTCCTATAGCTAAAGATCCATTAAAAGCATTGCAAAAAATTGGGAAAGGAATAGATAAATTTACAATTCAAGAATTAAAGGCTATGGCAAGACAACAAGCTCAAAAAGAGATACTTTAAAATGTTTGCAGATACTGATTTTTTATTAGCTTTATTAAAACCATCTGATTGGTTAAAAGGTAATGCATTAAAAATTCTTAAAAAAAATAAAGGAAATATATCTACTTCTTTATCTTGTGCATTAGAATTAGCATTATTATGTAAAAGACTACATCTTCCCATTAATGAAACTTTTGCAAATTTATTTGAGTTAGTATCAATAAATGAAAAAGATAGAATAATTTCATTAAGAGCTGCTACCTATATTTCTAGATATGATTTTAATGTTTTTGATGCTTTTCATGCTGCTTCTTGTGAAGAGGATGTAATAATTAGTTCTGATAAAGTGTATGATAGAATTGGTCTTAAAAGGGTTGATTTAGGTAATGATAATAGTTAATTATATAAATTGAAAATTGTAATATATACTTAATATGTATAAAAAGGGTGTATTTTTAATAGTGTTATTATTATTTTTAAATTCTTGTTCTCAAGGACCTATTGGTCAAGCAGGAGACTTTGCTGTTCAAGATTTCTTCATTACTACAGGAATTGAAATATTAGATCCTTCATCAGGGACTTTTGTTCCAATGAGTAATGCACCTTCCTTTTTTCCAGATGATCAGGTTCAATTGAAGTTTAATGTTTTTCAGAATCCTTTTGGGCCAAATGATATTGTTGCTTCTGGAAACTATTTAAATTTAAAAGATGGTAATGGTGCTGTTACTGGTAAATATTTTTTCTTTAAACCTAATGGTGTAGAAGATGAAAATAATGTAGTATCTAATGATTTTGGTTTATATGATTCTGTTAGTACTGAAATTGAAATGGGTTTTAGTTCTGCATTGAAAGGAAAATATGGAATCTTATTTAATAAATTAGGTAATAATGTTGAAAAGGAAGAAACATTTACAGCAACTTTTACTGTTCCCTCAGATCAACAACCAGGAGATATGGATATTTTTTTGAATGTTAAGGGAATAGATATGGATCTTTTAATATGTAATACTTGTAAAGAAGGTGAAACTCCTGAAGCTAATTCCTGCAGTAATGAATGTGCTGATAAGACTCTAATTTCACTTACTTTTAAGGCAACAATTACTATTGAAGGAGAGGTTGATGATTCTTGTACTGTTGCTGGAGGAGCATGTAATCCTGATGAACCTCTTACAATGACATTAGAAACTACTAAGGAAGTGTATGATGTTGGGGAGAAGTTGTTGTTGGCTGAACCTAAATTTCCTCAAGAAGTTGGACAGTTAGGTATAAGCAGTATTGAACCTGAAACTCCTAATTATCAAGGATATATTGTAATATTTAAAGATAAACCTCTACTTGAAAAAAAGAAGGAGATAGAATCAGAACAAGGAATTGGAGTTCTTGGAGGGCAATTTGGAATATCTGCGATAAACGAACATGAATTAAAACTTCAAGATGATCATAATAATGCAAAAGAAACAATTTCAGGAATTTTAGGTAAGAATAATAATGGTGGTTTGGGTATTCTTAGCTCAAGTGGAGAAGATATTGTTCAAAGTGAATATTTTAATGTTCTTAATGGAATGGCTTTGGATATCACTGATGAAGAAGCA
>CALCXY010000060.1 GCA_937906345.1 Candidatus Woesearchaeota archaeon | reverse complement strand
AAATTTTTCATGGCCTTCCCAATCTTTTTCAGTAAGATCCTTAAAAAGAGTCTCTTTAGCAGATGTTACAATTGCTTGAGCAAATTCTTTACCATTATTATGGCAGAGAGAGTTTATCATCTTTAGTAATACCTCTATCATCATTAACTCTCCAAGTGGATGTTTTTTTCCCACTCAATATTCTTTCAGGTAATGGTTCGCTGAATTTTAATATGATCATATAAAAAGTAAATAAATTCTAGTATTTAATAGTAATGTTAATAAATCATAGTATAATCTAATTTTTATGAACATTTATTTCGCAGCTTCCATAAGTGGGGGAAGAGAAAATATTGAAATCTACAAACAAATAGGTGCAATTCTTGAATCTAAAGGAGAAGTGTTAACTAAACAGGTATTTAGTGATACTCATACTCAAGAAGAGCCTGTAAGAGATATGGATGGTAAGATTGCTACAACAGAAGACATCTATACACAAGATAAACTATTAATGGATAAAGCTGATGTGTTAGTTGCAGATATTACAACTCCAAGCACTGGAGTTGGTTATGAAATAGGTTTAGCTGAAGCTAGGAATATTCCTATTTTAGTTATTTTTAGAAATGATGGGAAAAGAAAAAGTGCTGTTGTTTTAGGTAATACTAAATTTGTTTGTAAGGAATATGAAAAAATAGAAAATTTAAAAAAAATAATAAATGATTTCTTCAAGGATTTTGCTTCTCATTAACAAACTCTTGTCGCATGTTAAGATCTTCATCAGATGGTTTTTTCTTAAACTTTCGCACAAGAAAAAAGATCACTAATAGCACAACAAAAGCTATTACTCCTGAAAGTAAATCTCTTAAAAATCCTACAACAACTGCAATAATAAGAATTACCACTAAGGTTAACATTGCTTTTTTGTCTGTAAAAATTGGATCCATTTTATCCCTCCTTTATTCTTTTATTTTTTTAATTTCATAATTGCCAGGTTCTTCATCTGGTTGAGATCTTCCTAAATAATAAGGAACTGCAAAGAATGCAATAATTAAGATAATCCCTACTATAATCGCATATAACACATTAAATAAAACTAAAGCAGCACCTACTAAAATAAGAATAACTATAATTGCAATTATTTTGGGTATGCCTTTTAGATAACTTATCATCTGTTCATTGCACCTCCAATCATTCCACCAAGGACTGAACCTCTAGCAGATCCTTTATTGCTGTGTTGTGTTGGTGGTTGAAATAATAACTTAGTCATACTTTGCAAAACAACTTTACCAGGACCAGTCATTTGAGCTAAAAATAAGCCCTCTCCACCAAAAACAGTAGATTTTACTCCTCCTACACGTCTAATATCATAATCAACTGATTCTTCAAAAGCAACAATATGAGAAGTATCAACATCCATTCTTTCTCCTTTTTTAAGATTATACTCAATAAGGTCACCTGCTGCGTGAACTAACACAGTTCCAGGACCATTAATTTTTTGAAGAATAATACCCTCTCCACCAAATAAAGCTGCACCTATTTTCTTTACAAATTTAATATCAATATCAATTGTTTGGTCAGAGCATAAGTAAGCACCTTTTTCAGCAATAATAGATTCGCCTTGCTTTAAATCAAAAGATTTAATTTTACCTGGAATGTTTCCAGCAACTCCAACTATTCCGGATCCATCAACTGTTTTATATTTAGTTAAGAATAAACTCTCACCTGTTATCATTCTTTTGAATATTTTTCCAACACCTTTAGATTCAACTTCAATAACAACATTACCTGTTTTATAAATTAAAGAACCTGCTTGAGCATTAATTGTATCTGCTTTTCCCAGTTCAATAGAAGCTATTTGTAAATTATCCCCAGTTAATTTATATTTCATTGTAATAGCGATGATTAGATTGTTTATATAGGTTTCTATTAAGAATAAATTATCTAAAAACAGGTGCTTGTGTGTCTTGCTGCAAATGTTTAACTGGTTCTAAGATTTTTTCAGCTTCTTTGTTTCTATCTTCATCTTTTAAAAAGTTTCCATATTGGAGTCTAGCGTCTACATTATGAGTGTTTAGTTCAAGACTTTTCTTATAATTTGCTTCAATCTTATCAAAATATTCTTTTTTTCCATCAACAACTAATTCATATGCATTTCTTGCTATAGCAGAATGAAACTCTGATTTAGTATAATCGCTGCACTTTTTAGTTAGTCCTTCTTCTAATTTTGATATAGCTACTGAAAAGTATTCTTGTGCAAATAGAATCTTTCCTAAATGAAGATATGCATCAGGATCATCAGGTTTAAGATCAAGATATCCTTCTATGACATGCTCTGCTTCTTTAAATTTTTCCTGCTTGAAAAATACGAATGACAATTTAGAGTAAGCCAGATGATATTTTGAATCCCTTCTAATAATGGTCTTTAAAAGGCCCTCTGCTGCATCATACCTCTCTTGCACAATGCAAATGCTTGCTTTTGTAAGTTCCTCTAAATTTTTTTTATCTTTATCTACTTGGACACTTGGGTCTGTATCTACATCATCAAATTCTCCGGTACGTAATTCTAGATTCTCTTTAAGATCCATGGCCCATTTATTTCCAGGGCGGAAGTTTAAACTTTTCTTTATGTATTCCCTAGTTTTAGGATTATTTCCTTCATGCATTTTTACTTCAGCAGCTAGAGCATACGCTAATGATTTTTGTGTGTCAGTATTAGCGATTTTGATAGTATGATCAAGATAGCTAGCAGCTTCATCTATTTGTCTTCTTTCTGTCAGAAAATACATTAGATGAAAATGTGCCATAAATTGCTTGTTATCATTAGTAATGATTTTCTTAAGCTCAGAGATAGCGTGAGAAGCTCTTCCTGTATGGTAAAAGGCATTTGCTCTTGCTGCCCTAACATCTAGAAGATCTGGTTTAAGTTCAAGGACTTCATTGGCTATTCTTATGCCCTCTTTGTATTTTGCACTAGCAATATTTTGTATTGCACTAATAGCTTTACTTCGAATATCTGGATCTAATGGATCTTCTTTGTCTTCAGTTTGAGCTTGATCTGCTAACTCTTCTAAATCCTTGCCATTTTTAGCATATTCTGGTTGGTCTTTTTGAGTAGTCTGGGGAATAGTTGTTGATGTACTTGTTGATGAAGTTGATAATGTAGTAGTTGTTTCAAGAGTCTGCTGAGGAGGTTTTGGTCTGAATAGAAATGTAGATGCAGCTATAGCTAAAACTGCTGCTGGCCCCCATATATAAGGACGATTACTTATCCATCTTCCTAATGCTCTCATTATATAGGGGATTATAATGAGGTATAAAAAGGTAACCTAATTTTTTAAATTTCGATCAGTTTAGTTAATTTTACAGTTTCTTGGAAAATCTTTCGAAAAAAGTTAGAGAGAACTTATTAAGGAGAAAATCAATTAAAAAAAGTAATATAGCAGTTAAAAAAACTGCTAACCTTTCCGGGTAAATACATATTATTTTCCACATATATAAATTTTGTGATGCCTATTTGATAATTTTATAGTTTTTTCTAATATTTTTCATCAATTAAAGAACTTCAACTATGAAATAATGATTTTCGAAAAGCTTTCGATTTTTAATGCTTAAAATCGGAAATATTTCCACAACCACTGGACAAGTGCTAGTAGAACTTATAAAATCAATTAGATAGTTTCATAGTGAGATATTATGATGAAAAATGGAGATTAAAAAAACTTTAATTAAAAATAAGCAAATCACTATACCTCAAAATTTCTCCGAAAAATTAGCTGAAGAAACAGGGATCCATATTGGTGATGGTAGTATGAATAAATATATTCATAAACAAACAACTAGATGGGTATATACTTTTAGCAGTCATAAGAATGATGATAAAAAGTATATAGATTATGTTTTAAAGTTAATGGAAGATTTATATGCAAAAAGTCCATATATTTACACAAAAAATAATTGTATAAATTTGATATATTGTAGTAAAGAAATTGTTGTTTTCAAGAAAAACTTAGGATTACCAATGGGGAAAAAAATTAATATTATTATACCTAAATGGATATTCAAAGAAAAAGAATTTATAAAAAAATGTGTTCGAGGGATTGTCGATACAGATGGTAGTTTAAGATTTAGAAAACCATTCAAGAGTAAAATACATAGTTATCCTAGTTTAAAAGTTTCTAATAATTCTGAGCCTCTTATACAACAAATCAATAATATTTTCTTAGATTTTGGATTGACACCTTCAATTAATATAGAAGGTATAAAGATTAGGAGACCTAATAAACTCTATAATGTAAATCTAAATGGAGTAAAAAATCTTGAAAAATATATTAAAATTTTTGGATTTTCTAATTATAAACATTTCAAGAAATATCTATTCTGGAAGAAGAATGGATATTACCTTCCAAAATATAAAAGTGGCGGTGAAGGGATTTGAACCCTTGACCTTTCCGTGCAACGGGAAATCCCTGTTGCTCTACGTGACCCAATTAGAGGTTAATCATCGGATAAACCTCATCGCTCAAATATATGAGCGTAGCGCTCTAACCAGGCTGAGCTACACCGCCATGAAATTAGTTTTGCAGAATTGTTTATAAAGGTTATTGTTAGATAATCAGAATATTCTAGAGAAATATTTATAAACCAAAAATCCACAAATGCCTATATGGTAAAAAATAGGGGTGTTTTATTAGTAGTATTACTTCTTTTCGGAGTATTTGTATTTGCAGAACCTGCAATTGATTTTAATGCAAATAGTGTGTCTAATGGCTCCTTTACTAATAAAACTACTGTTGAGATTAATATTACAATAACTGAAAGTGCTATTATAAACTTAACTTACAATTGGAATGGGACCAATTACACAATGTATAATGATAGTTTATTATTAATGATGAATTTTGACAATGTTTCAGCATTAGGAGAAAACAATACTCATGTATTTGATATTAGTGGAAAAGGAAATAATGGCACCACAGATAATGCTACTGCTATTCAAAATGGAAGATATGGAGGGGCTTTTGAATTTAATGGAGGAAATGATGTACTTCAAATTCCAGATATAACTCTTCCTAATGCTTTTACAATATCCCTTTGGTGGAATATTAGCCATGATAGTGCGTATCGGTTTGCTATTGCAGAAGATTCTACTGGAAGTTCAACAAAGATAGGACATAGTAATGATGGGACAAATTTTTTTATAAGAGTAGTGAATGATGATTCATCTGATACTTCTATTGCTTTGCCAACTGCTAATGAATGGCATCAGATTGTTGTGGTTAGGCATGATTCAGATAAAGTAGATTTGTATGTAGATGGTTCTGCGCCAATAAGGTTATTCTCAGATGCTGCACAAACTGGAGATTCTGATTGGTCAGTTATTGGAAGAGGTTCTTCTGATATTGGTCAAAATCTTATTGGCATAGTTGATGAGGTTCGAATATGGAATAGAAGTTTTAATAATGCTTCTGTATATCAACATTATACTTCCAATTTAAAAAAATATGATACTAATAAATGGGAACTCTACATTAATCAAAGTAAAAATGCAACAGCAGGATTAGATGACGGAAATTATACTTATTTTACTGCTGTATCTAATAGTTCTGCTGGTGTAAATAGAACTGCAACTAGGATCATAACAGTTGATACTATTGTTCCTTCTTTAGATTTGATATACCCTGTAAATAATACTAATTCTAGTGATGCTCAATTAACCATTAATTTTTCAGCTGTAGATTTGAATTTAGATTCCTGTTATTATACTAATGATACCAATGATCTTAATGTTTCTATTGCAAGTTGTGCAAATTTAACATCTGTAACTTGGGCACAAGGATTCCATAATGTTACTATACATGTAAATGATAGTGTAGGAAATGAAAATCAAACAACAGTTTCTTTTAATATAGATTCACACGGGCCAAATATTACATTATTAACACCGTGGAATAACTCAGGAAATAATTATGGAAATATTACATTTACCTTTAACACCTCAGATGCTCATAATGTTAAAAATTGCTCACTATTAATTAATGATGCAGTAAATTTATCAAATACTTCTGCTGTTCAGGATACCTGGCAAAACTTTACTTTATACAATTTAAGTATTCAACATATTAATTGGTCAATTAATTGCACTGATGATTTTAATAATACAGGAGGCACGACTGGATGGATTTCTCAAATCATACCTGCTTTTAATTATTTGGGAAATACAACAGATCTTAGTGGTTATAACATTACTAATGTAACTACATTTATAATCGAAAATCCAGATGTTGGATTTATTAATTTTACACAAACATTAGATTTGAGTTCAGCTACTGATATTAATACATATGTGAACATTAGCTCAAATTGGATTGAGATTAATTCTACTGTGTTAACGCAGCTCAATAAAACTGCTACGCTAACTCTTTATGATATTTCGTTTGCTAATCCTCGTATTTTGAAGGATCGAGAATTATGCCCAGCAACTATTTGTAATAAAATAAGTTATAATAATGGAGTTTTAGTTTTTAATGTAACACAATTCAGTGCATTCTCAGCAGAAAATACTCCAGCTGTAAGTACTCCAGCTCCAGCTAGCTCTGGAGGAGGTGGAGGAGGAGGCGGTGCATCATTAAGTACTCCTAAGACTGATGAAACCAGACAGTTTAGTATGTATTTTTTAGAGGGAATCGATTATCCTTTAAATATTGATGGAGAAAAAGGTAAGATTCAGATTCTTGAGATTACTGAGGAAAAAATAGTTGTGTACCTTAAGAATTTTGATAAAAAAGTCGAAGTGAAAAGAGGAGAGATTACTACTTTTGATGTTGGACAAACTAGGATGAGCTTGGAAATTGTTGATATCTTTGGAGAAAAAGTAAGATTAGACATAAAGTATGGGCAAATTCCTCAAGAGGATTTACTTTTAGATAAGAAGGTTGAGGAAAAGATATTAGATACTGATTCAGTTGAAATCACCGAAAGCTTTATGGATCCACTTATTAGTAAACTTACTGAAAAATTGCACCTCAATAAAGATCAATTATCTAGTTTACTACTTGTTGGGATTGTTATTGGGATGATAATTTCTTATAAGGCGTTTGGCAAGAAAGGTAAGAGGAATAGAAAATAGATTATGTAAAACTCTTAGGCCCAAGAGTTTGCAAAGTATGTTTGATCTCATTAATAATCTTTTGCTGCTCTTTCTTATCAGACATTCTTATGAATCTTAATAATAGATCTACTAAATCTTCTTCTCTTAGGTATTTTAACTTAAATCCGTCGGTAATAAAATAAAATCTAAATTTTTTAAATTTTAACTCTTTGATAACAATTCCTCCAACGGATCCTAGAAGTTTTCCTTTTTTTGGATTATTTTTTAAAGAATCCATTAAACCATATACTTTTGATGCATCTCTCTTGAATTTTTTCTCTATTTCTTCAAAAAGAGATTTTACAATCTCTATCTTGACCATTTTTTATTATGCCTAGTTTTAGCTTCTTCTAGAGAGATTGTATTTTCAGAGGATAAAAGAAAATCTCTTAGTTGGTCGTTTACAGCTATGGTGTAAAGCTTTTTAATAATATCTTCATAGGTTTCTCCTTTTTGACCAAAAGATTTGATTTTTTCTTTGGTATCTTCAGTTAATTGAATTGTTGTTACCATCTATAGTGACTATAGTGACTATAGTTTATAAATGTTTTGTTTTAATGTAATTACTCTTAAGTAGTTAAAATACATAGCTTTATATATGATGGATATGTTCGGATATAGGTAATGAGACATCAAATATGTATAACTCTAGATGAGCAAACGCACTATAAAATTAGAGAAAAAATGCGTAATGTTAAGTTTAAAAGTAAAAGCAAACTCATAGAAACTGCTATAATGGATTTCTTGGAGGGTGAAGATGAATAATAACCCTGATATAGGATTTAAGGCAGGTCAAATGTCTTCTCAAATGGAGAAGTTTTCATGGGAAGTTATGGATAATATAGATATTGCTATTGCAGATTATACTACTTGGAAGCCTGACAATATATCTTTTGATTGTATTCGAGAAAGAACTCAACGTGGACAATTAACATTTTTAGTAATGGGACAACGATTAATGGATGAACAAGGCGAAGCTAGAAGACGTGAACTTAAAGCTATTGGAGCAGGTGCTATATCCCTAGGAGCATCTAAATTTGATCCAGAGAGAATTTATCCTATTATAACCAATATCTTTTCAGGAGAAGGAAATTTAGATGATAAAATAGAAAAAGTCCAACAAGCATTATTTTTACCAGTAGTTGAAGAGCGAGAATATAGAGGAGTAGCAAATTGGATAGAAAATGGTGGTTCCTTAGAATTAGGTAAATATCTATATAATGATTTCAAAGCTTGGCTTGCTGTTAAAAATTCAGCAGAATATAAACCTTTAGCAGAAGCTATGCAATTAGCAGGAGAAGGAATTGTTGATAGTGTTTTCAATGAAATGAGAAGAAGAGAGATTGTAGATTTTGTATCTATGGGTCCAACTCCTAGTGTTGAAAAATTCATGCTAGAAAAGTTTGCAAAAGAAAAAACTCAAGTAAGATATCATGCAGTAGATGTAAGTTCAAATGCTTTGATTCAAACAAAACATGCTTTAACAGATTATCTTAATGATAGAGTTCCTGGATGGGAAAAATATGTTACTCTAGTTGAAACTAAACCAACACTTTTTGAGGATTATCAAACTGAGGATGCGAGTTGTGTTTCCTTTCCTGGAGGACAAGTTATGAATAGTGATAATTTATTAGGTGTTGGTTCAAAAATTTGTAAACCTGATGGTTTAGTATTAGCTGATGTTCATCACCGTGGTTCAGAAGAAGATTCTGAGTATTGGAGATCTTTTTATGAATCAAAAGCAATTCATAATATGATGCGAAAAGGAATTTTATATGCATTACCTCATCTTGGTAAAAAAACAGGATGGGATACTTCAGTTAAATATATACAAGAAGATGGAGTTTATCGAATTAGTTTTCAGGTGGATTTAGATAGAGAGATTGAAGTAGGATTTAATGCAACTAGATTTGTTATGAGACCTGGATTGCAAAGAGAATTAATACATTCTAAAAAGCTTACAAGTCAACAAATACTTAATTTATTAAATTCAAAAGATTTTGAACCCTTACTTTTGAATAAAGTTCCCATCCAAAGAACAGGTTATAATGCAAGAGGATATGGAACAAGTGTTTTAATGAGCTATCAACCTCAAGGTGTTAAGACACAAGAGTCTCAAACATTGGAAAATAAGACAGAATTGGTTCTTCAAGCATCAAATACTTAGAATAATTAATCTCCATAGTAGAAAATAATTCTTTGAAGTTTTCCATAATTTCAGCTAATTCAGTAGCATTTTTAACATTTATTTCAAATTCCATATCATTGATTCCTAAGGGGATAGTTATGTAGATGACTTTTTGATGTTGCTTGAGGAATTTGAGAAGCTTTGCTTGTTTTTCCTTATCACATTTTTTTATACGTAAATCCATATGATATCTATCATATCCTAAAATCCTAGTATTAATTTGAGCTCTAAATCCTAAAATTATTTTATCATTTATTAATTTTTTAATTCTATAAGAGACACGTTTTGCATTAGAGTTTAATTTAGCTGCGATAGTTACAATTGGTTGATTTGCATCCTTACTTAAAATATCAATGAGTTGATAATCAAATTTATTTAATTTTTGAGTATTATCATAATTTTCTCCAAATAAAAATTCTTTAAGATCATGAGTTTCATAAAGAAAGTTATGTT
>CALCXY010000059.1 GCA_937906345.1 Candidatus Woesearchaeota archaeon | reverse complement strand
TTGTTCAGATTTAGGACATACTACTGGAACATTACGTTGTGGTACAAATTGTTTATTTAATGAAGAATTATGTACTAAATGTGGAGATGGGAACAAAGAAGGTGATGAAGTTTGTGATCTTACTGATTTTGGAACAAATAATGATGAAGAAGATCTCACTTGTACAAATTTAGCAGGGCATACATTTAATCGAGGAATATTAAAATGTAATACTAATTGTTTATCATTAGACTTAAGTTCTTGTGATGATTGTGATTCTGATGAGGTTTGTGCTAATGGAGGAGTTTCTACCTGTACAAGTGATTTCCAAGTGAGAACTTGTAGCGATGAAGGATTTGGATGCATAACATTAGGATTACCAGAGAATTGTCCAACTGGTAAAATTTGTAAAAATAATGTTTGTGAACCAACAACAGATCTTATTATAACATTATCAAAGCCTCAATTTAGAGCACTCGCTGTAAAAACATTTGATCAAATTGAAATTAAAACAGACAGAGATGCAACTTGTAAATGGGCTAATTTTGCATTTACCTATGATAATATGAATTCCTTTAAGGTTACAGGAGATACAACACATCTCATAGAAAATGTTCCTAGTGATAATACTATTATGGGATTCTCAATTCCTCAAACAAAAACACAAGAGAAACTTCATGTAAAATGTATTGATGATCATTCAGGAGAAACATTTTCTAATGCATTTACCCTTTATTTTGATAATGTTGCACCTAGTTTTGAACAAGGAGGAGTATATGCAAGTCCAAATCCTGTAACAGAGGTTCCTGAAACAACAGAATTAACTGCTATAACTAATGAACCAACACTTTGTAAATATGGATTAGGAGTTATTAATGCTTTTTCACAATTAGAAAATAATTTTGAAGGATTTGATCAAAATGATTTCAAAATCCAACATAAACAAGTGACTGTTCCTTTAGATGTTACTCAGAGTGTTCAAACTATAACTATTGGTTGTATAGATATTGCTGGCAAGGAAAGTTTTACTAACCTTGATGTTAAACTCAATTTTAATGCAAGATTTGAAGTAGATATTACTAATCCTACTGCAGATGTTCGAGAGAAAGATAACTTTGTTCTCTTTAAAGCTGAAACCAATAAAAAAAGTGTATGTACCTTATTAAAAGGTGAAACTCCATTAGATATGATTGCTTTTGAAAATGATAGAGCTTTTGAGAAGAAATTGTTTGATGTGAATGATGGAGAATATTTACAGGATGAATATGTTATAAAGTGTTTAGACACAGAAGGAGCTGAAGACCAAAAAGAATTTAGATTTGAATATTATAAAGGAGGGAAGCCTGCTACATGTACTGATGATGAGCAAACTGGCACTGAAACTGATGTAAATTGTGGAGGAGATGTTTGCGATCCTTGTGGACTTGGTAAAAAATGTTTAATACATGAAGATTGTGCTTTAGGATTTAGTTGTTTAGGAGCAGAAGGGGCTAAAACATGTGTAGATACTTGCGGTACTGGAACTGAATTGGATCCTCGAGAAGAATGTGATGATAAAAATTTAATTGATAAAGATGCATGTAGTAATGAATGTCTGCTTAACCCAGTTATCGAGGTTTGTGAAGATGAAGGAGATTGTATAGAAGAAGATCAAATTATTTGTGGAGTGGATGTTGATACTTTTAGTACTTGTAAAACTGATGTGGATATTGATACTTGTTTAGAACCTACTGAATTAGCAAATTGTCCAGATGGAAAATATTGTAAGGATAGTGCGTGTGTAGACTTTGAACCTTTGGAGATTACTATTATTTCACCAAGCCATGGCTACCACTTTTCCAGAGAATTTGGATTACAAATTGGAACTTCAAGAGCAGCTGATTGTAAATTTAGTAACTTTAATGTTGATAGAGACAATATGGAGGATTTAGTTGCTAGTTTTGATGGAAAAACTCATACTAAACAAAGCACCTTAGTAAGTTCTGATAAAGGAAGTATTTTTGTAAGGTGTATTGATAGTTACCAAGGAAAAGAGATAACTGATGAAGAAAGAGAAGTGTTTAAACAAATACCTCTTATTATTGATGAAACTAATCCTAAATTTGTAGGAGATGTTAAAGCAGATCCTTCAGAGATTGTAGAGCCTCCAGTTGGAACAACAATAATAGCGAATACTGATGATGCAACTGTATGTAGATATACTTATCTAGACTCTACAAGTTTGGCATTTGATGATTTTGAACATGTTTTTGATGGAATTGAGGATAATAATTTTGTAGTTGATAATAATCAATTTACAAAAGATATGAAAATAGGAGAGGCACCATATTCTGTAACTGTTCAATGTAAGAGTAGAACAGAAAAACTTACTCCAAAAGTAGTTATTCCTGTTACAATTAATCTACAAACTGATTTCCAGATCTTGGATGTGAAATTTGATGATAATAGCGTTCCAGATACTGCTCAAGGTGCGTATCTTATAGAAGATACTAGTACATTGGAGTTTACAACTACTAAATTAGGAACCTGTAAACTTGATTTTGGTGGAGCAGAGTTAGGTATTTCCTCTGATCAAGCAGCTTCTCAACATACAAAGCAATTTACAGGATTATTAGATGGTCAATACAATCAACTACTTACATGCAACTCTCTCCAAGGAGAAGAAGATACAAAAACAATTAACTTTAAAGTTCAAATAGGAGGTCCTCCACCTACTTGTGATGATGCAGAACAAAACCAAGATGAAACAGGATTAAATTGTGGAGGAGAAATATGTGATCCATGCGGGGTAAATTTCGGATGTAAAGTTATAGAGAATTGTCAAAAAGGATTAATTTGTGCCAAAGAAGAAGATGAAGATTTTGGGACTTGTTTAGATACTTGCACTGGAGATCGAGTTATTCATTTAGGAGAAACATGTGAAAATTGTAAACAAGATGTATGTCCTGAGATTGTTCCTGATGTTGAACTTGTAAGTTTAGAACCTGAGACTCAAGGATTAAATAAAGATGTTAGAATTAGGTTTAAAGTTTCAGATAAGAATGATGATTTAAAGAGTATATTTTTACAAGTTATGAAAAAGCAGGAAGCAGTTTGTATTGATACTGATGGTGGGAAAGAGTATGATACAAAGGGAGTTACTGCAGGACCTAATGGTATAACAGCTACTTGGGAATATTTGGAAAAAGATTCATGTGATGGTAAGGATTTACTTGAGTGGTATTGTGACGGAGACGGTAAAAAGAATGAGTTGCATACCTGTTCTATTGGTTGTGTTGAAGGGGCTTGTATTGATGAGAGTTTATTTACCTCTCAACGAGGATTAGTTGGAGGAACAAGTGATAATGAAGACAGTTCAAATTCAGATGAATCATCAAATGATCAAAATAATGGTGTGTGTGATGAAGCAGAAGATGAATTAACATGTAAAGGGTTTATTGATCATTTTAGAGATTTTGTTGAATTTAAAGACACACCTAATCAGGAGAACCAATTTACTAACAATGTTGATGATAACAGAATCGTTATTGGAACAATAGGCGGTAATCAATATTATGCTTCAGGTGATAAATTAATTTTAGAAAATGAACTAGATGAATTTAAAATAAGGATTCATGTTGATGCCAAATTCTTTACAGGATGGAATAAAAGATCTGTAATTAAGCTCATTGATGTAGATGGGAATGAATTAGGTACAATGAATGGACAAGATTTACATGATGCTTCATGGAGAGGGCAAGTTTGTACAAGCATTAATAGTGATTGCAGCGATATAAAATTACAAGGATCTGGCCCAGTAACTTTTTTCATCGAAAGAAAAGACAATAGTATTACTGTTAATATGATTCCTGATGGAGGGAATGCAATACATCTTCATCAGAGTAGTGGTTTATTTTCCAATCTCAAAGAAATTCAATTAGCAGCATTAGCAAATTTAGGAGATAATTCTGATAGTAAAATCCAGGTAACGTTTGATAATTTTAGGCTTTCTATACCTACTGATGAAAATACCGAAAATACTGATAATACTGAAAGTGTAAATAGTAATCCTGGCACTGTAGGTAGTGGAGATTGTTTAGCTGATGATGTATGTCCAAGTAATATGGTGTGTGATACAGTTGATGAAGTATGTAAGGTTCCTGCAGCTTGTGTTGATCTTACAAATGAAAAGACATATTCATTCTTAGGAAAAGTAGATTCAGAAGGAAACATCATAGATGATGTTGGTACATTTTTAGATATGAGTGGACAAATAATTGGTCAAGTTGGACTTGTTGATGGATTTAAAGGAAAAGCATTTAGATTTGATGGAGGATTTAAGTATGTTAATTTACAGCCTACCTTTCTTTCAGAGAGGTCTCAAGGAACAATCTTGACTAGAATTAGAGCAAATAGTGTGGAAGTATATGACCCAAGACAAGTGATATTTTACTTAGGAGGTGGGGCGCCTGTTGTAGGACAACATGATGGAACTAATCTCGAGATAGGGCCTTTAGGATTGAGATTTGGAACTTTTACTGGGGCATGGCAGTATGTACAATCAGACTTTTTCCCTACACCTGATGGGACATGGTATGATATAGCTGTAACATGGGGACAAGAGGAATATAAAATCTATGTTGATGGTCTCTTGAGAGCAACTGAAAGTATTAGTGTACCTCTTTATTCTGGATCACATAGTGCACTTGGAGTATCAAGTTATCAAGGTACTCAGTTTAAAGGAGATATAGATGAGTTTACTGTATTTGATAAAATTTTAACACAACAAGAAATATACTTACAATATGAAAAAGACACAGATCCTAATTGTATAGAGCCTCAACAAACTATAGCATGTGATGATACAGTAATTTGTCCTGTAAGTACTATTACCACAGGAAATGTTGTTGCTAGTATAACAGGAGCTTCCATAACAGACATAACTGGAATGGCTGCTTCTGATTTAGAGATAGAGATATTGAAAAATACTGAGTTTGATATTAATGAAGATGTTCATGAATTTACCTATAATACCTTTGAGCCTGGAGAATATGTATTTAGAATAACTGTTGAAGATGAAAGAGAAGAGACAGATTCTATAGATTATCCATTTACCATAAGTTATCTTGGAGAGATTCAAATGTTTACTAAGAGGCGTAGTTATGGATTACATGAAAAAATGGAGATAACAGATCCTCCTGAGAAATCTATGTTTGGCAAAATAGCTTCATGGTTAGGTAATCTTATAGGAAGGGCTGATTATGTACTTTCAGGAGCATTACCAGATGCACCAGACACTCCTGGAGAAACTGGATCAGATTCTCCAGGAGGAATTGCATCTCAATTTTCAACTGAAAGAATAGTGGAGGGTGATGAAGTAACAATAAGAGTGACTCCAGGAGATGCATCAGTTTTTATTATAAGAGAAATAATTAAAGGATCAATTGTTAAT
>CALCXY010000058.1 GCA_937906345.1 Candidatus Woesearchaeota archaeon | reverse complement strand
AGGAGGTGCTTTAGCAGGTCCTTCAGTTGGATCAACTACTGATTTAGCCTCAGATACTGGATATAATACAGGAGAATCCACAACAATAACTATGACACAAGGTGACAGAGCAAGTGTAACTGTTGCTGGCACTGATTATAAAATTACTTTATTCACTTTAAAAGAAAATTTTGTTGTTTTGAAGTATAATGAAGACTTTACAACTCTCCAAGTTGGAGAATCAAGAGCTGTAGATCTTAATGGAGATGGAGCTGCTGATGTTAAAGTAACATTAAGTGGTATTGAAGGAGGAGAAGCTACTTTAGAATTTCAAAAATTAACAGAGATCTCTAAAGCTACTGGTGATGAAAAAGATAAAGCAGATGAACAAGCAAAAGAAGATACTCAAGTTACTAAAGAAAAAGCACCACTAAAAGGAATTATTGTCACCATTATTATAGTTGGTCTAGGATTATTAGGATATTATGTTTACATTAATAAACCTAAAACTGAATAATTCTAAATTTTGTTTATTTTTTATTACCTTTTTTATCCTAAATTACATATATTCTAAGTAAGCACAAAGTATTTATAGTAGAAAGATTTATGTTGAACTATGTCTCAAAGAGATTTTAATAGAAATATGAATGATTATCTTAGTTCTCGGAGAGGAACATCTTTGAAAGAACAATTCTTAAGTGCTTTTAAAAAAGATAAGACTAAGCCTGCTCATCATACTCAGAGTCATAAAGAAGAACCAGCTATACCTGAAGAGAAAGTTTTTGAAGGAGGTACAGTTGAGATTATTGAAGAGGAAACTTTAACATTTCTAGATAAGGTAAAAGCTTTTTTAGGATTTTCAAAATCAAAACAAGATGAAGAAGTTGTAGATTTATCCCAACATGAAGAGGTTAGTGAACAAGAGCAAGAAATATATCAACATGAGGAAGAAGAATTTAAAGAAGATGTTCAAAAGAGTTCATTTTTTGATACATTAGTTAGATGGATATTTGGTAAAAAAGAACATCAAGAAGAAGAGATTATGGAAGAGACTGGTTCAGAAGATGATTTTCGTAGAAAAATTGAAGATTTAGAACATGAAGAAGAAAAAATAGAAGAGCAGGAGATTATTCTTAAAAAGAGGAAAAATGAAATTCTAAAAGATATCTTAGATAGGTTTGTTGGTAGGGTAGAGTTTAAAGAAAGTAATCCTGATAAAGAAGAATTAAAAGAACTGGCAAAAATAACTGTGAGTATTATTAAAAAACTTCAACATAAAGAATTGGAGGAGTTTAAGAATTCATATGAATTTACAAGATTTAAAGAGATTTTAGAATCTCAATCACTCTTACGAAAAAAAGGGGAATCTCAGGAAAAACCTGAAACAGGATCAACAGAAGAAAGGGAAGGTGAGGAGTCTGTACAGGTTTCTAAAAATGAATAAACTAGTAAAGCGAAAGCTCTTGCAACAATTCTTTTTATATTGGTTATTTTTATTGGTTAGTGTAGTTTTAGTCCAAGCTAGTATTGCTTTAGATCCTTTACTTGAAAACTATCATTTAGGGGAAACTGTTAATGTAGTAGCAACTGTAAGTGAATTAGATGATATGAAAGGAACAGTTCGTGTCATGCTAAGTTGTTCAAATTATGAAGTAAATTATTATACTGATGTCTTTTCTATTAAATCAGGTGAGGTAAAGCAAACACTTGTTCCAGAATTGCAACTTCTTGGTTTAATGAGTGGAACATGTAGTGTAAATATGCTAGTAGAATCTTTTGATAAACAATTTTCTCAAACAGGAGTTAGTACAAGTTTTGTAGTTAATGATCAAATAGGATTATCTGTTAGCTTTGAAGATAAAATATATTCTCCAGGAGATCAAATTAAACTAAAAGGAACATTAGATGTTACCTATGATGGTTTTAAGGAGGCCGATGTTACAGCTATTTTAGGAGATAGCTTTACAAAGCGAATAAAAGGGACTGAGTTTATTTTAGCGTTTACTCTTCCTGATTCTATTCATGCATTTGGAAATGATCTCACAGTAAGTGTTGTTGATCAATATGGAAATAATGGAGAATTTAAAGGAGTTGTACAAGTTGACCAGATTCCAAGCGAATTACTCATAGATTTAGATAAAGATGCCTATGATCCAGGGGATAAAGTGAGAATTCTCTCAAAATATGTTGATCAGGCAGGAGAGGTTATAAAAGAAGAGATTGTTTTAAAATTATATGGTCCAAAAAAGATTATTTCTAGGGATCTATTATATGAGGGATCTGTTATAGATCAACTTTTTATTTTTGAATTAAGCCAATTTGCTCCTGCAGGAGAATATTTATTAGAAGCTCAGTCAGGGAGTATTAAAGAAAAGAGAAATTTTATTGTTAATGAAAATAAAGAATTAGATATGAAATTTGGAGATGGAAAATTAGTCATAAGGAATATAGGGAATGTAAAATATAATGAAGATGTTACAGTGACAGTAGGAAATACTGAAGAAGTTGCTATTTTATCAGTAAATTTAGAGCCTAATGAAACTTCATCAATTGATTTATCAAAAAAATTAAAGCTTCCTAAAGGTGAAGATTTTGGATTAACTTTGGAAACTGGAGGGGTTACATCAAGTGTAGTAAGTAGTCTGAATGAAGATGAAGAAGAGGCAGGGTTTTTTCAATTAACAGGAGCAGCTATAGCAAGTTTACCATCAAATCCTTTGGTGTCTATTATTTTCTTAATTATTATTGTAGCAGCAGTTATCTTTCATTATGTAAGAAAACATCAAACTAAAAAACCAGAATATATCCATGAGGTAGCTAAAGAATATGCAGATGAGCCTAAAAAAGAAGATCATAAAGAACATGTTCATCAGTCTCAAGCACCACAACGAGAACAAAAACATCAAGAGTCTGAAAATAGAGAGGAGCCTGTTAAAAAGGAAATTCCTAAAAAAGAAGTGGAGCATGTTGATTTAACTCAACCAGAACATCATGAACCAGGTGATGTTTCACCAAAACCTGCTCAAGATGATACTCAAGAATCAGTTTCTAGTGATGATGAAATTTCTATAGAGCCTTATTTTGATGCTGAGGAAGAAAAAAATAAGTAATTTTATTTAATAATTAATACAAAATTAGAAAAAAAATAATTAAATAATTAATGTATTTAATACCTATAAAACTCAGGTTTATATGGGCCTTCTTCTGGAACTCCAATATAATCTGCTTGTTCCTTAGAGAGTTTAGTGAGTTTAACTCCTAATTTTTTAAGGTGTAATCGAGCTACTTCTTCATCTAATTTTTTAGGAAGCATAAATACTCCTATTTCCCTCTTATTTTCCCATAAATCTAATTGTGCTAAGACTTGATTAGTGAAGGAGTTAGACATAACAAAGCTAGAATGTCCTGTTCCTAAGCCTAAATTAACTAATCTTCCATCAGATAATAAGAAAATAGAATTACCTCCAGGAAATGTGTATTTATCTACTTGATCCTTGATATTAATATGTTGGATTCCTGGGAATTTTTTTAATTTTTCAACTTGGATTTCATTATCAAAATGCCCAATATTACATACAATTGCTTGATCTTTCATTTTTTCCATATGTTCTATGGTAATAATATCTTTATTTCCAGTTGTTGTGACATATAAATTACCCTCAGGTAAAGCATCTTCAACTGGTTTAACCTCATAGCCTTCCATAACAGCTTGTAAAGCACAAATGGGATCTATTTCAGTAACAATAACACGTGCACCATAAGACTTCATAGAATGAGCGCATCCTTTGCCTACATCACCATATCCACAAACAACTACTGTTTTTCCTGCAAGCATTACATCTGTTCCTCTTTTTATACCATCAGCAAGGCTTTCTCTGCAACCATACAAATTATCAAACTTTGATTTTGTTACGGAGTCGTTTACATTAATAGCAGGAAATAATAATTTTTTATCTTCAAGCATTTGGTAGAGTCTATGAACTCCTGTTGTGGTTTCTTCAGAAACGCCTTTAATTTCAGCAGCTAATTTAGTCCAACGTTCTTTATCCTCTCCATTAATAGTTTTTAGGATACTAATCATTTCTTGATAATCTTCACCTTCACTAGAATAGTCTTTTTCAAGTATAGAAGGATTTTTTTCAGCTTCAACTCCTTTATGAATTAATAAGGTAGCGTCTCCACCATCATCAACAATAAGATTTGGTCCTTGTCCATTTCCAAAATCTAATGCTTTTTGAGTGCATTCCCAATATTCTTTTAGTGTTTCACCTTTCCAAGCGAAAACAGGGACTCCTGATTTAGCTATTGCAGCAGCAGCATGATCTTGTGTTGAGAATATATTGCAAGAAGCCCAACGTACTTTTGCTCCCAAAGCAACTAATGTTTCAATTAATACAGCTGTCTGAATAGTCATATGTAAACTACCCATGATTCTAGCGCCTTCTAAGGGTTTAGCATCTCCAAATTTAGTTCTTAGAGAAACTAAACCAGGCATTTCACTCTCTGCTATTTCAATTTCTTTTCTTCCAAACTCTGCTAAGGAAATATCTTTTACTTCATAATTTTCAGTTTTATCCATGGGTATCACCTTTTATGATTATATTTAATTATTTAATAGTATTGTAGGAAGTAGGATATTGGTTCAATTTATATAGTTTTTTGTTAAAAAAGGTTAATTTGTCCGTAAAATAGCTAAAAAAGTGGACAAAATACACAATATTTATATATAAGTTGTACATTAAAACTTGTATCGCCTGTAAGGCTCTCTGAATATCAACCCCCCAACGTTGATACAAAGGCATTGTGCCTCAAATTCTTTTCAGGGAGTCTCTACAGCACCAGAGTTAGAGGGTGGCTAATTCTGCTAAGTTGGGACACATAATGAACTTACAAGAGAAAGACATCAAAATAATTGAAGAATTGAAGGAAGATAGTAGATCTTCTATCAGAGATATCGCTAAAAAAACTAAATTACGACCTTCTACAGTCCATCAAAGAATGCAAAAACTCTCTAGTGATGGAATTATTGAAAAATATACTGTAAAGCTGAATAATGAAGCAATGGGAGAGAGTTTTATTGTGTTTGTTTTAGTAAAAACCCATAAACATATTGAGGAAAATGTTTTTCAAGATACCCATATCAAGGATATTTTTGGAGTAACTGGAGAGTTTGACTTAATGTTAAAGTGTAAATTTAAAGATATTGTAGAATTTAATGATTTTATTATTAAATTTAGGAAAAACCCAGCTGTAAATAGTACTTTGACTTTAGTTAGCACGTTGAGTATTAAGGAAGAGATTTAATTATTTTTTATTATTGTGTTAAGAAGTGGTTTATTATAAGAGTTCTTTAACTTTATAATCTAGTTTTTCACTTAATCTTGCAGGGATTTGAGCAACAACTTTTGATGCAGCATAAGAAGCTATTTTTCCTGCTTTTTCTAAAGGAATATCATTTGCAATACCATACAAGATTCCAGCTGCATACATATCTCCAGCTCCAGTAAGTGAAAGAGGAGTAGTTGAAACAGGAGCAATAGTATGTAAGGTTTCTCCAGCCTTTATTAAGGATCCTTTTGCTCCTAGTTTAACACAAGTAATTCTAGCATCTTTCGCAATAATATGTAATGCTTCTTCCTCTGTATCAGTTTCTGCATATGCTTTTGCTTCTTCTTCATTTGCAAAAACAATGTCTGCATACTCTTTTACAAAAGCTTTGAAATCTTGTAGATTTCTTTTGATTAAAGCAGGATCAGAAAGGTCAATTGAGATTAGGATGTTGTTTTCTTTAGCTATGATTGCAGCGTGATATACTAAGTCTTTAACTTCTGGAAGTTCTAATTGATATCCTTCTAAATGAATAATTTTGCTTTTCTTTAAATCTTCATCAACAAACTCCATTTTTTTGAGGTTAATAGCTGCACCAAGGTGTGTAACAAAGGTTCTTTCTTTATCTGGAGTAATAAAAGTGATACTATGTCCTGTTAGGTCCTCATTGCATTTATGGAGTTGATGATTTATTCCTTCTTTTTCTAAAGTAGTTTCATACATTTCTCCATGAGAATCTTTTCCTATTTTTCCACAAAAACCAACTTTGCCTCCAAGATTAGCAACACCTGCTAATGTGTTAGAAACAGATCCTCCAGGAAAGTGCTCCATAGGCATATGTGAAATTTTATCAAGAATAGCTTTTGATTTTTCTTTATCAACAAGGATCATTTCACCTTTTTTTAAATCAAAATCAAATAATACTTTATGATCTACTTCAATAATAATATCCATTAAAGCAGATCCGATGCCAAAAACATCAAATTGTTTATCTGTTTTGTTTATACTCATGAATTATAAGGAAAATGTGATGATTTAAGTATTTTGCCATAATCGATTAAATTCTTCAACAAATTTGGTTGCAATGAGTTTATTGTGAATAATGAGGATATTTTCATCATTTCTCTCATTTGCACTTCTAGTTGGGTTAAAAGAACCTGTTATGATTGTTTCGTTATCAATAATGAATACTTTATGGTGCAGGATATGAGGATTTGTATCATGTTTTATGTTGACTCCTTGATTTTTTAAGAATTTGTATTGCTCATACTTCATATTTTCTCTTCTTTTTTCAAATATACCTTTAACTTCAATAGATTTTGATAAGTCAACTATTTTTTGAGAAATGTGAGGATCTGTAAAAGAGAAAGTCATAAAGTAAAGAGTGTGGCGTGGGGTTTCTAGAAGTTCTAAGACTTTCTTTTTACATTGATCCTCTGGACAAAAATAATTCTCAATTTTAGAATTATTGAGAAAAATAATGGGATGTGGTGTTGGCTTTCCAGAGCTGTATGTGCCTTGCCACATCTCATCAAACTCTTCTTGGTAGTTTTGTGCAAGCGAATGAGATTGAATAATGAGGAGGTTATTGTTGTTCTTTGTGTTACCATTTTTAGTAGGGTTCATAGAACCTGTTAGAATGATATTATTATCTAATATGCAAAATTTGTTGTGCATTAATGCTCTATTATTATTGGTTTTTATTTTTAAGTCTTTGTTTGCTTTTTTTTTGTTTGTGTGATGCATAATAATCCTAGTATTTTTGTTTTTTAAGGAATCTTGGAGGGAAGCTAGGTTTAAATCATAGAAAGCACAATCTACTTTTTGTGCTTTGTTAATATGGTTGATCATTTTATCTTCACAATTATCTTTTGGGCAGAAGTAAACTTCAAATAAAGAAGTGTTTTCATAAAGAATTTGTGATGGATTGTGTAAATTGCTTTGATTATTGATATTTGAGCAGCTCACAAGGAGTATAAGTAAAATTATGATTTCTTTTTTCATATCAAAATAGTTGGAAAGGTGTTTAATAAGTTCATACTATGATTTTTTGAAGGATTTTTAGAGAAATCGGAGATTTAATTATCTTTTTTCGGAATTAATTAGACATTACTACTAGGTCTTGAATAGTATTTTCAATATGTCTTTGATTTCTTTGATATGTTTCAGAATTTTTAGGTATTCTTTGAAAATGATGTAATGTTTTTTTTTAAATTATGGTTTAACCTATATGCATGGCCTAAAAGAAATTCTAAATTATTGTGAGGATCTTTATTGGTTTCTTGTAATTTTAAAGCAAATTTTAATGATTCATTTGGATTATCAAATTGTATAGCTAATTCTGTTAAATTTGCATAAGCTGAAGGATTATTAGGAGAAACATCTAATGCCATGAAAAACCAATAAGCTGCTTTTTCTATATTTTTTTGTTGTTGATATGCTTCACCTAGAAAATTGTACAATTCTGGTTTTTCAATACCTTTTTCTATTGCTTTTTCATACTCTGTTATTGCAATGCCTGGTTGATCATACATTAAAGCTTTACAACCATTTCGAAAAAACTTTTCTCCTTCCATGGTTCTAATGGCATTAATATTAGTTATAGTTCCTAATGTAAGGAGTAAACCAGTAGCTATTCCTAAAAGATATTTCTTCATAAGTAATGTATTTGTGTATTTATTTAAAAAAGTGTGTTTTTAATAAGAATAAAAGTTCAGGATGGAATTTTTCTCCAGAATCAATCATTTCTTTGATTTTGGGTAATGAGAAGAATTCAACTTTCTCCACTTTTCCTGGTTCTAAAGTAAATGGGCCTTCATATTCAGCTTTATAGCTTATGAGAAGTTTTTTTAGCCCATTGTATTCGTACCAATCTTCGCTTTGAAAGACAATTGAAGATGAGGTGCCTAGTTCTTCTTTAAACTCTCGTAAAGCAGCATCTTTATTTAATTCTCCTGATGCAACGTGGCCTCCAGAAGTTGGACCCCAATGAAAAGGGCAAAATGTTGATTTTGGTCCACGTAATTGTAAAGCTAGTTCACCTTTTTTATTGAATAAATGGGTATGCACAATTTTATGAGGGAGTTTTTTAGCATAAATTTCATTTCTAGGTGCTTTGCCTATGATTTCTTTTTTTTGGTTTATTATGTCTAATATTTCCATTATATCCTGTAAGAGGATAAATTATATAAATGTAATTATTATCCTTATTGTTATGGGAATTCAAATAGACTTTAATCCGGATTTAGCATTAAGGAATATTCAAGAATTTAAAGAAGGAAGAAGAAAAGAAGAGGAGTGCATTCCTGAGTCGCTTATTGAGGGGAAAGAGTATGTATTTCTCAAAAAAGGGCAGAGAAATTATTGGTTAGCAGGAGAATTGCCTTTAATGGAAACTAAGGGCAATGAAGAGTTATCAAGACCTTTAGCTAGTATACGTATTCTTGAAGCAACTCATTTAATGATTGAGAATGAGACTTTTACAAAAGGAAAATATAAAGTTATAAGTGTTTTTAAAAAAGATGATGATAAAATTCATTTTGAGAGTTATGCGAGAAGAATGTAGATTACTTTTTCATTAACTTTTTTATTTTTTCATTAAATTTTTCATATCTTCAGCGCTTTTGAGGAGGGCTGGTTTAATCTCTGGATGAGATTTGTGTAATATATCGACCATTTCTTTTAGTTTAGGATCTTTTTTGTTTGGTTTAAAAGGTAATTTTAGTGATTTTGATAAGATAACTAATTCATCATCAGTTAAAGGTCTAAATAATTTAACAATTCTTGGATCTTTTTTTTGTTCTGTTTTGGTGAACATAGAATGTAAAAAGAGGTTTACTTCATCATCTAATGTAAAGGGAATAACAATTTTTGTAGCGGTTTTAGGAGAGTTTACATAGGTAACAGGGAGGTCTTTAATGATATCTTTAACTAAATACATGCATAATTTATCTTTAACATAGATTTTATCATTCCTGACAAAAATCTTATAAATACGTGCATATTTTCTTAATTTACGAATAAAAATGCTTATTTTTTCTTTGTTTTGTTTCATGTTACCACTCCAAGATGAACTATGAATCGAAAGATTTATATAGTATTAATACTACTCTAAAGTAGTGGGGGCTGGTTAGTATATTTTATTGTATCTATCATCTCTTTTTCCATGCAGGATGCGAGTCCTGCAGGGTTATTTCATAATCACCTCTTTTTCCCTCCGACGGGTTGCTTCGGTAACCTGTTGGTGGGTTTATATTCCTTTTGTGATTCTATATGGGTTTTTTAATCTTGTTCTAATTCATAATCATGTAAAAATGCTTTTTTACCATAATGGAAACAAGTAGATTCTTCTTTTAATTTAATAACCATTTCCAATATATGTATTGGATATTTGTCTGCTAATTCTTCAGCTTTCATTTTTTATAACCCTCTTTTAATCGTTTATTTTCTTCCAGTTATTGTTCCTTTTTTTCTTTTTTAATAATTTTAGGATATAAAATCAACAAAGGAATAATATTAATAAATACAACTGAGAAAATCAATAAAGAGATCGTCAACAAATATGAAAAAGCATCTCCACCCATATCATAAACAACCAAAAATTCTTTTAATAAAGGATACATTTCAAATAACAATCTCAATATCAAATTCGCAACTAATACAATAATACTAATTATGATTAAATTTTTATGTACTTCCATTTTTTATCACCTATACTTGTTTTTTTATTAGAACCATTCATCATTTTTCTTCTTCTTTTTTGGATACTTTATTCCAAAAACAGACTTACCCTTTCCATGGTAAGTGTCAAACCAGCTCTTCTTCTGATTAGATTCCATACCTTTACTCATTCCTTTTCCCATATGATATCCTACATTTTCAGCATGATGTAATTCTCTTCTTCTCTCAGTATCTTTTTTGTCCCAAGAACTAAAAGACTTACTCCACAATACCACTCCAAAAATGAAGAATATTAGTGCTGTTATAAAAGATATAATAAACGAAGTCCCACTACTAAAGAAAAGGAAAAAACCTATCAAACAAATTATCCCCAGTATTATCGCTTTTGTTTTTAAAGATGCATCCATAACTATCAAACCCCAACTTTTAATGTAAATTTATATAATATTTAACTATTTAAGAATTACTGTAAACAAACGCACGATTGATTAACATATCAATTCATACCTAAAATGCCATAAGCAAATCAGGTGGGGTGGGGGGTTATATTCCTTAATTATTATTTATTCTTGGTTATTTTTTTCTTTTAGACTTATTACTTTTTGATCTTTTTTTAGGTTTTGTTTTATTGTTATAATTATTTTCAAGTAATCTGTATATGAATAGTATAGCAATTGATGAAAATACTCCAATGATTATTCCATAAACAAATATAACTCTTCGATCTTTTAATATGAATAAGGTTTCATCTGATATATTGAATATTTCATCAAATTTAGGAAGCTCATTTTTTGTTATATATACTGTCCCAATATTATTACTTATGTCTCCATTAGTAAAATACATATCAAAATTGCTTAGTTCGGTTGCGTATTCAATATAGACTAAGGCTGATAAAGGGTCATATTTGTTTAAAGATGATGCGTATTCATAATAACTATATCCTAAAATAGGAAAAATACCTTTATTAATTTCTCTTTGAATATTTTTTCTTACGATAAAAAGTTTGTTTTGAATTACTTGACTCAGTTGGTCTTGTTGTACACCAATATTATTTAAAACAACATCTGCTGATGATTTTGCTTTAGAAGCTTTGAACAAACATAAAGCATACCTCTCATTATTCAAATCTTCTTGAGCTTTTTCTAATTCAAATTGAATTGAATCTAATTCAGACTCAATGATGATAGTTGTATAGTGTAATCTTTCTTGTGCTTCACTTAATTTTTTAATACATGATTCTTTTAGGACTTGTTGATTTAAATTAATGGGTTTTTTCCCAGTATTATAAAAATGACTCCAAGATACAGCAGAATAGCCTCGTTCAGCTGCATAAGCAAGATTGTGAGTAGAGGTTTGATTCAAAAAGAGTATATCATTTATAGTAGAAAATGCTTCAACAAATCTTTCTTTAACTATTAAATGTGTTTGTAAATCAGTCATGGTATTAAGTTTATTTTGATCTAATTCAATCTCAATCTCTGTTAATGTTTTGTTTAATAGTTTGGCTTTTTCGATAATATCTTTTTCGCTTAAGTTCAAAATATCAAATCCAATTTTTCTAAATTGATAATTTGCTCCAAAACAATAAGATGCAGCTGAATAATAATCTTTATCTAAAAGAGCAGATTTTGCTCTATCAGTAGTGTTTACTAATTGTATCTCTTCTTCAAGAATTTTTTTGGTGGGTGAGTTTGTTTTTTTAAACTCTTGTATATCTTTTTGAAGTTTTTCAGTTCTTTCACATAATTTAGTAGCTAATAACTGCATTGTTGATTGATATGAATCTGGGAGAGTGATTGGTTTATCTTCAAAAGGAGTTTTTTCTTTTCCTGTGAATTCAGATAATGCATCTTCAATATCAATGACTTCTTTTACTTCTATATTGAGGGTTTTTCCAAATTCAACTAAGTCTATTGTTGTAAAATTAATTTCATCTGTATTATTATTGTTATTAAAAGAATCGTTAATTTCTTTGGCGAAACGAGTTCCTGAAGGGATAAGGACTTTTTTGAGAGAATTGTTTGATGCTGCCTCAATTTTTGCTTTAATACCTGATACTGGGCCAATATAGCCTCCTGAATTAATGGTTCCTGTTAATGCAATGGATTGATTTAATTCAAGGTTTAGGAGTAAAGCCATTGTTAATGTTGAGATAGCAGCTCCAGCACTAGGGCCTCCAATAATATAGGATCCTGATCTAATAGTATACACAAAATCTTTGTCATGGCAAGGAGCGTTTAATAAATTACAAGCAACTTCTTTAGCGAATCTCGTTGAGATTTGTGTGTCTGCTTTTGTAACTGGGAAGGTTTCTATGAATACACGTCCTTTTCCAGAATTTAACTCTAAATATAAATCTGCTAATGATCCTTGATTTGTTTCTTCTTGGACAGCTAAAAGATTGATGTGGCCTACCTTTGCACTTGCTAGAGGAATGATTATCAATAATGTGAGGACTATGACTATAGGTTTCATATTTAGGGGGTTCATACTAATGGGGAACAGCATATCCTTTTTAAGCATTTTGTTTGATACTAAGTTTTTTTTAGTTTCTATTATATACTGTCCAAATTGTTCTCTCATTTCTTGAGAGGAGTAAGCTTATTTCTTTGTAAGTAAGCAGTTTTTGTTCTTTCAAATAGGTTATTATTGTTTTTAGAAATGTTTTTTGTTGATTTCTAAAAATTGAAAGAGGTACTTGAGTTTTGCTTCTTATTTTGAAAGGCTTTTTCTGCTTTTTCTGTGCATTTCTAACTGTCAACCAAATAGTATTATAGGATTTGTTTAACAAAATAGAGATTTTCCTATAACTCATTTTTTGGTTTCTTAAATAAAGACATGCACTTTCAAAAGCACTTATTTCATTGCTAAAAATTGAAGTTGGAATAGATTCTCCAAATTTATATGCTTTTAGGTGCTGCTTTATTTTATTTAATTCACTTTTGTTGAGACTACTCTGCTCTAATATATTGAGTGCGTTCTCAACACTTTGTTCTTTTTTTATTTGTTTTTCCATTTTTTATTTCCTCCAAATTTTTTTAATTTATATGTGTAAGAATTATTTTCATTTTCAGTATTCAAGCGATTTTTAATTTCAGTTTCTAATTGTTCGATACTTTTGTATACTCCAAAGATTTTTTGGAATTTAATTTTCCATTTGTAGTAAAGAAGGTACCAAGAAAATGAGACTCTGGATGATAAACTTTTGAATTTTAAGTATGAAAGGAATTGGTAAAGTGATCCGAGAATTGCAATAAAGAATAGGAACCAAAGGATTAGGTTTAATGAGATTGTGAAGCCTTGTTTGCAAGTAAGTAATCCAAAGGTTTCGTAGAATATGAATAAAATTGAAAGCAGAATTGTTAAAATATTAAGCAACTTAGATGTTGGTTTGTTTTTTATAATTCTTATTCCTTGTAAGATAAGCATCAATAGGATTATGATAAGAATTATCATGTTTACTGGTTTTTTGATTTTACAAAATGATTCTTTAGTTACAATATTAAGACAATCACTAGGACAAGTAGTTTCAGTTTCATCTACACCACAAAATCCATTCCCACAAGAACATTTGGAAGGATCTTCAATTTTATCTTCATGGATAGGAGTTCCAATGATAGTATAGGTAATATCTGGATCTCCTTGTGGTATTGCTATTTCTACATATTTGTTTTTCCCAATAGCTAATGTTGAAGGAGAATCTTGTGTGATTATTTCTTGAATTACTTTTCTGCCTTGTTGTTGATGTAAAAGGTCAGTGTGTGTAAGATCTAATTCATAGTAATCTTCACATTGATTAGGTATATAATTTGGACCTACTTGTTGTGCTGATTTTACAGAAACTACACCATCACTAACTTCTTTAAAGTATTTACTTGTTGATGTTTTGAATAAGAGAAAATTTAATTCAAAATCTCTTGTTCCTGCCATGACTAGATATTCTGGGCCTTCAATTCTTGGAGTGATGATACCATTTTTTAAAATTTCTAAGATTGAATCATCAATTTTAAGGAGAGAGAAATCAGAGAGTTTATTTGCTAGAATATTTAATAGTGAACTAAAATCTCGAGCAAGTGGTGATCCTTTATTAGGCGCTCCTATGATAAATGCTTTTCCTACTTTTGGAATAAAATTATATGTGTTTGGAGATATTTTATTTTTTGAATCTGCTAAATAAAGCATTCTTTGAGTAAGTAATCCTCCTAATGAATGTCCTATAATATCAACTTGATTAAATTCATTTTTTCTTAGTTCTAGATGAGCTGCTAAGTCAATAGCTATTTCATCTAGGGATTTATTTTGTGGATAATCATATAGATATATTTTATATGGTTGTTGAGTAAGTCTAATATCATCTACTAATTTTTGGAATGTTTTGGAAGAGGAAGCGAAACCGTGCACTAATACAATTGCTTTATCAGTGAATGCTTTTGGAACAAACATTTTTGTAAGTGTAGATTCACTACAACTTGTACAAATTGGAGCTATTACACTTACTCTTATGTTATTATTTTCAATTATAGTTGGTATTTTTGCATTTTTGAATGTAATAGTGTTAGTGTTTGTATCAATGGTTCCTCCTAAATGGTGCCATTCTTTATTTTTAAAATAATAAATTGCAGAAGAATCTTCTTGAATATAGGGTTGAGGTGCATAAGGTAATGTAATATCTACTGTTGAATCTGCTGTTGAGTCTTTTTGAGTATTTTCAAATTGTATTTGTAATGGGGTGCTTATGATTTTTATTTTGTTATTTAGTGGTTGAGGAATAGGATTTATTGGTTTATCAATAGTAACTTGTGTGGTAGTTCCTTCAAAACTTAAGAAAAAGTTTCCTGATTGGATTGTGGGTGTTTGTGAAGTAATTACTTGACTTTTTTCAATGAGTTCAATTGGGAATTCTTTAGGTGAGAATCTATCGGTTTTTCTTGTTATCTCTGGCATATCTATTCCATAATCTAAATCTTGAACTTTTTGAATAGGCTTCCTATTACATTGAGAAGATTTACATTCTAGAACTTGGACATCTTTAAATGTTTCAGGTATGTTAAATGTAAGGATTGCTTTTTCATTATTTGTATTTACTTTAAAACTATCAATTATCTGTTCAAACCCTTCTGGAATAGTAGTTTGTGTTGTGAGTCCTGTTATTTTTACTTGGCTAGGAACATTATTTATTTGAGTAACTTTGCTTCCAATAAATTTTATTTCATCTTTTTGGCCCTTAACATGTATTGAAGATTCTTTAAGTTTCTTTTTAATTTCTTTTTGTTGTGATTTTTTAAAGGAATTTATTATTGCATTTTGTTTTTTGATGGGAATTTGTAGTAGTACATTTACAATTTTTTCTTGAGGTAAAGTAGCTAGTACACTAATCATTTTTTCTTTAGGAAGGTATTGAATGAAATCCGGATTTGTTTCTATGACCTTATTTACTTTTGTTTCAGGGAGTTGTGCTGTTATTTCAATAAGGGAATCAAGAGGGAGGGATAGAAGAGTATATGCAATTTTATCATCTGGAATGTATTGTATTACTTCTAAAATTTTATTATGGGAAAGTTCATTAAACATAATTTGGAATGATTTATCTACATTAAGATTATCAGTTATTACTACTGGTTGTAAATCATTTTGTAAATTTTCAGGAAGGTCTTTTAAAAATTCATTAATGCCTTCATATTTTTTGGCAGCTATTTTATCTTTGGATATTGTGTCAAAAGATGTAATGAGTGGAGGTTGAGTATAATATGTTTCATCTTTAATTTTAATTGGTTTTATACTATACATATCTTGGACAGGAGTTGCAATATCAGGATCAATTTGCTGTGAAGGATCTTTGAAAAAAGCAAATGTGTTTCCAATGGTAGGTGAATAGGTTTTTGCCTGAATTTGTGATTGAATAGAGAATGTTAATGGTAAAATAGGGATGTTTAAATCATTGACTAATTCTTCAGGAGTTAAGAGTATATCTTCTTTTTCTGATATTAGTATTTCAGGTTCAATACTT
>CALCXY010000057.1 GCA_937906345.1 Candidatus Woesearchaeota archaeon | reverse complement strand
TTTCTTCTTCTCCAAAAAATAAATCTTTTTTTTCATCTGTAAGAATAAGTAAATATTTTTTTTGATCAAAATGAATAATTTTCTGAACATGATTTTTCCCTAAAACCTTTTCAAATAATTGCAAAGCCTTATATTCAAAATAAGCCCTCTTAGGATGCATTTTAACAGATTTTAAATTTGCAACATAAGGAAGATATTGTTTTATAATATATTTTTTCTTTCCTACAAAACACCTGTGAACAATATTAGTCCTATTAGTAGTGATTTTCTCTAATCTAATTGGATTTCTAAAAAAATCCTCTAAATAATTGTTTAATTCCCTTATTCCCATTACCATAGAATTAGAAGTTATTTAAGTATTTTAAAAAGTATCTAAAAATTTCAAAACAGATTCCTTCAACCCATCAATACCACCATCATTCTCAATAGTTATATCTGCATCTTCAATGATCATTCCTACACCCTTCTTTTCAAGATGTGCTTTATCACGTGATTTACACTCCTCAATAGAAATAGGCCTTACTTTTCGTGAAGATAACCTCTTATAACGAATATCTGGATCAGCAACTACCGCAACTAATGTAACATCATCAAATTTACTCTTCCAAAATTCCCATTCTTCTAAATGATAAACTCCATCAATAACAATCAAATCATGCCCTTCAGTTTTAGGAAAACTTAATCGTGCATACACACCATCTCCTTCAGATGCACGCAACCCCTCTCTAAGCTTTTTCTCATTCTCTTCAGTAAACTCTAAACCTTTTTCATTAATTAAGTCATCTGTCACATCTCCAGTCCTTACAATAAAATAACCCTTTTCAGATAAAATTTTACAAACACTACTTTTCCCAGCTCCAGGTAAACCCACAACCCCAATAACTTTTTTCATAAAAACCAAAGAATCATCATTAATTATATACCTTTCGCAAATATTTTCAAAAAACCCATATACCTTTCCGAATTTTAAAAAAATATCACGGAAAAAACTACTAAAACCTTATTAAAAACCTTAACCATTAATTTACTATGTCAAAACTCAACTTAATTGTTATTGAAAAAGATAAAATTCATAATACTCAATTACATTATAGATATGTAATAAGCCTCATCAACAATCTTTTCAAAGGAATAAATGCCTTAAAACGCATTAAACCTGAAGATC
Source organism: Candidatus Woesearchaeota archaeon (assembly GCA_937906345.1). Taxonomy (GTDB): domain Archaea; phylum Nanobdellota; class Nanobdellia; order Woesearchaeales; family CALCXY01; genus CALCXY01. The sequence continues at coordinate 5,023 of CALCXY010000057.1, read as the reverse complement.
ATTATTTAGATGCTGGATACGTAATTATTGACTTTAACTTGAGAATGATTTTTTTCTCACAATACGCATTCTCTTTAAAACACTTAAAAAAAGACATTTTACGATTCTTAGAGAAAAAAAAGTGGTTTATCAATTATTATCGTTAGCAGAGCTACTCTGTGGAATCGAGCTTTCCGAGATTCCACAAAGAAAGGTCACGAGTGTGCGTGAACGCACAAAAATGGTTCAGCAATTATTATCGTTAGCAGAGCTACTCTGTGGAATCGAGCTTTCCGAGATTCCACAAAGAAAGGTCACGAGTGTGCGTGAACGCACAAAAATGGTTCAGTAATTATTATAGGTGATAGTATGAAAACGCAAACTTTAAATAAGAGTTATACTTTAGTGAGACAGAGGTATAACATGGGAACTAAAGTAAGAGTTAAACAGTGGGGTAATTCTTTAGGAGTTATTCTTCCAAAAGAACTTGTTGAGAAACGTGACCTAAAAAAAGGAGGAGAAATACTTATAGAAATAGTGAATCCAACACAGTTTAATAAGATATTTGGATCGTTAAAACTGAAGAGGAGCACAGAGGAACTTATGAAGATTGCTCGAGAGGGTTGGAAATGATCACATCCTATTTCTTCGATACGTATTCTTTCATTGAATCACACAAAGCTAACTCAAGATATGAAAAATTTAAAGGAAAGGCTATCATAACCACAAAAATGAATTTAATGGAATTTCATTACACATTGCTACGGGAAGTGGGGAAGAATCTCGCTGATATTCATCTTCGCTATTTACAGAAATTTATTGTAGAATTTGAAATTGAACATATTAAACTAGCCAACCAACTGAGAAGAAAATATAAAAATCTTTCCTATGTAGATTGCTTAGGGTATATAGTAGCATTAGCAAATCAGGTACCCTTTGTAACTGGAGATCAAGCATTCAAAAACCTCCCAAATGTAGAATTCATCAAGTAATCAAAACCCATCCAACTTTTTCTGCCCTTTATCATAACGCTCTAAAAATTTAGGAGCCTTAATTGCTTTAAATTCAAATCCCCAATCTTGCAACATCTTAAGCGCATTACTGCTAATTTTCGGAGCTACTAACATCCCTCTTACCTCTTTAAGCCCTTTAGCATCCTTAATCTTCTCAACATATCTTCTAAGCTGTGTTACTGCGCTTAAATCAGCTGTATAACGTTTACACTCAACAATTGTTAAATTATTATCTTTATCATGGCCAAAAATATCTATAAATCCATATTTTGTATGTTCCTCATTATTCAAAGGTTTAAATCCTTCTTCAATAAGATGAGGATCTTTCATTAACATATCAGCCATGTCTTTTTCTGTCCCTGCTAATACTAAACTCTCAGTATCCTCTAATTTATGAGCATTAAAAAAATGAATTTTACTAATATCCATATCAAGATATTCTTTTTGTGCTAAATGTTTACTAGAAAACACTAACTTTTGATCTTGAAAAACAACTGAATGACTAGTTCCTGGTTTCATATAATTGATAGGACTATTCCCAGTAGGTTGATGAATTAAGATTGCACCATCCTCTTTTACAACAACAATCCTATCTCCTTTTCCCAAAAAACTCTCAGCCCTTCCTGAATATTTAATAGTGCAATTACAACTAAAAACCAAGCTTTCTTTTTTCTGCAAAGCTTGATTAATATTCTCTTCGTAGCTGTTAAGATCCCCCATAGAAATAATTATAATTTATTGATTAATATAGATTATTATTCTTTACAATATATATTTGAAAGAAAGCTTTTAAAATCCCAACACCAAGGATGAGTTCGCGAGTGTAGAGGAAATTTCCCTACAAAGTGGGGAAATTTCCTTTACTCGCAAGGACAATTTTGCTTTGCAAAATTGGCCGTGAACGAATCCATTGGTGGTGTTGGGATTTTTTAATCTAAATACTTAGTAAATCTTATAAATTAAGTCCTATTAATTATTTTTATGGCAAAACACTTCGCAATTGATGGTATTGACTCTTCAGGAAAAGGCGTAGCAACAAACGCAGCTAAAACCTTTTTTGAAGAGCAAGGAAAGAAAGTCTTTGACTTAAGAGAATATTGGAAAGATCACGATGACTATCCAGACATATCAGAATATGATGTCATCATAGGAACAGAACCTACATTCTCAGCTTTAGGGAAAAAGATTCGTTTTGAAATGATTAAAAATAAAACTCAACACACTCATGAAGAAATAACTGAAGCATACGCTAATGATAGAAAAGAACAATTAGAAAAAGCTATTCTTCCTGCGTTAAAACAAAACAAAATAGTTATTCAAGAAAGATGTGTTATATCAGCAATGGTGTATCAAACCTGTATAGGCTTAACTCATGAGTTTATTAAAAACTTAGAAGGTAATCAAGTAGCATTTAAGAATCCTCCAGAAGTTTTAATTATCACAACAGTAAATCCAGAAAATGCAATCAAAAGATTAGATACAAGAGATAAAAAAGATGATGCTATCTTTGAAAAACTTGATTTTCTAAAAAAAGCTGAAGATAAATTTGAAAGCGATTTTGTAGAAACTCATTTACCAAAAACAAAAGTAATCCGTTTCAATACAAACCCTCCTAAAACCCCAGAGGATACAAAACAAGAAGTATATAAAATTCTAAAAGAAAATTCTTAACTCACATCCCACAAAGTAATCCACCATAGGAATAATCATCAATATAATCTTGTATATCAGTAGAATTTAATAAACTTAAATTAACATGACTTAATGTTCGTGTTAGTTTTGGGTATTGCTTCATTCTTCTTCATCCTCTTCGTCCATGAACGAATTAAGGGTATGATTTTTTTTTGATTCTTCGTAACTAACGGTCATGCATATCTCCTTTTAAGCTTTTCCATGATTCAATATACTTATTTTAATGGTTGGTCTTGAACATAGGGTTTCTTTAACTTCAAAGCAGTTTCAGCTTTCATTAATTCAATCCCTACATACACACCGTGTTCTGCACTACTTACAATACATTCACGGATAATCTTTTTCCGCAAAGCATAAGCACTCACTCCTTCAAAAGTTTTGATGTGTTCACCATTTTTTGTGGTGAACTGCACCCTAATTTTCCCATCTTCAAGGGAAATAATAAAATTCCCTCTTGGATCATACTTCTCTGAAGGTTCTGTGATGATATATTCAGCGTAATATTTTTCTATGATGTCTTTGCACGCTTCACTTACAGCCTCAAGCATATAAGCTCCTGAAGCATTCACAACCAAACTTCCTAATTGTATTGTTTTTTCAGAATTACTCCTTATTAAATGTTTCTTTATTTCATTTTGTAAATTAATTAAAGCAATAGCATCTTGAGGGAATCCTGAAAAAAAATCTTGAGATTGAGTGAACACATTCATCTCTAAAAAACCATTCCGTAAACTCAGCCTTATAGCAACAATAGTATCCTCCTTAGTCATTATTACTGCTTCTTTATGTTTATCCAATTCCTTAATACACTTATCAAATCCTTTTATTGATTTCAAAAATTTTTGAGCATACTCATCTAAATACTTTTTATCATAAGGAAAAGCATTTGGAATAAAAATCTTATCTGCATCTTCCTTAACAATCTCAACTACCAAATTTGGAATCTCTTTAATTACTCCATGAGCACTCTCAACTTGTTGACCAAATTTTAAAATAAAATCAATACTCTCTAGCCATACTGCAACTGTTTTTTCATTTCTAATGATAAAAGATCTCTCTTCACTCACATAATGCATAAAATCATCCTCCTTTCTCTTGTAAACTTTTGATTTTCTCGTTTCCGTAGGATTTTCAACATGAGTGTCTTTTAATTTTTCTATTTTCTCAAGGGTAACACAAGTAACACTTTTTCGCAATAACTCTAATTCAGCTTTTGGAATATCTTTGCCAATATAACCATCATACCTTGATTTTATTTTCCAAACATCTTTTTGAGTTGATTTTGTTATTCCTTCTTCAAATCCTTTATGGAAAAAATCAGATAATACTATCCCTGATTTTGAAAGATCATTCCCTGTGATAATAAGTTTTGTAAGTTGAGAATTAGCCAATAAAGCCCTAAGCACCATATCTATTCCTCTCTCTCCATTATAAAGCTGACCAATAAGTGCATATTCTTTCTTTTCTAATTTTTTCGCTACAGCTTCTTTCAAAGTCCATAAACTAATAATAGAAGTATCACTACCTTCATCCCCAATAATTACACTTTTTTTATCTCCTAATAACTTTATCATTTTTCAGTTGCTGATTTCCCAGGTTTCATTTCTCCTAAATCCATCAGAGAATAAAGTTTATGTTCTATAACCTCTCCTGAGTCTGTATTAATTTTAACATTAATAGTTTGAAACGTTTGAGTTATCATAGTAAAATTATACACTTGGCCTATAGCTAGATGCTGCAAAACACTAATAATTTTAACAGGATCATGCCCTTTATAGTATTCTTGTTGAAGCTTTTTTGCTTTTTCCAAACCTTGATTAAAATCTATTTTAATCTTATCCCTATCTAGCTTTAATAATTTTTTATCATCTTTTTTGAAAATCTCTTCACTTTCAGTTATCTTTAATTCATCATTTTCAAAGCTAAAGCTGGTCATAGTATCATCTTTATTGTAATAACCTATTTGCATCCCTACTTCTTCAAAAAACACATGAACAATGTAACTATCCTGATGATTCTTCTTCCATTCTTGAAACCTGGAATCATTTACAACTTTCTCAATAAACTCATTTACCCTCATCCTGATCAAGAACGTAATATTGTTTATAAAGGTTTCATTTATTATGTCTTATAATCTTACTATATATGTTGAAGTAATTTTTTTCGGCTGATCAAGCATTTTCCATCAAATTGAACATTGCATTTTGTTCTGAACACATCTTTTAACCTAATTTTCCATCCCAGCACCAAGGATAAGTTCTACGAGCAAAGACTTTTGAATCATCAACACCAAGGATGAGCACGGAGTGGAGAGGGAATTTCCATACGTAGTGTGGAAA
>CALCXY010000056.1 GCA_937906345.1 Candidatus Woesearchaeota archaeon | reverse complement strand
TTCTTTTTCAAAAGGAGTACTATAACCTTTAAGATATCTATCCCAACACGTTAATAAAGAATCAGCAACTATTCTTTTAATATTTTCTTCTACTTTTTTAGGATCGCTAGCAGATACATCAGTCCATCTGATCTCATATGCATCACTAGGACAAGTAGTTGTAGTTAATTGAATCTCATCTTGATCTCCTAATTGACTTATTTTACAGAGAGTTGTACCAGATTGTTTATTATACCAAACAAGTAAACCTCCAAAAATTGATACAATTACCACTGCTACAATAGCAAAAAAAATCAATTTAGTTGCAGTATCCATATCTCCTTTTTTATCCACCGAGAATCCTCCTTAATTGCATGCCAATAATTAACAAAACAGCAGCTATTCCCACTATCCAAAGAATTAAGTATAAAGTCGATTCTTTTAATCCGCCATCAGCCATACCACAATATCAAGAAAATCCATATTTAAACCTTTCCTTAATTAAGAATCAATTATACTCTATTAACCTTCATTATCCTGCGTGCTTTCAAAGATATCTACACAACAACTCCCTTCACAATTAGTATCAGGTAATGAAACCTCATTAGCTTCACACCCATTAGGCTCACAATCTCCACTCTTAGCACTACAATCTTGTAAACTAGTCCCAAACACCTTAAATTTAGAAGAAAAAAGGACAATAACAATAATAAGTACAAGTAACGCTATCGCTGCTACCACAATAAGCTTAATAGCAATTTCAGCGCCTTGTTTATTATGAAATAATCTCATTAGTAGCTATGCACCAACTTTGATACAGCATACTTCTCCTTCAGTAGCACAACTGTATGTAGGGTACGGTGTTGGAAAATCTCCACCACATGAATCTTGACATGCTGAAGCGCCACCATAACTGCTACAATCGGATGATCTCTTGCTGAAAATATCGACTCTTCCTATAAAAATCACTGAAAGAATAACCAATACTAATAAAGCAATAGCCGCCACAATGATAACATTAATAGATATTCCTTGGCCCTTTTTGTCCATGTTTTCACCTCGAGTAATAATATACTTTTACCTACATTATCCTCATATTTAAACTTTACGGTAATTTTAGGTTAAAATCACAATAATCTGTCATCTAGGAACGATTTAGCAATCCTAAAAAGTCTTTAGGAGTCAATATTTTAACATTTTTGTAAGTGCTAACCTTGAGAAGGTGTTTGTCTTGACTTACGATATAATCAGCATTCCCTTCAATTGCTGCTTCTAAAAACATATTGTCATCTGGATCATCCTTTACTATGTTCAATTTCATTGAAGGCTTTACAACTATAGCATTTTGAACTATAATCTGTTTCCATTCTTCTATCATCTGTTTATCCATTTCAATCTTGAATGAACTGAGCTTATCCACTAACTCTTTAAGTATTGGGTTTGATGTTATGAGCATGAAAACTCCTCGACGCCAAGCTAGAATAATTTTCCCTGAAGGGCTTGAAGTCCAAAATATACCTGAAATAAATATATTTGTATCAAGCACAATCCTCATTTTTTACGAACAATCCTTTCTGCTTCTTTAACGTCACTTGGATGTATACCTTTCTTCTTTGCAAATGCTGTGGTTCTCTTCAATAAGTTATCAAACCCTTTGAATGAAGGCATTTCCATCTTCTTCAGGAGAATAGTATCATCCTCACCAACAATTACAAACTTTTCTCCTATATGCAAGCTAAGCTTTTTTCGTATACCTCTTGGTATTACGATCTGTCCCCTCGAACTCAAACTTGTTGTTTCCAGTATTGCCATGTTTCTCACCTCAAGATAAGATTATCTTATTAGTAAGATTATCTTATTTATAAAGGTTTCTCTTTTGATAAGTAAATTTACAATAATCTATCATCCAAGAGCAATTTAGCTAACTTAGAATCCTCCATGAATGACTCTCTTTTGATATCATCTATGATGTGATGCACCTCTACTGTTTCTGTTAAAAACCGTGTTTCTAATGCATCTATAAAATCTTCTAGATTTTTAATGTGCTTAAACACAGCTTCTACCAAAAAATCAAAATTATTATTAATCTTATAGAGAGAATTTACATTTTGATGCTTCATTAGAAAAATTCTAGCTTCATCTCTCTTATCTTTTGGCAAAGAAACCAATAAATGAACTCTAGTAGTAAAACCAAATTCATTAAAATCAAGCAAAGCAGTATATTTCTTTATTCCTCTACCCCAATGATGTTTCATCCTATCAAAAATCGTTGAAATAGGCACTCCAGTCTTCCTACTTATTTTTGTCAAAGAAATCCTTCCATTTTTTCGCAAATTAGCCAATATTGGCAAATCTTTATGTTTATACATTGTAACACCTCCGTTTTTTGTATAAGACCTTTCATTTTTTTCGAAAGGTTTATACCACCTTATATTCTAAGAAATATATAATTATGCCTTATGCCTTATGCCTTATATATTAGTATATAATTATATATTTTAGAAATATTTAAATATAAGTACTCTTATATCCTCTTATGAAACGTAAAGTTATACAATTAGCACATAGAACATTAGTTGTTTCTCTTCCTAGCCCTTGGGCAAAAAAATATAATATTAAGAAAGGAGATGAATTAGAAGTAGATGAATCAGAAAAAAATATTACGTATTCTACTACTGGATTAAAAGAAGAAGGAATTATTAATCTAAACCTTAATGGATCTGCTGAATTTATGAAAAGAAGAATTGGAGTAGCTTATAAAAAAGGATTTGATGAAGTTCACATCAATTTTGAGGATGATAAAACAATAAATTTAATCCAAGAAGAAATAAAAAAATTAGTTGGTTTTGAAATAACTCATCATTCCAACAAAAATTGCACAATAAAAAATATTGCAGATACTCTTGAATCAGAATTTGATACCATGCTTAGAAGAATTTTTGTTATGCTCTTAGAATTTTCAGAAGAAAGTCTTAATACTATTAAACAAAAAGATTTTAACAAACTTGAACAACTCAAACTTGCAGAAGAAACCAATGATAAATTTACTGATCTTTGTAAGAGAATTATTAATAAAAAAGGATACCATAAATCTAAAAATGCCAATTTCATGTATTGTATTTTATGGAACTTAGAAAAAATAGCTGATCAATATGAAAATATATGCAATCTTTTAGAACATAAACCAAATTCTTTTTCCCTCAAAAAAGAAACCTTGGACCTATTCCAAGATGTGAATGTATTCTTAAGAAATTTTTATGAGTTATTCTACAAATTTTCAGAGGAAGAAGGAAATAAATTAACTAGAATGAAAAATAATCTTAATAGTAACTCAAATAAGTTATTGTTAAAAGCTTCTAAAGAAGACCTACAAATAATATATTATCTTAAAAATACTATTGGTTTAATTTATGATCTTACAGGACCTTTCTACGCTATGAATCTATAGGCATTCTTTCCATGATATCTGCCATTTTATCCATTGCAAACCTAGTTTTATCTGTACCATAGTTACCAAAAGTCTCATTACCATATCTCAAAATAAAAGGAGTATTTTTCGCCCATCTTTTTGCAATCTCATGATTTTGAGGTTTATTTTGTGTAAAAACCCAAAAAGATAACATTTTATCTAAATTTGCCCTATAAACATTAAAATGGAATCTTCCTGATTCAAGTGGAGAAAGAGCTGAATTATCGTTGCTCCAATCATTATATTCTGCCATAAAATCTAGTTCAATTGACTCATCCAACTCTCTAAAGTCCCTTGCATTAGTTCTATAACATAATTCAAGAAAACAAGCCTTTGCACATTCATACCAAGGCTTATCTCCTCCTCTTGGTTCTAAATCTATTCTTTCATATCTTCTTTTATCTTTTTCAGCATGATAATTATAAGCATGACAATCAAGTGCTGCTCTATCAGGATACTCATCCATTCCTATACTAAAATCAGAATAAGCAGCCATTATTTCTGGGGAAAGATGAGAAAAATTACTTTTTTTAAGAATTTTTGATAGATATTCAAAGGGATTTAATCTCCTTTGTCCACGTATAGGCATAACTGCTAATTCTCTTCCTGCAAAAGCCAACATATCTTGATGAACAAACCTATTTTCAGGATCTTGAATAACTTGTCCTACAACCTCTCCTTTAGCTCGCCTAATAAAATGATAATAATCTTCATCAAAAGGAACTATGACAATAGATTTTGCAGTTCTAAACTGACCATCATAAAAAAATCCTTGATGATCTCTAAAAACTTCTTCATGGCCTCGTAAAGTTTCTTCTGTTCCCACTTTTACTGCAAATCCATTTTTAAGAATAGAATCAACTTCAAAAGTAAAAACTCTATGATCTCCAAAATAAGACCTTAAATTCATTAAATCACCACTTGACCTAATTTGCTCAATAACTTCTCTATAGGATTCCATAGCCCTTTCTTCATTTCCAATATCTAATAATCCCTCAGCATAAAGAAGTAAATGTCCTAATTCCTTAGGATCTTGTTGAAGAAATTCTTGCCAATAATCCAAAGCCAAGTCTTTCCTCGAAAATACCTGAGAAACCATAGCCATATAAGAGATAGAAACTGAATTCTTTTCTTTCAAATATTGCCTAGCGTAATGAGAAATAGCACATCTATTTATCCATCTACTAAATAATTTACTTGGTTTAAAATGCTTTGAATGCTCCAAATCAGATAATGTTTCTTGCATACAAAGAAAAGCTTTACCTAAATCTCCTGTTTGACTATATAATCTAGCTAATCTTCCAAGATGATATTCTCGTTGTTCAGGTCCAATATCCTCTAAATAATCTATTGCTTCTTGTTTTCCTTTAGATTGCTCAATAAACATTGATTTAAACATTTGAAGATTTCCTAAAAAGTTTTGAGAATGCATAACTTGTGCAAGTGCACTATATCCAAGAATTCCAACTAAAGAATAAGTAAAAAAATTAACACCCATCATATTAATAGCATAATCAATTGTAACTTCTTTTTTATCAATAGTATTTAAAAAATCTTGAGGGCTATGATGTATTTTACCTAATGCTCGAGCTGTAATTCCTCCAACATACATTAATGGCAAAACAAAATGATTTTCCCAAACAAAATCATACATTCTTCTAATAGATCCAGTAAATGATTTAACCTGATTTCGAACAAAAGTTGGTTCATTTTTTTCAATATCAAATCCTAGATCATTTGCAAACTTTTGACCTTCCAAATTTGTCCAATAAATATATCCAGAACCTAAAGTTGCCATTAATGAATAATTTCTTACAAACTCTTTCGACCACTGTGCCATTGGAGCTAAAAAATGAGAATATGTTCCAAAAGCTAATCCTGTAGGTATTGCCAATAAAGTAGCACCTAACAAAGGCCTCTTAGATAAAGCATTAAATACCCTAGACTTTGTGGAATCAACCCATGTTGATAATCTATTTACTAACCCATCTAACCCCATACCATAATAGAAACAATTTTATTTTATAAAAACTCCTATCCTCTACTACAACTATTAAAATCTAATAAAACATAAAATAATGTTAAAATTTCTGCAATTCTTCCGATTTAGGCCACTACAAAAGAGAAAGTTTTATATATGTAGTGGCCCTTATATATAGTATGTTCTTAAGAAAACGTAAAGTTGGGAAAAAAGTAAAGTATTATCTTATGCATAAGTATCGTGAAGGCAAACAAGTAAAAACAATAGAAAGATACTTAGGAACAGATCTTAAACCAAAACAATTAGAAAAACTCAAAGCACGAGCAGAAAACATCATAAAAGCACATATTAAAGAACTGAGTGCATACTACCACGAACTTTCAAAACAAGAAATAGAACAATATCAACATTTAGAAAAAAGCATCCAAATAAAACACCTAGCAAAAATAAACTGGGAAAAATTCACACAATCCTTCACTTATCATACTAATGCTATTGAAGGTTCAACAGTTGAAAATAGTGAAGTAAAACAATTACTAAACAAAAACATACCACCAGAAGACGCAGACGACCTAGAAACCATAAACGTAGCAAACACCATACAATACATTAGAACTGCAAAAGAAAAACTAACTCTAACATTCATAAACAAAATACACCATATGTGTTTCAAAAATACTAAAAGCTTTGCAGGAAAATTCAGAACAGGAGAAGTAGTCATAAGAGATGGATTAGGAAACATACACCACAGAGGAGCTCCACAAAAAATAGTAACAAAACTCCTCAAAGAATTAATCACATGGTACAACAAACACAAAAACATCTACCCTCCATTATTATTGGCATCAGTAGTTCATAACCAATTCGAACACATACACCCCTACGCAGACGGAAACGGCAGAGTAGGAAGAATACTACTAAACTACATCCTCTTACAAAACAAGTACCCTCCCATTAACATAAGACAACAAGACAGAATGAGATACTACAAAACACTACAAACCTACCACAAAACAGGAGACGTAAAAACAACCATCAAATTCCTTCTCAACCAATACAAAAAAATGGGCCACTACAAAAACACCAAAAAGTAAGAAATGTAGTGGCCTAAGTATTTAATAAAAACTTCTATCCTATAACACACTATTAGAACTTAAGCAACTACCTGATTATTTTGTCGAATCTCAGGCATTTTCTCTAACGCTTTATAAAGTAAACCAGCTACTTGCTCTTTTAATTCTTTTCTAGCAAATAATGAACCTACCAATTTCATTCCAGTAGGCGCAGCTAAATTACCCATAATAGCATAATTTACAGCTGCTTTATCTTCATCACTATAAGCAGATCTTGGAAGATGTTCATCTCCTCGATAACCTGAACCATGCCTCTTTCTATGTTGTTCTGCATCAAAAACATTACCTTCCATAAAATCAGTAGCTGTACTTGTAGAAAATCTGTTTCTTTGAAGTTCATCATGCTCTCCAGTATAATTCGGAACAGCACCACTAAAATAAAATATTGCAGCTAACTCTGCTAAATGTTTTACTTTTGCAGATATTTTCTTTGTGTCTGCAACACTATTAACACTATCTCTTAGATCTCTTGCAAAATCTACAAAAGTATAATCAGAACCTTTATTTTGATCTGGTTTCATTCCATCCAAAACTTGTCTTCGACCATCTTTTTTAACCTCACTCATATCCAAGGCGGTTATACCTTCCATATCAGAATGTGCTCTTCTTGCTTCCATAAATAAATAGGCTCTATCAGCCTCTGCATTAAGATATCCTTCATTTAATACTAGGCTTTTTGCAAGTTGAGGACGAGTTAAAGTAGCATCAGTTACTTCTTGTTCTAATTTAAAAACAGCTAATTCAGCTGAATCATTGCTCCAAGTACTATAAGAACAAATCCCTCCTCCTATACTCTCTAAGTTAATATCAGCATCATAAGACACCCAGCCATGTCCATCTCTTCCACTAGTAATGTTCTTTGTTACAACACTAGCTCTTAATCCATCATATCTTGGTAAAGACATAGAAGTTTCATTTACAATCTCAACAACATCTTGTGGTTCTTCTTCCTTTTTAACATTACTTTCTTTTGATTTAGAACCACTAAACTCAAGGATTAAATAACCCACTCCTGCAGCAAATAATAATGCAACTGCTCCTCCCACTCTACCTACAGAATCAACAAATTCTGGTGTGAATATCTCTGGTTCCATTATAAATCCCCTATTAAAATTAGTAACTGATTAGTAGTATATAAACCTATCGTTTTAAACAATAACACTATTACAAATATTCAAAGTAACCTTCATAATCCCTTTCTCTGTCTGCACAGGTGAAAACTTACTTTCTCTTTCTTGTTGACAAACCTTATCTTCTGCTAAAAAGCTTCCTGGATTATCTTTATCTGGTGGTGTTAAAAAGATTATAGGTGCTGCTTGACCACCAATACTAGTCTTACATCCTACTCCTGAAAATAAACACGCTTCAAAAGTATATTCTCTATTCCACCTATCAAGAGTTTTATCAAACACTTCTCGTATCCTATCCATTGCATACCCACACGACCTCTGCCCATTTGGACACGTAATAGTAAAACCTGAAACACAATCCGCTAATAAATCTTGAACTCTCTTATTATGACAATCCGTACTCATTAATAAAAGTGAATTCTTTAAATTAGCAGCTAAAACAGTATCTGCATAACTTTGCTTAACATCACTTTTAGGTTTTAAGATAACAAACCTAACAACAAACAACATCCCTAAAATCATGAGAATGATAACTACTGTTAATCCCATAATCTCCATTTGTCCTTTTTTTCTAGCCATACGACCTCACGTTTAAGATTGCAAAAGAATATTTTCTTACTCCAGGAGTTTCTTCAAAATAAATCGAAACAGGAACAGAGATAGTTGAAATATAAACAGATGTTAACTTTGGATTTTCATAGAGTGTAAAATTAATAGCATCATGACCCTCAATTTCAAATTGTTCTAACCTTATTTCACTAAACCCAAAAAAATCAGAATAATAATCTTTTGTCGAAGGATCTAAAATAGCTTCAATAAACGCTTCTACCTTTAACCTATCAAAACAATTATCAGTTTGAATATTATTAAAAGTACATTGTAATTCAGGCAAGAATGCTGCTTTCTGAGATATAGATATTCCACGTAAATCTGCATTTCGCTCAACATCTTTCTCTAAATTAATCTTTTGCACTCTAACATAAAAACCAAATCCAAAAACCATTAAAAAAAAGAAAATAATCAATACCCCAATGGTTTCTGACATTTTAATCTGGCCTTTTTTCATTTTAATATAACTCCACACAACTTGATCTTTGTAAAATCTTATTTAAATCATCTAATTGATTCCCACCAAATGCAAACGAATTTAATCGTAAAAATTTGTCTTGGGTTATTCCATTTTGCAGAACATCATCTGCTATTCCCTTAATACTATCCCCTGAATTATCCAATCTACTAATGGCATCACTATATCGAAATCTACAATTAGCATCAGTTGCAATATTCTTTAATGCTTTAGTTTTTTCAATATAGACCTTTGTTACATAAGTCATTTTTTCAAATAATCTCTCAACTCCGCATCTATATAAATCAGAATCTTCTGAATATATAGCTGCATACAGCATAGCTTCTCCTAAATAAGGCAGAGTTACAACATCTCTTGGATCATTACTCCACCCAGCTCCTTGTTTTTTATAAAAAGTTACTTCTCCTGAGTCTTGAGTGCCTTTAATTTGAACTCCATTAATAGATAAATCAGGTAAATCTTGGAAAGCTAAAGGTAAATCACATGTTGGATTAAAAAATCTCATATCATTACAATTTGGACTTGCAGAGGGATCAAAAAATCCAATAATTTTAATTTTATAATTATTCAAATGAACAATATCCTCAAAATCCCTTGGATCAATAATCTCTTTATTAAAAATAATCTCTTCATTACCATCTAAAATCATACTTCTTGGAGGAAGCGTAGAATTAATATCCTCTGCTAGATTCCTATTTAAATCATCTAAAAAAATATATCGTATAGAAGGACTAGTCATATAGAGCATGTTACTTACTCTATAAGGCATACTCCAATCAAAAGTCCATGCAGTTATTCTTCTCCCTTGTATAGAACTAGGAGCAAACATAATCTTTTCTCCAAAAGCAACCTGAGTATTGGCTAAAGAATACGAACACGCACAAGTCTCTGAACAACTAAATCCTAAATCTAGATTAGGAATATTAATTATTTGAACAGTTCCTCTACTCACCTCTGCCCCAGAACTAATAGCATCCAAATCATTAAGAACAGTAGCACTTACTTTGTTTGTAGAAAGCTTCTGCTGTGTCCGAACAATATTAGCAAAAAATACTAAGATAATCGCACCTACTATCAAAACAAAGATCCAATTAAATTGAATAGATAACTGCCCTCTTTTTCCCATATAATTAGACCTCTGGCCATTCACTAATACTAGTTCGATCTCCTAATCCTTCTAAACGTAATTTCACCTTCCCATTACTTATAGGAATGCATATATATCCCTCACTTCCAACTGCTATTTTCCCTACAAATATTTTAATATCTGAAGGTTTAGGAAGCAAAAATACATTTTGTTCTGCTCCTGACTTCCAAAAATTACAAATAACTAAATTATAATCCTCATGAGTGGGATCACATAATCCCTTTGATCCTGTTGGAGGATTAGGATCAATCTCTAAATCCACAAAACACATTTCCTTAAATTTATTAGGAACAGTAATACTTTTTTGTTTAACATCTTGGGAACTCGCTATTGTTGAGATACTCGTTTTTAAATCAGTGCTTAACTCTATCTCAGAAACCTGATCTGCTCTTGCAATAAAATCAGATATTGCCTTATATCCATATATCATAACTAAAGCAAAAATTAATGCACTCATGATATAAATAAAAACTTGACCCATAATTTGTCCTTTTTTTGATTTCATAATAATTACCTCCACTTATCTTTCAATTGTTTAACAGTTCTAGCAGTTAACACTTTCTTCTTTCCTAAATGATCTAAGACTTTAGATACATGTTCCTCTTTCAATTTTTTATTATCAACTAAATGTGTAATAATATCTTTGTGCACTTGCTGACTTGGCTTAGTCATAGAGTGAATTTTCTCTAACATACTACTCACCTTGTCTGGTTGAGCTCTTTTTAGATTAGACATGCCTCTTAATTCTTCAATAATATGAGTTTTCGAAGATCCTACTAATTCTTTAACTTCACTCTGCATTTTCTTAGGAACTTCTTTTTGAGAAGATGTTAATCCTTCTAATTTTGAAAATATATCTGAAACTTTTGGCTTAACTTTTTTCTTCCCAATCTCCCTAACATCCAACCATCCACTACGATCAACACTTTCCCTAGTATCTATCTGAACTCTTTTCTTCTTTTCAGGTAATGCAATTCTATCTTTTAATTCTGTAAATTTACCAAACACACTTGCACGTTGATTTTCTCTATGTTTTTTACGTAATACTTTTCTATGTTGAACCTGCCTAGCTATAGGACCTATAATAGGTATCTTATAAATAGGTTTAGCAGGCATAGGGGTTGGTTTTAAAGGGCCTGGAACTACTTTTGGCAATGGCGGCTTCTTAATCATAGGTTTAGCTGCTATTGGCTTAGGAGGAACATTCATTTTACCCATACTAGGTTTCTTATGTTTCATATAATACATATATCCACCATATCCTCCTCCACCCAATATTCCTAATACTAATAAAATCACTACCAACATAAAAATAAATGAACTTGGATGATCATCTGGATCATTAGGATTAGTATCTTCATCAATTTCTTCTTTATCTGAATATCCATCGCCATCTGTATCAGGTTTTAGAGGATGTGTTCTTTGTTTAAATTCTTGCAAGTTTGTTAATTTATCTTCATCCAAATCTCCAGAGGCATCACTTGAATCAAATGGATCTAAATTAAACTGTTCCTCCCAAGAATCTTTCATTCCATCATTATCATCATCGTCATCACAAGCATCTCCTTTTCCATCATCATCAAAATCATTTTGTTCAACATTATCATCATCTGGACAATTATCTTCTGTATCTATTAAAGAATCTCCATCTCTATCATCATCTGCCAAAATACATACTGCTAATTCACAAAGAAATCCTGATCTACAATCTGTATTTACTTCGCAAGTATCTCCTTCACTACATCCTGCGCTACATGTTCCACCACAATCAACATCTGTTTCTTTTCCTAAATCAAGTTGATTATTAAAGCAAATATCTTCTTCTTTACATCTATCATTTGATCCACAAAAATTTGTGAGACAATCATTATCTTCATCACATCTATCTCCTAAATTACAATCATCACATTCTCCCCCACAATCAATATCTGTCTCCTCTCCATTCTTTACATTATCATCACACGAAGCTTCTTCACATACATCATTTAAACATAAACGAGATTTACAATCTTCATCAATAACACACGCATCTCCTGAATCACATGCACTACATGAGCCACCACAATCAACATCAGTTTCTCCTGAATCTTTCTTATTATTATTACATGATGAACCTTCAAAACTTGTTTCTACTGTAAATCCATCTGTTTCTACCTCCTCACTTACTAATGCAGCTAAATTTTCTGCTGTAACAATAACAAAATACTCAATACTTTCATTAAGTTCTTTATCAGATATATACCCACTAAACCTTCCAATATTTGAACCTTTTATTTTCTTATTATTAGCATTCTCTGTTTCGTTAAAAAGCTGTTCATTTGAAAATTTCTCAATAACCTGAAAGGTAAATTGGGTAATAATGGTTTCAGTATCATTTGCTTCTACATCTACATGCACTTTATTAGTAAAAGGAGAGATCTCTGGATCATCTGAAGCACTTGAAGGTATTGCATCTGATGCTTTTGTAATAACCGGAGCTGAATCATCTACACTAAAGATTATAGATGTTGAATCCTCTTCTCCTGCAGAAGAACATAATACTTGGAAGGTGTGTTCTCCTGTACCTATATTGGATATTTTTGCTGTATGGTCTAACTCATCTGTATTCATAAACAATCTTGGTAAACTTGCATTAGTATAGGAACATTCAGCCTTTTTGTTGGTAGTAACATTTAAGATAGCATCAGTAGTTGTTACAATACTAGGAGTATTAATTTGTGTAATCTCAAACTCAGCAGCTAGATCAAATACAACATTTATAGAATCATTACTTCTTGATATTAATTCTGCTTTATTTTTACATTTAATTCTAAACAAATGGTCCTTAAAGGATAAATCCACAGGAGCTGTTACAACACTATGGTCTTTCCTAAAATTTTGTAAACTCTCTTCTTCAAAAAAATGCCTCATATTTTCATACGCTGCAAAACGTTCATCATATTTACAAATACTATCATCATCTGTTTCAACACTAAGAGTTGTTGTTTCAGGAGGCTCTAATACAGGAT
>CALCXY010000055.1 GCA_937906345.1 Candidatus Woesearchaeota archaeon | reverse complement strand
AAAATAAAGCTAAAGAAAACTAAAAAAAACCTTCTACAATCAATAAGTGGTTACGGGCATCATGAGGTTATTGTTGAAACTCCAACGCAAAAACAATTGTGGGATTTAACTGAGTATGAAATATCAGAATTACTTAAAGTGTATAAACTCCGTTTTGAAACTTTGAGCAAAGAAAAAAACACAGCTTACATTTCGATTTTTAAAAATCATGGCTCTAAAGGAGGCACATCTATAATTCATTCGCATAGTCAAATCATAACAACTCCTTTTGTTCCTCCCTATGTTGAGGAAAAAGTTAATGCATATACTAAAAATGTTTTTGATAAAATCATTGACTTAGAAAGTAAATCTAAGAGAGCTATTAAGGAAACAACTAGTTTTCTTGCATTTGCACCATACGCATCTCGTTTTAATTTTGAGTCTTGGATTGTTCCAAAGGATCATAAAACCTCTATTGATGAATTTGATGATAAAGAGATTGATGAACTTGCAAGAATTATGAAGAAAATCCTTGGCAACCTTAAGCTGCTAGCAGATTCATACAATATTTTACTGTTTTATGATCCTAAGAGTAATACTAAGAATAATCCTAAGAATAAAAACAATCAAGGATTACGTTTCCACATTGAAATAACACCAAGATCAGCTACATGGGCTGGTTTTGAAAACGCTACTGATGTGATTATTAATGCAGTAAGCCCTGAAACCGCTGCTAAATTGTTGAAAAAATAAGTGAGTAAAAAAAGAGGTGCACATGTTTTTAATAACTAACAGATTAGGAGGCTACGCCTTATTAGATAATTCTTCATTTTCTAGGTATGGAGGCATCTTTTTCAGAGAAAACAATAAAGTAATGAAAGTCATCGAAGATATTAAAGTTAAAGATAAAACCATCAGATTAAATTCTAAAGACTATTCAATAATAAGACAATCTAAAAAATCTAGACAAACTTTTTTCATGCCTCAAGGATTTAATTGTATAGTATATGAATCAAACAATAAAGTTGATAGTGAAATTTTATTAGATGTTAAAGAATCATATGATAATAGAGAATTTGGAAGAGATTACGAAATTGAAGAACAAGATGGTATAATCTTAATTACTTTTACTAAATTCTCAGATAATAAGGAAGATGATTCTCACGGCCAAGAAGAATATGAAGCCTTTATCGCAATTAAAACAAAAGAAAATGATTTTTTTAAGTCTGAACAGTTTAAGGAAGTGTTATTTAATTATGATAAGCAGCGAGGCTCTTACCCTGAAAATAGGTTTGTTTATTCTGCTTTACATCTAAAAACAAAAAAAGCAGTTATCTCATTTTCTTTTGAAAAAGAAAAAGCAATCCATGATGCTCAATTTGTGTATGATAATATTACCCCTCTAAAAAAGACTGAAAAAACACATAATAATGCAATCATCTCTCCAAAAAGTATTAAAAAAGTATCAGGACTTACTGGAAGAGCACTAAGATCTTCCTTAATTGCATTAGATCAGCTTCTTGTAAAAAATAAGCGCATCTACGCAGGATTACCTTGGTTTTTCCAATATTGGTCGAGAGATTCTGCCATATGTTTAAAAGGTGTTTACTTACTAGGAAAACGTATTACCTCTAAAAATATTTTAATATCTTTATTAGGAAACTTGCAAAAAGATGGTAATATATCAAATAGAAATCCTCCAACTGATCTAGGATGTGCAGATGCAGTAGGATGGACATTTTTTAGAGCTGCAGAGTTGTGGAAAAAAAACATTTTCATCTCTTCTGAAAAAAAACTTATTGAAAAAAAGTTAAGCACCTCTATTAGATTATTATTAAAACATCATACTGAAAATGGGTTTGCTCATAATAATGCTCAAGAAACTTGGATGGACACAGTTTACAAAGGAGATACAAGAGAAGGTTGTAGAATTGAGATTCAAGCTATGAGATTATTTATGTACAGATTTATGTATGATCTATCACAAAGACAATATTATAAAAAATTAGAATTATCTTTAAAGAAAAAAGTATTATCAAACTTTTGGAATGGTAAAATATTAGCAGATGGCTTAAATGATTGGACTATAAGGCCAAACATCTTTATTGCATATTATATTTATCCTCAATTATTATCAAAAGAAGAGTGGAAAAAATGTTTTAAAACTGCACTTAAGCATTTATGGTTAAAGTGGGGAGGATTATCTACCATTGAAAAACATCATCCCTTATATTATGAAACCTATAGTGGAGAAATCCCTGATTCTTATCATAGAGGGGATTCATGGTTCTGGATAAATAATCTAGCTGCTATTTGTATGACTCGTTTAAATAAAAAAACATTTAAACATTATATTGATACTATTAAATCTGCTTCTATTAAAGAAATATTAGATTCAGGAATTATTGGTTCTCATGCTGAATTATCTTCTGCAAGTTCACTTCAATCCCAGGGCTGTCCAAGTCAAGCTTGGAGCTTAGCAATGTTTATAGAATTAATAACTGAATTAAATTAATTTATTTTAGCTTTTAAAGCCTCATTCTCTACTTTTAATGTATCCACTTCATCTTTAAGCTCTTTAACAGCTTCAATTAAAGCACCTGTTAATTGTGTATAAGAAACTGTTTTACCATCTTCTGTTGAACTTACTAATTCAGGAAATACATTTTCAACTTCTTGTGCAATAACACCCATTTGTAAATCTTCCCCATTTTTCCATCTAAAATTAACCCCTCTTAATTGAGATACTCTATCTAGAGCGTTAGGAACAGTCTCAATATCTTTTTTCAAGTTTACATCAGATGATGAAGATAAACTACCTGTGTGGACAACTGATTTTGATCTTAATCTTATTTCCCCTAAATTATTTGCACTACCTCCTGCAACATTAGGTCCTATCCAAATTCGATCTTTATTATTTCCCTGACCATCTCTAATTGTTAATATAAGCTCCTTTCCTCCATCTCCTCTAGTATGTCCATAAATTCTACCACCTTCACTTCCTATTCTGATAATCCCTCTAACATCTAATTTTTGTTGAGGATTTGATGTACCTAACCCAATATTTCCATTTCCTTCAATTCTAAAAAGAGGATTTAATTCTTTTTTTCTATTACAAGAAGTTTTCTGAGAAGATGTTCCAGTATCACAAGGATTACCCTCATAATTATTAACAACTTGTAAAAGTGGAATATCACTACCTGATGTGCCTTTTATCTTGAGTCCTCGTCCAGATACTCCTGGATTATAGATAAACATAGCATAATCAAGATTTGAAGGATACTTTACATATAAACCGGATGGAGTATCAGTTGAACCAATACTTGTTTTAATCTTATCTTCATCATCTCCACTACCAACCTTTCTCATAATCATATGATTATTGCCATTCATACCAAAAACCATTTTATCAGAAGAAGGTGAACCAATATAGATTTGTCCTTTAGTATCTGTAAAATGAATTTTATTTTGACCTAACAAATGCAATCCTCTATTAGCTGCTATTGTTAATCCTGAATCAGGATGCACTCCAATGCCTACATTCCCTGTCTTAGAATCAACAGTTAGTTTAGTATCCATATATTTTAGGAGTAGATCATTCTTAGTAATCCCATCACTTCCTTCTTCCTCAAAAGTCCAAATTACATCATTTTCACCTGCATCAAAAAGGCCTAGTTTTTTAACAATAATTCTATCAGGAGCACCACTATCAAAATCAATTTCATCTAAATCATGACCTTGTTCTGTTGTTGCAATAACAAATATACCTGAGAATACAAGAAGAATAACACACAAATACACTAAATAGCTCTTTTTTATTTCAAATTTAACCCACATAAGAGTATTTTCAAGAATAGAGGTATATAAAGTTTACTAGTGAATGTAAGTAATAAGTCAGTTTTTTAGCTTTTTTTCTGATATTTTCATCAAATTTGGT
>CALCXY010000054.1 GCA_937906345.1 Candidatus Woesearchaeota archaeon | reverse complement strand
TTGCTTCTTCATATAATCTGAAATATCATTAGGTAATTCTTTTAATCGTGCATCTGTCCTTCTAGAAGCATCTTGCCTTTTTCCACCTTTTAACAAGTTCTCCAAAGTTTGCCTTGTCCTATTCATTGGAGAACTAATACCTTCCATCTCATACTCTTTTCCAGGTAATTGTTCTCTACCAATTTCCTCTGAGTATTTATGACCTTCATCAGTTAATTGATCGCCTTGCTTTCCTTTTCCTTTATGGCTATGCCTTCTCATAACTAATTTTACTTCTTTAGTTCCATGCCCTGATTTTATAAATTCAGCAAAATCAACAAAGTTAACTTTCTCTTGTCCGTTTAAGTGTTCAGTTATTTCTCCATATTCTTTAATAATCTTATAACCCTCTTCTTTCTTTCCATGATCTTTTCCAGATCTGTCAATAAAGTAAACATGTTTAATTCCTGCTTGAGCTGCAGCTGCACATTCTTTCTTGTTATCAGCCACATACACAGTAAAGTTAGGATCAGCTCCAATTTTATTCATAATTCCAATATAGGTTTGAGCATCATATTTAGGACCAACATCTTGTGCACTATGCACTTCTTTTGTTTTTCCATTTAATTTAGATTTATCATAATTTTTCTGTAAAGCTTCAAATCCACCACTAGAATAAATGTGAATATCAATACCATCAGATTTTAATTTGTTAAAAACAGGAGATACATCCTCAAAAATAGGATATGTTACTCCAGATTCTAATAATTCAAGAGTTAATTTGTCTCCAACCTCAACCATTTTTTCGAAGTCAGGTGTTCCTTTATCAGCTGCATCGCCTTTTTTCTTATAATCTAATAATCCTTCTAAGTCAGTTCCTAATTCCTTAGCTACTTTATCATAAATTTTAGGATGTTCTACATGGCTATTCCATGTTACTCGATCATAATCTTTTGCAGGATGAGTTGTTCCATGCATATCACTAATAACAGTATAATTTTTAGAATGATTTTCAGAATGTAATCCTCGATCAAAAGGAATAATATTAGATTTATCACTATTTAATTCATAACTTCGTGGCTGTTCTAATTTTAAAGCATTGTTTCCTTCAATCATATTCCCACCAATTACTAAATCTTACTACTTAGTAGTAGGAACTCCTATTTAAATCTTGTGAAATCACGAATGATTTATATTATTTACAATATAGAAATTAATTATCTTTTCCATATTGAAATTAATTCCCCTTTTTAAATCAAAAACCTAAAAAAACAAAAATTCATCTCTTAATATTAACTATCCCATGGTCTGCATTAACCTCTACTTGCATCCCATCTTTCAATGCTTGAGTAGCTATTTTAGTTGCTATAACACAAGGAATCCCTAACTCTCTAGAAACAATAGCAGCGTGGCAAGTAACTCCTCCCTCATCTGTTACAATAGCAGCTGCTTTCTTCATAGCAGGGATATAATCAGGCCTAGTCATAACAGCAACTAGCACATCTCCTTTCTCAATTTTATCAATTTCTGTTGCACTTTTCAGAACTTTTACTGTTCCAGTAGCCTTACCAGGTGATGCTGTTAATCCTCTAAAATCATCTACATCACTCAAGTCCAAACTTCCCAAGATTTCTTCTTTAACCTTTTCAGCTTCTTTGCCAGAAACCGCCTCCAATCCTGCAGTATCCCAAAAATACATACAATTTTTAATTCTAGCTTGCAATTCTTTTTGATCAGGTTTTTCCTCAAAAAGCTTACTCACTTCTCTACAACTCATAAATTTAATCTCACCTAAAGTAATTCCAACTCGTTTTGCAATCTCTGCTAATATAATACTAAAATAATGAGTTGCCCAATACGTTGCCCTCTTACGATCATCCTGCCATTTAGTAAAATCTTCACTTATAACAATAAGTTTCTTTAAATCTTCATCCAAAGAAAGTTTTTTCATAAGCTTTTGTTTCTTCTTTTTATTTTCTTGAGGAGTTTCTTCTATTTTTTTAATCTCCTGATGAATATCAATTTTAGATTCAAATATTGCTTTCAATTCTTTCTTAAAATAAGCAACATCTAATACAGTTGACCTTACATAATTATTAAGAATCCAATAATTGTTTTTTTGATGTTTTTCCAATAATAAAGTAGCTTCCTCACTATCCAAATCCTTAATTTTTACTCCTACTTTTAGTAACTCCACCTCTGCTTCATTAATAAAAGAGATATCAACTGGCGCAGTAAGAGTAGAAAATACCTCTGTAAACTTTAAAGTATTCTTCAAATCACTTTTATCATATACTTTTTGAATCTGATTTGCAATTAACTCATCAGTCCCTAATGCAAATCCATCAATTAAACTGCTAGAGCTAAATCTCTTTAGAGTAATCTCCATAAAATCATTATGTAATTCCATTAACGCATCATCAGATAAACCAGGAATATCAATACCATCAATGGAATAACAGTAATCATAAAATGCTTTCTCATCTTTCTTCCAAAGTTTAAGATATTCTTTACTAATATCAGATTTTCCCTTACTCTGATCAATCACATATTTTGTAACTTGTTCAATATCCCCCATAGCAATATACCAGTCTCCTCTACCATTCTGAAAATAGCTATAATGCACTGTAAACGCACCATTTTTCTTCCTATCTTTATGATATGCAATCTCAGCTTCTGCTATCATATGAAGAAAATAAGGACATCCATCAAACCTTTGCCTATACCATTGTTTATTCTTCCATTTACCTATTTGCTGTTGTAAATGTCCTTTTATGTATTTCATAGGTATGGGAATGTTAAATTTGTATATAAATGGGTGTAGTTATGGTAATTACTACAATTAACCTGTTAAAAACTTATAAATCTGCTCATTTACTTCATCTGGATTTTGAAGATTCATATCATGTGTTGCTTTTTTAATAATAACTAATTTTGATTGCTTAATCTTCTTATACATCATATTTGCTAAATTATGAGGAGTTTTAAAATCATATTCCCCTTGCAAAATTAAAACAGGAATATGTATTTTTTGCAATACAGAATAATGATCAAATCTTAACATTTCTTTTAAACAAGCCAATACACTAACGAGTGGCGTAGTTCTTACTCCTTGTATCCAATAATAGATATCACTACTTATTTTCATTGAACTATAATCAATACTTTTCTTTGGTTCCTTCCCAATTTCTAAAAATTTTAGAAAAAAATGAGTAAGACAAATCATAAGAGGAGTAAGATGTAAATGTTTTAGTATAGGAATTTCTCTTAAGGGATCCTCATACGTTGTCCCAATACATACAGCACCTTGCACACTTTTAGGAAACATCTCTAAATATTTTAATATCATCATTCCTCCAAAAGAATGCCCAATGAGAATTGCATCTCTAATCTGTTCATGTTTAATTAATCCATGGATATCCTTAGAAAAATGTGAAAATGTATACTTTCCTTTCATAGGTTTATCTGATAATCCATGTCCTCTTAAATCTACTAAAACAACACCATAACCCTTTTTCAAAAAATAAGCAGATTGCTTTTTCCAAACAGTATGATTATGAGGCCATCCATGTAAAAAAATTAATGTCTCTCTTTTTCCTTTTTGATAGGTATATCTAATATTAATACCATCAAATGAATTAAATTCCTTCATATACATAATCCAAGAAAAAGGCTTTATAAATCATGATGATTACTAAAACAGAAACAATTAAATATCTTCAATATTGTTGTTTTCTCATGTCAAATTTATCAATAGAATCATTAGCAACATTCTGTAAAAAGAAAGGCTTTGTGTATCAAAATAGTGAAATCTACAACTCCATAGCAGGTTTTTTTGATTATGGCCCTTATGGTGTAGACCTAAAAAACAATATTAAACAAGAATGGTGGAAATATCATGTTACAAGTAGACCTGATATTGTTGGAATAGATGGTTCTATCATAACACATCCTAAAGTCTGGGAAGCATCAGGTCATGCAGCTAACTTTGCAGATATCATGCTAACTTGTAAAAAATGTAAAACAAAAATCCGTGCAGATCATTTTATTGAAGATAAACTAAAAATACCTGCAGATGGTATGTCTCCTGAGGAAATAAACACTTTAATCAATAAAAACAATCTAAAATGTCCAAGTTGCAAAGATGATTTTGAAAAAGTATCACATTTTAATTTAATGTTTTCAACAAATGTAGGTCCTGTTGCATCTAAAGATTCTCAAACATTTTTAAGACCTGAAACAGCTCAAGTTATTTTTACAAATTTTAAACTTGTTACTGAAAATGCAAGATTAAAATTGCCTTTTGGAATAGCACAAATTGGAAAAGCTTTCAGAAATGAAATTTCACCAAGGGATTTTCTCTTTAGAGCAAGAGAGTTTGAACAAATGGAAATTGAATATTTTATACATCCTGAGAAGAGTGATGAATGTCCATTCCTTTCTACTATGTTAAAACATAAAGTGTTAGTATACTCTGAAGAAATGCAAAAAAAGAAACAAAAACCTGCGCAATTATCCATGAAAGAGTGTTTAGACAAAAAAATTATCAAAACACCATGGCACGCTTACTTTCTAGCATTAGAACATCAATGGTTCATCTCACTCGGAGCCAACAAAGACAATTTTAGAATCAGACAACATGTCCAAACTGAAAAATCACATTACGCTCTAGACACTTGGGATTTAGAATACCAATTTCCTTTTGGTTGGAAAGAACTCCAAGGCTTAGCTAATAGAACTGATTTTGATCTACAACAACATATGAAACATTCAAAACAAGATTTAACTTTATTTGATGAAGAGCAAAAAAAGAAAATTGTACCTAATGTGGTATGTGAACCTTCTTTAGGTGTTGGAAGAGCTTTCTTAGTATTTATGTTCGATGCTTATACTGATGATAAAAAAAGAGGAAACATTGTATTAAAACTTCATCCAAAATTAGCTCCTGTTAAAGCAGCTGTTTTACCATTAGTAAATAAACTTGATAAAGATGCTAGAAAAGTATTTGATGATCTTATTAAATCATTCCCATGCACGTATGATAAACCAGGTTCTGTAGGAAGAAGATACGCTCGAGCAGATGAATTAGGTATTCCATATTGTATTACCTTTGATTTTGATTCAAAAACTGACAAAGCAGTAACTATTAGAGATAGAGATTCAACAAAACAGGTAAGAGTGAAAATCATAGACCTTCCAGATACACTTTTTTCTTTGTTATATAATGATATAAAATTTGAAAAAGCCGGAAAACCCGTAAAAACATCATAATTTCTACCAATAAATTTATAAATAACATCAATCAACCTGATTATAGGTGATATAAATGCAAATTAAAGATTTAGCTGCAAATCAAGGAAAATGTGATATAACCGCTTCTGTTCTAGAAAAGGGCGATGTGAGAGAATTTAATAAATTTGGTAAAGCAGGCAGAGTCTGTAATGCTAAAGTTAAGGATGAATCAGGTACTGTTTCTTTAACTCTCTGGAATGATGAAATTGAACAAGTAAGTCCAGGAGATAAAGTTAAAATCACCAATGGTTGGTGTTCTGAGTTTCAAGGAGAACTCCAATTATCAGCAGGAAAGTTTGGTAAAATGGAAGTTGAGAAAGGCGCTGGAGACGCTTCTACTGATACTCCTGCATCAGACGCTCCTGCAGAAGCTCCAGAAGAAAAACCTGAACCAGTAGAATCAGCTGATGTAACTGAAGAAAAGGTTGAGTAATTATTTTTTAATTTTATTAATTCTTTTAGCAATATTTATAAAGCAATCCTGAATCCATAGTAACAATGGGGACGTAGCTCAGACTGAGTTTGGAATCCAAACGTCTTAGGAGAGCACATGCATCAAAATGCAGCTCTATACGCTGAAGACGTAGGAGTCCTGGGTTCAAATCCCAGCGTCCCCATTTTTTAATATTTTTAATAAAACTTTCTTCTTACTTGGATTAGAAAATCCTATTTGATCATACCACATTTGCATGTTTTTATTGCCATTCAAACTAACTATATAAATGAAATTGGGATTTGGATACCTTAAATTGCTTCGAATATTTGTTACACGGAATCCTAAGCGCTGAAGTATTTTATGAACTTGATTTATCATTGCTGAACTAGTTGTTGAAAGCTCTATAGTTGGATAATTAGGACTACCTCTTTTATCAGAAACAAAAACAGATCCATCAGTATCAAATAATCCTCTCAAGAAGCTACGTGATAATGCATTATCCTGTCGTACGAATTCAGGTACACAAACTTGAAAGCATTTTTTATTACCATATGGCATTTTGATAATTTTTATGAGGAATTCAGAAACCCATTTTGATTGAAATACAATTCTAATAGCTCTTTGTCTTTCTTTTACCTTAGTAGGTTTGTTAAAGAGTTCCAAGATCAAATATTGAACATATTTAAAAAATTCATAATCCTTAATTGGATGGCCAACTATACCCATTGTATATGAGTTTGATCCACGATATAAATACCCATCACCTGCAAGAATGCCTATAAACTCTGCTAATTTCTCAGTGGCATGATCTGGTAATTTAATATTCTTTAATTTATCATTATTACTTGCTTCTATTTTACTCAAATCAAATTTCATTGTAATCACTAATTTTTACTAGAATGAGATAATCTAATTGATTTTTATACCTCACCTATACTTGTCGTGTGGTTGTGGTAAAGTCTTCCGATTTTTCCAAAAATTATTATTTAATTATTGAATATTTTCCGAAGTGATTACAAAATTTGCGGATTAAAATAGCAAGCAGAACTATGTAAACAAAATTAACTTATCCCACCGTCGCAGTCAATATACTATTCGCAATCATATTAAAGATTAACATAATAATAGAAGCTACAATACAATATAATACAACACTCCTAATCATATTCTTTCCTAACATATAGGACTCATTCATACTATCTTTACCATTTTCAATGCCATTGGATAAAATTGTAAGGATATAAATAATTTGAACCACATAAACTCCAACCACAATTTGAAAGTAATACGTTGGAATTCCTGTCCCAAATAAATTTGCTAAGGAAGCTGCTTGTGATCCTGCACCATCAGCTGAAACTGTTTTAATTTGTGTAGATAATTTACCTAAAATATTAGTAATCATAGAGGTAATTCCTATTACAATTCCTGCTATAACAGGTGTTAAAAAACTAATTTGACTTTTCATGCTACTAATAATATCACTCATTAAATCCCTCAAACGTTCATTCACTTTATGGATCTCTTTAATATATCGTGATATATTGGTTAATGCTTGTGCTGCTACTTTAGGCCCTTTTTCAATTGCTTGTATTAACACTTTCATAGAGCTCCCTATCATATCTGATGGAAAATAAACTAATGCTCCTGATCTGGAATTAAAAATAGCTTCTTTAATTCCCATACCCATTTTCCGTATATTCATTGTTATAACCTTAAAGAAATTGCCTGATGTAGTGCCTTCCATAACATCTGATACTTTCCCTACAGCTAATTCAATAGGTAATCCATCTCCTAACCTGTTTCCTAATTGAAATAAGGCACTAGCAAACTCTTGTTCTAATTTTTTGGATTTTTCCCTTTGTTCTTTTAATTTTCCACTAGTTATTTTATAATAGAGCCCAATACCAACTCCAAAACTCAAAGGTACAAATAAACTGATAATCGAAGCTCCAAAACCAAAAGGTCCTATAGTTTCTCCAGTAGTATCACTCACCTTATATTCTAAAAAGGTAAATCCTCCTATTGGAGGTAAATCAAAGTTTGGAGCCATAATATGGATAATAATTGGACTTAATGCAATAAAAAATAAAACACATCCTACAATGATGCATAATTTTTTGGGTGAAAATGTCATAGAGTTTCCCATAATATTCATTGTAATATTTTCAACCTTTTTCTTCGCATTCTCATCTGCTTTAGTGCTTTCTCCTCCTCCACTTGGCCTAGTTATGAGGATATTTTTACCAAGAAGATAAACTCCTATAGGTAAAATAACATTATACAGGGAAGCAATATGATACCATTCAACACCATCCATAAAACTAACCATTAATGGTAAAATAACTAATCCAAGAATAGGTAAAATTACTCCCATCATATGCAGCATTGTTACTGGCCCTCTAAGGTTTTGAGCATAGTGAAGCATTTTTTCATATGTTTCTTCTAAAATAACATCTAAAGATTTATCTAATAATTCCAATCTTCTATCTTCTGAAGATTCAAATAAGGAACTTTCAATAAGATGGAAACTTTCCAATAATTCCATATTAGTGTCTCTCCATTGTTCTAAATACACATCTAAACTTTCCTTGATATTTTCATAGGTTTCATTTTCAACATCCCATAAAATTTTCCTAAAATCCATGGATAAAGGAGGTCCTAAATGTTCTGATGCAAATTGAATAGCTTTCTCTAAATTAGAGGTATGCCTCATAAACGTTACTACATAAAAAATACTCAATACCATCTGATTCGATGCTGCCATTCTCCATTCTGATGCAAAGAAAAATGGAATTTTTTGCATTGGCTTGATCATTATTGCACCTATAATTAAAAAGAAAACTCCAAAATAGGTTGATCCTAAAAAGATAAAACTCATAAATGATCCGCCTAACATAACTGCCATAGGTAAAAGTATTGAAAAACTCATAACTCCAGTTGGAGTAATATTCAAATGACATAAATCAATAGCCTCTTGTAATTCCACCCCTTTCTTTTCAGAAGGTTTCATTTTTACAAGATGTTCACACCATTGACATGCTTTCTCATAAAAACTCAAATGTTTTGGAAGCATTTCATTTTTGAAAGAAAGATATTCTTTAGTTCGTACTTGATCACTTTCACCATCTGTAGGTTTATCTTTAGGACTACTTGAATTAAGTTTTCCCTCATATTTATGCATGAGATCAAATATTTCTTTTTTCCCTATCTCAACCATTCTCTTCCGGCTTCCATTTCTTAACTTTATGTTTCAACCAACTTTCCCACTCTGTATAAAGTCGTTTACTATCTAATGCTCCAGTTTCGTTTGATATTTTTTCAGTTAATCTATGAAATTCATCTTTAGCCATAATCGAAAACTTTGCTTCTAAAATATCATCATTTTTAGATTTTTCAGCCATATCAACTAACCCTTGTTTGAGTTTGGCTCGTAATTGAATATTGTCCCAAACAGCATCCCAATTACCTGCCCATTCTTTTACATTCCCTGCTATGGATTTTAAAATTTCACTTTCTCCATTTATAAGGTCATTACTAGGAGCTAACTCATCTGTTGTAGCATCATATTTGAGTAGATCAACAAATCCATTTTCTCGTAAAGGATCTGTTTCCCATTCTTTTCTAATCTCTGTTATGGAAGTAACTCTTCTCCATCTATGTAAACCATCAGCACTTTTGACAGGATTACATACTACTATTACATCTGTTGCTTTAAAACTCGTTCTAGGTACTTTTAGATCATTAACAACTCTATCAAACACACCATAAGGGCTATCTCCATGAATAGTGCCTGCTACAACATTTGCTAACGCTCCTACTCTCATAGCTTCATATAACGCAGCTGCTTCTTGACTTCTTACTTCTCCCACAATTAATGCTGAATCTCCTAAACGTAACGTTGTCCTAATCCCATCTGCAGCTGACACTTCTGCTGACCCTTTAGCCATTGCAGCAGCAACTTTCATAGGTTGAACATTAAATCCTAATTTACGTAAAGACACAGTAGGTAATTCTAATGTATCTTCAATAGTAATAATTCGATACCTTCTCATAATCTCAACAAGGAGTGATCCAAGAAGAGATGTTTTTCCAGCACTTCGAGTTCCTGCAACTAACATTGTTCTACTACCATCAATTAAAAAATCTAATACTCCTGCAGCAAGATTAGTTACCATTTTTGTTTTAATAAATAAAGGTAATGTCCAAGGTTTATCCCTATGTCTCCTTAAAGCATACCCTAATCCTGTAGGGTTAAGAGGGGGCGCAATAACTGCAACTCTTGCTTCTCCTCCAGGTAATGTTAATTCAGTATCTAGGATGGGATTAGCCTCGTCTAATGGCCTTCCAGAGATTAATCTAAGTTTTGATGCCCAAGATTCAGCCTCTGACCTTGTAGGAACAACATTAGTTTGACAATTATCATAATCTTGATGAACAATAAAGATAGGAATCTGTCCCATTGGACTATTCATAGTAATATCTTGGATTCTTTCATCCTGAATTAAAATTTCAATTAACCCAAATCCTACACTATACCTTACTAAAATATTTGTAAGCTGTTCAACTTCTTTTTCTTTTAGTTTTACACCATGGTGTGCGCTTAATTCATCCAATAAATCAGAACCAACATTTGAAAATACCTGTCGCATCCTTTCAGGATCTACAAATTCCTGCTGCTTTGGCTGATGCTCTGCCATAATTTTCCTTGCTGCATCTAATAATTCATATTTTTCCTCTGTAAGTCTAAACTCAGGAGGCATCATATGATACAAATATAAAGTGCTATCAGGCAACGCAAAAAGTGAAATATCAGTATCTTCTACTTTATAGCTTTCTAATTCTTCGGCATGTTGAGGATATGCAGCCATCAATCGAGTATTCATAAAATCTGGCTTTACAAGAGGTGAAAAAATTCTTGTATAAAGAGTCCTATCTCCTGGTTTAAATCCAGCTAAATGATGATGAATGGTCTGAATAAATTGTGTATTTTCTACTTCTTTTATTAAATATTTTAAAATAGAGAGGTATTTTTGTACTGCAATTAAATAACCTTCATCAGTGCTTCTCTCAATATCTAACTCTTCTCTCCGTAATAATCGTTTTAATTCAACATAAGCACCCAAAGGATCGTGTTTTATAGTATGATGCATAATATGCTGCAACTTAGAAAACCATGAAGTTGCATATCTCTCATACCCCGGAGTTAAAAATACCTGATATTGGACCAGCCCCTGTTTTGATATCTTCCGATACACATTTGCAATCTCCATGAGAAACTGTGTTTGTTTATAGTTATACTCATAATCTCTTTTTTGTGAGAATATAATCTTAGTCACTCCTGAGAGTTGGCTGAGTATATCTATCGTTCTTGACATGCATTGGGAATTATCTTCAATACTAGGCGGCAAAGTATGACTCTCATAATCTATTCGCAAGATTATTTCATCTCCTTCTTTTACCACTTCATATTCCTTTTTCCCATTAAACATTGCCATTATTTCTCCTCTTTTTCCCTCATTTTAGCTAGTGCAATCTCAATCAAGTGACTTCTATTCCTATATTTCTCTTTATTAGAACACTGCTCATCAATCCATTTGATAAGCTCTTCTTCAAGTGTAGCACTTATCGGTTTTTTCATATATTCACATCAAACTACCTAACTCTACCTATTTTACCCTATAATAGCAAATTCCCTATATAAAACTATCGTATAATATACATAATATAAGATAAAATATATTTTATCATATCTTTATGAAAAATCAACAAATCTTTTAAAGAAGAAGCACTTTCACCACTAAATGAACCTCCGTAAAGCTGAATCAAAAGACATTCCCAAATGCATTACATTAAGCAAAATTGAAGAATTTGTGCTTCCAGGAAATCTTTATCCTGATCAGGAATACTTTGAAACAAGTATAGAAAAAGGTATTTTTCTTGTAGCAGAAGAAAATAATGAGGTAATTGGATTAGCAGTAGGTTTTCAACTTACAAAAACATATGGTTTTCTTGATCTTTTAACAGTAGCAGAGTCTCACAGAAGCAAGAAAGTTGGTGAATCACTAATTAATACATTCAGAAAAGAAATGAAATCAAAAGGCATCAAATCTTATTCTTTAATCTCCCCCTCAAACAATCCAAGATCTGTAAATTTCTATAGAAAGCAAAACCTCAAAGAAGGTGAACAATATACTTTATTTTTAGATGATATGGATGAATAATTTTATACACTTTGTTTTATAATCACAAACCTTATTAAACACTAATTTCTATGATAATACTATGGTAGTTCCGGTACCCGAGGAAAAAAAAGGAGGTTTATTTAGTAAAAAAGCAGCTCCTAAACCAATGGGTCCTGATCCTGAGTTATTGAAAGATATAGCTCAAGTTACAAGAAGATTAAGAGTCATGGAAGAGCAATATACTAATATGAGAAGACGTGTTACAGTATTAGATCAAAACATGCTTTCTCATGGGAAAAAATTAAAAGAAGAAGTTAATATTGTTAACACAGATTTTAATGAAGCAAAAAAATTGATAAAGGATGTTGAAGATAAATTAATCCTAGTTATTAAAGAATTAAAAAGAACAGCTAATAAACAAGATGTATTGGTTTTACAAAAATATATTAATTTATGGGAGCCTGTTAATTTTGTTACACGAACTGAAGCTGAAAAAATGATCAAAGAAGCAATTAATGATCATAAAACAGCATCTTCCCATTCAAATATTACAAAAAAATAACAATAGAAAATTTTATATACTCAGAACAGAGTAATAACAAAAAAGAGGTAAAATGGCATTATTTAGTTTTGGTAAAAAAAAGGAGGAAGCACCTCCTCAACAAGCACAACCCTTTCCTTCAGATTTACCTCCAGATTTTCCAGCACAGCAAGGTGCACAAAACACATTACCTACTGACCAAATCAATAATTTAAGGTCTCAAGGTATGAGTGATAATCAGATTATACAAGCTTTACAAAGAGACGGATTCTCTTCTGATCAAGTATTTGATGCAATGAATCAATCAGGTATGGCTCATGCTGGTCCATTACCTGAAGGATCTGCACCTCAAGGAATGCCTCCTATGCCTCCTCCAGGACCTGCTACCCCTCCTCAAGGGCCAGTTCCAGATATAGGTGGAGATCGTGAACGTATTGAAGAACTTGCAGAAACAATTATTGATGAAAAATGGGAAGAACTCATTAAAAATATAAATAAAATTTTTGAATGGAAGGAAAAAACAGAAGGAACACTTAAAAAAATGTCTCAGGAAATGATTGACTTAAAGGAAAATTTTGATAAACTCCATAAAGGAGTTATAGGCAAAATCTCTGAATATGATCAAAATATTATTAATGTAGGAACTGACCTTAAAGCCATGGAAAAAGTTTTCCAAAAAATTCTCCCTACATTTACAGATAATATTAATGAATTGAGTAGAATAACTAAAAATGTAAAAAAGCCGAAGGCTAAAAAGAAATAAGTTCTATGTGCTAAGTGATAATCGTGAAACTGTAAATGAACCTATCAATAATATAAGAATAGCTCCTAAAACTTTAGGATGAGTAATAGTATCCCAAAAACTGTTTTCTTGTGTTCCATCTTCTGCTATAGTAACGGTATAACCCCCTTCACTTTCTCCTATTCCTCCATGATCAGAAATAACACTAGTAATGGATCCAAACACAATAAGTAAACCAATTCCTACAACCCATGTATTAATATATCCAAAATCTTTTGATCTAAGAGTTTCCATAATATCTCCTTCACCAAATCCAAATATCATGAAACATATAATGATAAATACTACTGCAAACATAAGTAAAACAAACCATGGTGCCATAACATTAATACTATCTCTTACGATAGGGAAAAATAAAACTAATATTCCAAGAACCAATGCAATAATAGCAGCCAATCCTTTATTCTCATCAAATAATTGAGATTTTAAAAAAATAGCATACGTTATACAAAAAACTAATAAGAATGGAAATATAATAGAAAAATTATTTAATAACCCTGTATCAAGTGGAGTAGCCATTGTCTACCATTAATGGCCTCCTTGACCACCTTTGAAAAAGTCTCCTATGCCTTCCGTAAACTTTGAAAAGCCTTTAAGCTTATCCTGTTCTTCCGAATCTCTAGTGATAAACCAGATAACAATTCCAAAGACTAATAAGATAATAATCAAGGCCCATACATCGGGATCCTCTATCCATTTTAACCAATAAGGTGTTCTTTCAAACCATCCAGCAGCTCTTCCGAATATCCATAAGATAACTAAAAAAGCAATTATAGCAATCCATCCTGATAAAGATCCACCCATCCATCTGGCTTCTCCTCCAAGGATCCCTATTAAAACAAGTAACATGATAATAGCAACAACAAGTATAGAAACATTAGGCAATGCAGTATTAATAATATCCACAACATCTCCGCCTGGAGGGTAACTATTTGTTACGTGAGGTATAACTACAAGTAATGAAATAACTAATGCTACAATAACATTAAAATTCTTTTTTCCTTCACCTAATACTCTAGTTTTCTGTAAAACAGCAAACATTAATACAAATATCAATAGAAACGGTAACAGTGCATCTGTTAAACCCCATGATTCCAAAGCTTCTACAAGTTGAACAAAATCTGCCATGTTTACACCTCTTGAGTATTATACGTAATCTTTTCTAATTTTATTGATTTAACATATATAAAGGTTTTGGTTTATTGAATTATAGACTTAAAAAGAATGCCTTCTAATGTTTACTTTTAGAATGATCCGACCCTTTATGATTATCTCCTGAGGGCTTAGGATCCTGCACAACATACCACATAAAGATTAAAATAATGATAATTAATACAATGCTTCCTACTGCTGTAGAGTCAAAATTATCGACTATATATTCTAAAACATATTCTAACCAAGGATCTCCATCTTCTGTTTTAATACCATAAAGGAAAATAGCAACTATTCCTATAAACATAATAACCATGAACAATTTTCTCCATGGACCTTCTAAAGAGACCAATTCTCCTTCCCTGTAGAAACTTCCTATTAAAAGTAAGAAAAATACTGATAAGAATAGCAAAACTACCATATTGGAACTTATTTCGGTTATAGTTTGAACTAATCTTGAAGAAGCAACAACCATAAATGAAATAACAAATGCAGCCATAGCATTGAGATTCTTCTTAGAATATTCTTTTCCCTCTATTTTTTCTACTCCTAAAACCTTTGTTTTTTCAAATATTGCAAAAACAATGGTAAATACAAGAAGAAAAGGTAATAATACATCATAAACTCCAATTCTATCAAAAAATTCTATAATCTCTCTAAATTGCGATGCCATTAACTTATATTTGAAAAATTCAATATATAAAGGTTTCTATAAAGGCTTTAAGTAGAAAGATTTATAAAATAACATACGCTCCTCTAAACCATGATCAACAAAGCAGAATTTGAAGATATTAAGAAAGACTTATTATCCTTTGAAGAGAAACGTGAAGAAGTTATTGCATTATCTAGAACTATTATTCAACTATCTAAAAAAATAATTTACGCTGTTCATAGAACTGATATGGATAAAGCTAAATCATTAATTCCTGAGATCACTAAAAAAGTTAAACTATTACCTGAAAAAAATTATGATACAGGCATGGCAAATGTTGCAAAACAAGAATACGTAGAAGCCTTAACATTTTTTGAATTTGTTAAATCTGGAAAAATTCCTGGAAGAAAAACACTTGATGTTTCTTCTGATCAGTATTTATTAGGAATGTGTGATCTAACAGGAGAAATTGTTCGCTTTGGTGTAAATCAAGCTGTTAAAAATAATAAAAAAGAAACTGAAAAAGCAAAAAATAGTGTAGAAGAAATTTATGGTCAATTTTTAGAGTTAGATTTAAGAAACGGAGAACTACGTAAAAAATCAGATCAAATTAAATATAATTTATTAAGACTTGAAGAAGTTGTGTATAATCTAAAAAAATGAAAAACATTGTTAAGTATTTACATGAAGCAGGACAACTTACAAGAGTTGCTAATTCAGGTTACTGGCTAGTGGGTATGCAAAACCCTCCTAGCGTTGCTGAGCATGTCTATAGAGCATCTACAATTGCATTTGTTTTAGCTAAGCTAGAAAACGCTGATGCAGAAAAAGCAGCATCTATTGTATTATTCCATGATATGCAGGAAACAAGAATTAATGACTTGCATAAAGTCGCTCAAAAATATATTGATTTAAAGAAAGTAGAAGTAGAAGTTTTGAGAGATCAATTAATGAGTTTGCCTAATGAACTTGCATCTTCAATAAAAAATTTACAAGAAACCTATAAATCAGAAAATACACCTGAAGGAATTATAGCAAGAGACGCTGACTTGTTAGATTATGGTTTTAAAGCAAAAGAATTAATCGAACTTGGCTATAAAGATGCACAAAATCATATTGATAATATTACTCCATTAATAAAAACAGAATCTGCTAAAAAATTATTAAAAGAATTAGATTCTTCTCAGCCCAATGATTGGTGGAAAGATCTTAAAAAAATAGAAAGGTAATAATTCCAATGGCTCTTATAGACAATATTCATTTTCTAGGACACGCATCTTTTTTAATAAAAGGAGAAAAAAATATCATGATAGATCCTTTTAAACTTACAACTACTGAAAAAGCAGATATTTTATTGATAAGTCATGAACATTATGATCATTGTTCTCCAGAAGATATTGAAAAAGTCATTAAAGATTCTACAATAATTGTAACAGTTCCTGGTAATCAATCAAAGATCGCATCTTACGCAGATAAAGTTGCTGATATTAAATTAGTGAAACCTCATGACACTATTGAAATTGAAGAAATAAAAATTGAAGCAGTCCCTGCATATAATACAAATAAAGATTTTCACCCTAAAGATAATGAATGGGTGGGTTTTATCCTAACAATAGATAATGAAACCTTATATTTCTCTGCTGATACAGATCTTATTGAAGAGATGAATAACTTAACTTGCGATATAGCAATCCTCCCAGTTTCTGGAACCTATGTAATGACTGCTGAGGAAGCAGCTGAAGCCTCTAAAATTATTAAACCTAAAATCGCAATACCCATGCATTATGGTGACATCGTAGGTTCAATTGATGATGCCAATAAATTTAAAGAATTATGTGATTGCGAAGTAAGAATATTAGATAAAGAATAATTTTTTTTTAGTTAGTAACTGTTAAAACAAGTTCTTTTTGTGCATAAACAATTTCTCCTAAAGAATCAGTTGCTAACACAGTTATTCTATAATCTGTTCTTACAGTATCACTAGTTGCAGAAACTTTTACAATTTTATTACCAGTTGTCTCTCCTGGTTGTAATGGGTATGCAAGTTGTTG
Source organism: Candidatus Woesearchaeota archaeon (assembly GCA_937906345.1). Taxonomy (GTDB): domain Archaea; phylum Nanobdellota; class Nanobdellia; order Woesearchaeales; family CALCXY01; genus CALCXY01. The sequence goes on along the minus strand of CALCXY010000054.1, from coordinate 18,589 downwards.
TGGATACTGAAAACTTACTCTATCTTCACTTTCAGAAGTCACTTTATAATTAAGTGTTATAGGAAGATCTCCATTGTTCCTTGCATCTAATATGAGATCAGTTGATTCACCACTCGTAATAGTAGAGGGTTCTAAAATTGCACTTAAAAAAGTGGCAGATTCCTCTGGCTCTTTATTACACGCTATTAAAAATAAGCAAATAAGAACCAGTATCACAATTAATTTCTTCATACACTATTAAGAAAAAACCTAATTTATTAAGTTTTCTATTGATTAGAAGCAGACACAAAGAATTTATAAATTAATGTCTGCTTCTAATTTGTAAATGACAAACAATTTATAACTAACTTTTGTCATTTACTTGGTATTTTTGTTTTATCTCTTTACGCAAAGTTTCAAAACTCCCTTTTTGAATAGCACTTTGAATTTTACCCATTAAATCCTGCATAAAAGCAAGATTGTGATAACTACTTAACCTAAATCCTGTAGGTTCATTCATTCGCATTTGATAGGAAATAAATGCTCTACTAAAATTCTTACAAACATAACATTTACAATTTTTATCAATAGCTTTAGAATCATTTTTATAAGCAGCATTCTTAATTTTAATTTTCCCTTGAGTTGTAAATAATGTGCCATGTCTTGCATTCTGTGTGTGAAAAGCAGAGTCAAAACAATCAACTCCTGCTGCAACTGCTTCTACAATATCACTAGGATTCCCAACACCCATAAGATACCTTATTTTAGTATCATCAAGAAATTTAATACTTTGTTTCATAGCTTTAACCATAGCAGCATGTCCTTCACCTAATGCTAATCCTCCTATTGCTACTCCATCAAAATCTAGTCCATTAATATATTCAGCACTTGCTCTCCTCAAATCAGCATAAAGAGCACCTTGACATATCCCAAATAACAATTGTTTTTTACGTGAATGAAAATTAATACATTCTTGAGCCCATCTATGAGTTCTCTCTAGACTCTTCTCCACATCTTTTTTACCAGCTTTTACTTTAGGCATGTCATCTAAAGCCATAGCTACATCACTTCCAAGATTCATTTGCACTTGCATTGCATCTTTTGGAGTATAGAGAAAATTTTTACCATGCCAAGGATTTTTAAAAACAATTCCTTTATTTTCACTTTTAAGATAAAAACTTTCTCTATCAGCTTGGAACCCTCCAGAATCTGTAAATATAACTCCATCATACCCAGTAAAAGTATGCAATCCCCCTGCTTTTTTAATAACCTCCACTCCAGGGTTCAAGCTCAACACTAAACTATTAGAGATCCAAGCCTTTGTTCCAATTTCCTTCAAATCAGCAGGAGTAATACACTTTACAGAACCTTTTGTAGCACATGGCATCAAGAAAGGTGTTTCAACCTTTCTATTATTTACTGATAAAACTCCTGTTCTTCCTTTATTTTTTGAATCAGTCTCAATAATCTTAAACATGGAAAAACAAAAGAAGTATTTATTTAAAAAACTAATGCTAATAAATTATCCTAAATTCATCATAACTATCAGTAGGATCTTCCCACGCTTCTGTAACTTTAACAACATGAGCCCATTTTGGTCCCTTCTTACATAATTCCAACAAAGCAAATAAAATTTCTTCATCTGCTTCTGCAACAATCTCAACACTACCATCTTTTTTATTGGTTACCCATCCAACTATGCCCTTTTCCCTAGAAAACTCTTTCACATAGTATCTCATAGAAACCCCTTGCACATCTCCTCTTACTCTAATTCTAATCCTTTTCTTCATAATATGCATATACGTTTAAACTTTATAATAATTATGCTACTGCAGAAAACATTTCCATCTAAATCCTTTTTTCACAAAACCTTTATAAACATTCTATGAACTCAATTCTTTATGACATATAGAACACATACCTGTAACCAATTAACTAAGAAAGAAATAGGTAAAAAAGTAATCTTATCTGGCTGGAATCTCAGCAGAAGAGATCATGGAGGCTTAATTTTCATAGATTTAAGAGACAGGTATGGTTTAACTCAGTTAGCGTTTGATCCAAAACATAATAAAAAAGCTCATCAAGTAGCTGAATCACTTACTCGTGAAGATGTTATTACAATTGAAGGTAAAGTAAGATCTAGGCCTAAAGGCATGGCTAATCCTAAACTAGCAACAGGAGATGTTGAAGTGCTAGTTGATAAAATAAATATTTTTTCAAAATCAAAAACACCTCCTATTGAAATTGATGATAGAATAGAGTCTTCAGAAGAAACAAGACTAAAGTATCGTTATCTTGATTTACGAAGACCTAAAATGTTTAATAATTTAAAATTTAGGAATGATTGCACTAAATCTGCAAGAGAGTTTTTTGATCAAAATGATTTTATTGAGGTAGAAACCCCATTACTCATGAAAGCAACTCCAGAAGGTGCTCGTGACTATGTAGTTCCGAGTAGAACAGTCCCTGGAAAATTCTTTGCACTTCCTCAATCACCTCAATTATACAAGCAAATACTCATGGTTGCAGGATTTGATCGTTATTACCAAATTGCTCGCTGCCTAAGGGATGAAGACTTAAGATCTGATAGACAACCTGAACATACCCAAATGGATTTTGAGATGAGCTTTGTAACAGCAGAAGAAGTCATGGAATTTGTTGAAAACCTATACAAGCATATCACTAAAAAAGTAAAAAACATTACAATCAAAGAAAAGTTCCCAGTTCTTACTTTTGATGAATCTATGGAAAAATATGGAACTGATAAACCAGATTTACGTTATAACCTTAAATTAACAAATGTTTCAGATGTAGTAAAAGATTCTGATTTCAAAGTGTTTAAGGACATTGTAGCTTCAGGAGGATTAGTAAAATGTATTAATCCAGAACAAGACTTGCCTAGAAAAGAAATTGATGCTCTTATTGATTTTTGTATTAAAGCTGGAGCAAAAGGCATGGCTTGGATGCGTGTAACTGATAAAGGATTAGAATCTAATATTGCAAAATTTTTCTCACCAGCAATCCAAAAAAAGATTTTAGCTAAAACAAAAGCAAAGAAAGACTCTATACTCATGTTTATAGCTGATAAACCATCTGTATGTAATAATGTGCTTAACCTATTAAGGCAAGAATTAGCATCAAGATTAAAACTCATTAAGCCTAATGAATTTAAATATTGTTGGGTTGTTGATTATCCTTTGTTTGAAAAAGATGAGGATACAGATGCTTGGATTCCTTGCCATCATATTTTTTCAAAACCAAAAGATGAATCTATTCAATATTTAGAAAAAGATCCAGGCAAAGTAAAAGCTGACTTATTTGATATTGTATTAAATGGAACAGAGTTAGGTTCTGGTTCTATTAGAATATCACAACCTGATTTACAAAGACGTGTGATGAAAGTTATAGGCTTAGACGAAAAAGAAGCTGATAAAAAATTTGGTTTTTTATTAAAAGCATATGAGTATGGCGGCCCACCTCATGGTGGAATGGGTTTAGGATTTGATAGATTAGTAACTTTATTATTAGGATTAGAGGATATTAGAGAAGTAATTGCCTTCCCTAAAAATAAAAATGCAGAATGCCCTATGGATGGCTGCCCATCTGATATAACAGATGAACAATTTAAAGATCTTCATATTAAGTCTAATGTTGTGAAAAAACAATAGCATTATAAATCAACTGATGTTCTTTGAGTTATGCCAAAAATCTCAATTATTATCCCAGCGTGTAATGAAGAAAAATACTTAAAAAAAACACTAGATGCTGTTTTCTCATCCTCATTCAAAGATTTTGAAGTCATTGTTATCTTAGATGCGTGCACTGATAACACTTTAGATGTTGTTAAAAAATACAAAAACATTAAATTTCTTTCAATACAAGCAAGAAGAGCATCTATTGCTAGGAATAAAGGTGCATCTATTGCTCAAGGAAAAATATTAATATTTTTAGATGCTGATACAATAATCCCTCAAGATCTTCTTGAAATAATTAATAAAGACTTCACATCTCAATATTCATCTGCAACAGTTAAAGCAGTTCCTGATATCAACACATTCTTACCAAATCTTATCCTTTTAGCTAAGGAATTGTATATCACCTCTGGTTTAAGAAAAACCTCTAATGGAATAATTATCACGCACAAAGAAATTTTTGAAAAAATTAAAGGATTTAGAGAAGATTTACCCTTTCACGAAGATGGTTACTTTATTCGTGCAGCTGCAAAACTAAATCCTTTTCAATATATAAAAAAAACAATAGTAACTGAATCTATGAGAAGATATCAAAAATTAGGTTACATTAAACCTGTTTTGTTTTGGTTTGTAGAATTCTGGAAAAATTTATTTGGAAAAAGGTCTAAGGTGTATCCTGTTGTTCGCTAGGCTTACTCACCAATGATGCAATATAGAAAAGAGGATAAACCATTCCTATGTAAAGACCTCCCTTATAAGCCCTTGTATATTGATCATTCCGAATAAATCCATCTCCATCTGAAGCAATGGAATATTTTCCGCTAGAAAAAATATGAAGTAAAGCATTTATTGGAGTTACAAGTGCATCATACATTCCTATAAGTGCTCCTGCATCCTGAGGGTTAGTTGAATTGTGCCATATTGAATTCATCACAAGACATGCCAGAATAGAGAATCCTCCTAAAGTTTTTATAGGATGTTTATCCAAAATTTTAAAAAATTGATCCTGGATTGAAGTTCTATCTACTCTCTCTACAGTATTTCTAGGCTGGACATTCTCTGCCATAGGAAAGATATAACTTTTCCAATATTTAATAATTTCTATAGAGAAGAAGATATAATTGAGAACAGCAAACCACAATATATTTATACCACTATCCCTCACTCAATTACATGAAAATAGATAAAGAATTAATTGAACATGTAGCAGAAGTTGCACGACTTAAGCTTACAAAAGAGGAAATAAAAAAATTCCTTCCAGAATTAAAGCAAGTAATTAGTGCATTTTCTGATATTAGTAAAGTAGATACAAAATCTACTAGTTCTTCATTTCAACCAGTAGAATTAAAAAATGCCTTAAGAGAAGATAAACCCTCTAAATGCTTAACACAAAAACAAGCTCTTTCACTTACAGAACATAAAAAAGATAATTACTTTAAAGGCCCTAAAGCTGTATGAAAAATGGTTTCAGTTTCAAGTTTTGTTAAAAAAGTGCATTCAGGAGAGATTGATGTAGTTGAGCATACTGCTAAAGTTCTAGATGAAGCTAAAAAGATTAACAAAGAATACAATTACTTCAACATAATCAGTGAATCTTTAGCAAAACAACAAGCAAAAGTTATCCAAAAAAATCCTAAAGGAAAATTAGCTGGCATCCCAGTTAGTATTAAAGATGCTATTTGTGTAAAAGATGTAGAATCTACAGCAGGTTCGAGAATATTAACAGGATACAAACCTCTTTTTGATGCAACAGTTATTGAGAAAATAAAAAAAGAAGGAGCTATTATTATTGGTAAAACCTCACAAGACACGTTTGGTTTTGGATCCTTTGCCACAAACGTAGGATTAGGTATGCAAATTCCCTTAAATCCTTTTGATAAAACCAGGGCATGTGGAGGATCTTCTGGCGGCTCTGCTGGAATTACTCAATTATCTCAATATCCTCATCTTTCATTAGGTGAATCTACAGGAGGCTCAATTGTAGCTCCTGGTTCATTTTGTGGTGTAAATGCACTCTGCCCAACATATGGTAAAGTTTCCAGGTATGGTTTAATGGATTACGGAAATTCTCTTGACAAAATAGGTCCAATGGGAAAAACAATTGAAGATGTGGAATTACTTTTAAATATCATATCAGGACATGATCCAAAAGACTCCACATCTCTACCAACCAGAACTTCTCAAAAAACAATTGACTTAAAAAATCTTCATTTAGGAATTGTTAAAGAATCTCTTGGAAAAGGGACAGATCCTAAAATTAAAGACATGCTCCTTAATGTTGTTGATGAATCAGATATTAAACATGCTCAAGTTTCTTTACCAATTACACAAAAATATGGAGTCTCAACATATTATCTTTTAGCAATGGCTGAAGCCTCAACAAACCTTTCAAAATATTGTGGTATGCGTTACGGCCAACATGAGCCTTTGAAAGGTAATTTTAATCACTATTTTTCTCACGTGAGATCTAAACATTTCAATGAAGAAGCAAAAAGAAGAATCATTATAGGCACTTTTGCAAGAATGGCAGGTTATAGAGACGCATTTTACCTCAAAGCAACTAAAGTGAGAACAAAAATTATTGAGGAATACAAAAAATTATTCAAAACCTATGAAGTGTTAGCTTCCCCTACAATGCCAATTGTTGCTCCAAAATTTGAGGAAATTGATAAATTATCACCATTACAAAATTATATGATGGATATTATGACAGTAGGGCCAAATCTTGCAGGTTTACCTCACATGAATGTTACTATTGGAGAAAAAGATGGCATGCCAGTTGGTTTAATGCTCATAGCAGATCATAATAATGAACCTGCTTTACTTGAAGCTGCAAAAATAATAGAAAAAGTGTAAGATGGCAGAAAAAATATTAATTGGATTAGAGATTCATGTTCAATTAGATACAGCTACAAAACTGTTCTGCTCTTGCCCTACGCAAGGCTCTGATGAACCAAATTCAAGAACATGCCCAACGTGCATTGGAATGCCAGGATCAAAACCAGTTTTAAACAAGAAAGCAGTAGAACACGCTCTTAAATTGTGCCTTGCAGCAAATTGCAAAATCTCACCAGAACTTATTTTCAGCAGAAAATCATATTTTTATCCTGATATGTCTAAAAATTATCAAATTACCCAATATGAAATTCCATTAGGAGACAAAGGTCAAATTATACTTGACAAATCTAAAACAATCAATCTCATTAGAATCCACATGGAAGAAGATCCAGCATCATTAGCACATATTGGAAATATGGAAAAAAGTCCGTATGTGTTAGTTGATTATAATAGGTCTGGTAATCCTCTTGTTGAAATTGTTACAGAACCTGATATGCACTCTGCAGAAGAAGCAAGAGCATTTATGAAAAAACTAATTACTCTATTAGAATATTTAGAGATATTTGATATAAATAAATGCATCATAAAAGCAGATGTGAATGTTAACATTAAACCCTATCCAAGAGTTGAAATTAAAAACGTTACAGGATTTAAAGAAATTCAAAAAGCTATTGAGTATGAATTATCTCGTCAACGTGAAGAACTAAAAGAAGGAAAAAAATCAAAACAACATACTCGATCTTGGGATTCTGAAAAACAAATCACTTCTATGCTAAGAGAAAAAGAAACTGAAGAAGAATACGGCTACATTATTGATCCAGATCTTACAATTACTCAAATAACAGATGAGATGATTAAGTCAACAAAAGAGTCCTTACCAGAATTAGCAGAAGAAAAACTAAATAAATTTATGGATACATTAAACATAGCAGAAGATACAGCGAAAGTTATCTCAACTGATAAAGCATTATCTGAATTATTAGAAAAAGCATCTAAAAAAGTCCCAGCAGACCTCGCTGCTAAGTGGATTAGAAGAGAGCTTAACCGTGTTTTAAATTATAACAAGAAAAAACTAAAAGACATTGATTTTGATGAGGAAAACTTTTTCAAATTATTAAAATTAATAGAGAAAAAAACAATAACAGACACAACAGCTCAAAAAATATTAGAATCTTTCATTGTAAAACCCTTTGACATTGAAAAATATGTTAAAGATAATAATCTTGGAGCAGTATCAGACTCAGGATCAATTGAAAAATTCTGCCAAGAAGCTATTAAAGAAAACCCTGATGCTGTTAATGACTTCAAATCAGGTAATGAGAAAGCTTTACATTTCTTAACAGGCCAAGTCATGAGAAAAACCAAAGGCCAAGCAACTCCCAATGAGGTTAATGGTATTCTAAAGAAACTTCTTAATTAATCCCTCCCAATCTCCCACATTTTATAAAAAAATCTTCTATAACTTGAAGCTATTGCCTCTGAAGTAATTAACACAGATACAGGTTCTCCCTCAAAACCAACATTCAACACATGATCTTTAAAGATAATCACACCAACAGGAGCTATTCCATCTACAAATTTATATTCAGGCTTGCCAAATTTTCCATAATACTTATACTTTTCTACTTGTTTACGAGCTTCTTCATTAACAATTAATTTCACATTATACTTCATCAACGCCCTTTTTTTTTGAAATTCTCTAAAGAACCTTTTTGCCTCTTCTGTATATTGGTCTTCAAATCCGGCTGCAAAACCAATATATTCAGAACCTTTTGGTAAAATCTCTAATATTTTATTAAATGCATTATACAATCCTTTCCAACCAATAAAAACTTGAGCTTCTTGTTTTTGTTTCGTGAGAGTTTGTTTAGCAATAAGTTGAGGTACAATTTTCTCAATGTTCTGTTTTTGTTTCTCAGCTAATTCAATTAACATTTGAGGATTTACAGCTGAAAAATGTTTTCTTTTCCCTTTGAGAATAAAGCTCACTAACCCTAATTCTATTAATTGATTCAAAGCATTATAAACCACTGAGTTCTGCAAACCTGATTCTTGAATCAATGGCCCACTAGTTGTCTCTCCTAAGGTCAATAAACCTAAATAGACCTTACTTTGAGCTTGAGTAAGCCCTAACTCACGTAAAGCATCAAATTCTCCCATTTTCTTTATAAATAATAGATATTATTTAAATCTTTCTCCAAAAAAGGAGAATAAAAGTTAATATACTCTAGGAGTTATTACTAATCAGTAAAATGAATGCATTAATCTTAGACTTTTACGGAACAGCAGTAAGCAAGAATGGATTAGATTCTCTTATAGAATCATATATAGGAAAAACCGATAATGGAAAAATTGATTATGATAGGGGAGGTTCTAAACTTCTAGAAGAAATAAACAATAATAACGAAAAAGCTATTGAAAAAACCCAGTCTATCTTCTTTGAGGGTGTTAAAGAATTATATAATAAATCAATACATGCAGATTTAGAAGTATTAGTATATTCAAACGGCCATAGAGAGTTTATAGAGAAATCTTTTGAATTAAACAATATGAGTGTAAGGGCCATAGATCCCAAGAGTGTTGGAGATAAAAAGAACCCAGATTCCTACAGAATGATTAGACATCAAGAAGGATTAGAATATATTATCGTAGTAAATGATTCTAAAGAAGAAATAGACGCTGCTATTGAGGGTGAAGTAGATAAAGCTGTCTATGTTGATGCAAACAATCCTGATTATACCGAAGCAGAGGAAACTATAGATGAAATAGGAGAAGGAGCTGAAAGTTTAGAGGTGGAAGCAGATGCTGCAGAAGCTTAAGTCTATTAAATGGGAAAAACGTGTTACAAGAAATGGTCACTTTCAACCAAAAGTCATTTTAACACAAGCAGAAACAATTCCTCTCCAATTAACTCAGTCAATAAAAGTTCACATTAAAAACTCTATTTGGATTCACAACGTAAAATTATATGAAATCTTACCTTGGGAAAGTATATTTACTTTAGCATTTACAGAGGATAAATCATTTCCATTGAAAATAATGGATGAATTTGATCAATTAACAATAAAAGTAGAAAATGTTATAAATTTATTAATGAATCCTAGTCTCTTACATTTTAAACTATATGTAGATGTTTTAAAAAAAATACAAAAATATTACACCATTGCAGTTCCTTTAACAAATTATTGTGAAAATGAACTAATTAAAAAAAATATTAATGCAAATGATTTTGCTAAACCATTTAAGGAATTAGATATTGATACCTTTTCAGATTCTTCTGATCCAAAAAATGATTTTCCTTGGTTAAAAACATTTTATAATATTATTGAGCCTGTTACAAATGAGGATATTGTAAATCAAAAAATAAGAAAAACAATAATTCCTAGTATCCCTAAAAATGAAGAGCATCTCATAACTGGTTTACAAATAGGCATATTCTTAAGAAACAGAATAAAAGAACTCTCACAAAAATTATGGTTTCACATTGATAAAACCTCTATTTTTCTTGCTGAAAAAATTGGCTTAACAAAAGAAGAGTTTTTCTTATTAACAGTCAATGAAGTAAAACAAATTATTAAACAGAAAAAACCATTAGTTTCTAGAGAGGAATTAGTTAAAAGACAGCAATGCTTTGTTGTTGGTAAAATAGATAATAAACTAATAATTATATCAGGAGATGAAGCAAAATCACTTGTTAATTCCTTTGAATCTAAACCAGATTTAAAAATAATGAAAGGAACTATTGCATGTCAAGGAATAGCCAAGGGTAAAGTAAAAATAATTCATTCTCCAAAAGATAAATTAAATTTTAATAAAGGAGATATTTTGGTAACTACTATGACAACTCCTGATTTTCTTCCCTTAATGGCTAAAGCCACAGCAATCATCACAGATGAAGGAGGCTTATCCTGCCACGCTGCTATTGTAAGCAGAGAACTTAATATTCCTTGTATTATAGGAACTAGTAATGCAACTAAAGTATTGAAAAACAATCAAGAAATAATAGTAGATGCTATAAAAAACCAAATCACAACTCAATAATCCTTTCAACTTCCTTTTTCATCCTTTCTTCATAATCTGTTACTCGTTCACCTTCAACTTTATCTTTACTCAAAGATTCCATTAAACCTAGAATTAGTTTTTGCTCATCTTTATCAACAGCTATCTGTCCTAAATGTTCTTTAATTAATTTCTCTTCAATTTCTTTCACATTCCCTGTTTCAACATTGATAGTTTCAAATTCTTTGCTTTCCAATTTATTTGTATTCTTCATAATAAAAAACGCACCTTGAGAATTCATAAACTCAAACATTTCCTTAAATTTAATATCTGAAGGTTTTCCCATAGATAATGTTCCATAAACTCGTAAGGTAACAATCACATCTGTAAAAACCTTTCCTTCAAGTGTCTCCTTAATTTTCTGATCTGCTTGTTCTACTGATAATCCATCCACACTTATGTTAAAACCTAAGTGTTTTTTCATCTCCAATTCTACTCTCTCTGTTTTCTCATTATCAACAATAAAAAAGCCACCAAAACCTAATTTTTCAAGCTCATCAAAACTATTAGGAAATAAAGGTCCTGGATAAACAATTTTACCATGACTTTCAACATCTCTCTGCTCAACAATATGCACATGTCCTCCTGCATAATAATTAAACTTTTTAGGCAATAATGATAAAGGACTACTATCAACTTTCTCTAATTCTTTTGTTTTAAACTCTGTTAATAAATTATGAAACATGAAAATCTTATACCCTTCCTCATTTTCCAAACTTTCTAAAAGCAAATCATGATAAATACTTTTATCTAACCCACTTCTTTTTCCCAAAACTCCAGTTATCTTAGCTCCTGTTTTCTCATCAACTGTAAATCTAAGTTGTAATTTCCCATCAACATCTACCCCTTTACACACATTAACAAATAAACCAGCCTTCTCCAACACATCCAGCATTGTTTTACCTGAAGGACTATAATCATGACTCCCTGCTATCAAATAAATAGGAATTCCAACCTCTTGCAAATCTTTAAACTCCTCAACAACTATTTTCATACCATCAATCCCAGGCATAGCAGTATTAAACAAATCCCCTGCAACAAGAACAAAGTCAACTTTCTTATCTTTACATATCTGCATAGCTTTCTTAAAAGCCTCATACCCTAATTCTCTGAGCTTAGGCTCTCTCCATCCACCTATGTGAACATCAGCTATATGTGCAAACTTTACCATAGAAATAAGTAATCACTCATTGTTTTTAATGTTTTAGTAACTCAACTATACCTTTACTACCATCCAACTCAACCAAATCACCTGTCTTAAAAACCTTAGTTCCTTCTTGAGTCCCAACAATACAAGGTATGCCAAACTCTCTTGCAATTATAGCTGCATGACTACTTAAACTACCTTCATCACAAACTATCCCTACAGCTTTTTTAAAAAGAGGAGTAAATTCCATAGTTGTCATATAGGTAACTAATATCTCACCTTCTTGAAAATGATCAATATCTGAAGCATTTGTAATCACTCGCACCTTTCCTTCAACCTTACCATGCCTTGCACCTACACCTTTTACTTTGTCTTTTCCTTCAACTTTCGAAAAAACATCTATTAATCCAGCTTCATGAACAATGTTATCTCCATCCTTAACAGATATTTTTCCATCTATAGAAACTAATCCAAAATTCTTATCTAACAACAAAAGAAAACTATCAATATCTAAGTTCAGTATAAATTCCTTCGAAATGTTTAATCTCTTACTAATCTCAATGAGTAAGGTGTCATAAACACTCAAAGCATAGCAAAACTTTCCCTTAGCCCAATCTCTTTGAGCTACAAATGCATTTAATGCTTCTAAAACTAATAACGCTTCGCCACTAAATCCTATTTCTTTTATAGCATTCTCTTTCTCAGCAAGAGCATTTTCATATTGAATATAAAGCTTTTTCAAACTGTTCTCAGGATTTTTCTCTTTAGAAAGCAATTCTTTCCATTCTGAAAAACTTTTTCTCCTTCCAACATATTCACTATCAACCCAGTTAAAATTATCAATATGCTTCTGCAATAATTTTTTTTGTAGAGCAACATTCAAAAAACTCTCTCTTTCACTAAATGCAACACTCTTTCCAGAACTTTGAGATAAAATTCCTTTGAGCTTTACCAAATCATCCTTACCTCTTAATTCTTCCATTAAAATAAACTCATCATCCCAACAAGCATCAATCCCCCAAAGCTGAACAGAGATTAAAGGACCTTTAGTAATTTTCTCCGTAAACTCCTCAACCAATCTTTTCAATTCTAAAATTGAAAATTTCCCAAAATCACTATTCTCAATTTTTTTACAAACTACAAATAATTCCTCAAAAATTAAATCTTGTTTCTCTCGAAACTTTTCAACAAACCCTTTTTCTAAAATACTTTGTTGAATATCTTTCAATTTTTGATTAAGTTCATCTTCATCATAAAAAATATAGCATCCATCTTCTTTCCCAATCACGATTTGATTTTTAAGAAAAAAATTAGCCTCTGGTAAAAACCCTTTTCCATGGAGTCCTTTAACTAACAAACTCATATGATGTAGAGAACTATTTCTCTTATGCACCCATTTCCATTTTATTTCTTTCATAATTTCCCCCGTGTAAATCTTCCACCTTCATGACTATGAATCATTTCAATGCCAAATTCTTTATCAGTAAATCTAAATTCTTCAAGACCTTTCTGTATATGTCCATAATATAATTGATATTCTTCAACTGAATCTAAATTACTTAATCTACGCATAATATCATAGTAGAGTTCTTTATGTTCACATTTTCTACCTCTTCCAGCTTCATCAGTAGGATGTTCATGTTGTATCTGGATAATTTTCCTAGGCTGATAATGAAGAATCTCCTCAATACTCTCTGCCAAACTATCCTCCAACTCATCATCCATGGGAAAAGGCACAGTAATAACACTAGTTTCTCCATAATGATCTACTTTAGACAATGTTTCATAAGGAATATTCATCTCATCATAAATTGAACTTACTAATTCCATCTCTGGAAAATACTTCTCAATCAAACCATCCCAAACCATTACTCCATTTCCTGCAAAATGAGTAATATCTGAGGGATCATATCTATCAAGTAATTCTCTAGTTCTTTTTGTAGACTCAATAACATCTTCAAAATACTTTCTAGCTTCCTCTGGATGCTTTGAAACATAGATATCTAAAGCCTCTCTTGTTTCCATCCCTTCTTCTTGATATTGCCTCATAGGATGATCAGCATCAATATACATCTGCCCAGCATCTCCTGCATAATAAATATGCTCTGCATCTTCTGCTCCTTCCAACTCCTCTTCTAGAGTTTCAACATCTCCATGATGATCTGATCCTATAGCAATTTCTTCTGTCATAAACACCATAGATCCTTCAATACTTATCTATATTTATCCTCCCAATTGAGACTATAATAATAACATTTATATAGCAAATCCACCTAATACAAGCATGGACACAACAATACTAGAAGATTTAGGCTTAACAAACGCAGAAATTAAAGTGTATATAGCATTATTAGAACTAGGTTCCTCATCTGCAGGTCCTATTATAGATAAATCTAATTTACAAAACTCTGTTATTCATAGATCCTTACACACTCTAATTAACAAAGGTCTCATCTCATATATTTTAGAAGGAAAAAAGAAAATCTATCAAGCAACAGATCCTGAAAATTTTCATAATTTCATAGAAGAAAAGCGTAATCGATTCGACCAATTACTCCCAGAATTAAAAAAGAAACAATTCTTTGCTAAAGAACCGCAACAAGCAAGTATTTACAGAGGCATGCGAGGAATAAAAGAAATCTACACTATTCTCTTAGAGTCAGGAGGAAAAGAATACAATACATTTGGTGGAGGTAAAAGAGTTACTTACAAAGTAATGGGAGATACTTGGTGGAAAAACCTACACATAAAGAGAATAGCTAAAAAAATCCCTGCACGACAAGTTTTTGATGAATCAATAAGAAAGCTAGGTTCCTACTTAAACAAAAAACCAATAACAAATATCAGATATCTTTCTCAAGACTTTGAACAACTCCAAGAAACAGTTATCATTGGAGACTACGTTGCTATTAACTTATTCACAGAAAACCCTTATGGAATTTTAATCAAAGACAAAACAGTAGTTGAGGGTTATAAAAAATACTTTGAATTATTATGGGGTAAGGCTAAGGATTAAGTATGGCTAGCATCATCCTAAATCAACCCCCCCAAAATCCCTTTTCACATCACTTTTTTCAATTTTAACAAATTCAGAAAACAAGGGAATCTTAACTGGTGTTGCAAACTTTACAAAATTACTAGTAATTATAGCCTCTCCTTTATCCAATGAACTAATATTCCTATCATCATCTGAAAGATCCTGTGCAGATGATTCAATAATCGCTACTCTCTCAGGTTTCATCTCAATTCCTAAAATAATCTTAGTATTCATATTAGCTAATATATCTCTAGGAATAAGAGAGGGCAATTGAGTAATAGCAGTTAATCCCACTTTAAATTTACGACCTTCTCGAGCTATGGTTTTAAAGATATTACTACCTCTCTCAAGAACTTCTTTACCTAACACCCTGGGAGCCTCTTCAATCACAATATTCACAACAGGCTTATCTTTTAAAACTCCAGTTGAACTATAATAACGATATTTACTCAAAATCTCTGTTGCAATTAAACTCCCTATTAAAATCTCTACATTCCCTTGAAAATGTGAAGTATCAATAATCACGCACTTCCCATCCTCAAGCTCCGAACAAATATCTGCTATAACTGTTTCTCCTGCTTGAATATCAAATATTCCATTACATTCCAATCCATTTTCAGTAACATCCAAATCTAATAATTGTAATAATCTCCTCCTCACAACATTAAGCGTTCCCTCAACATACTTTTCTGTATCACTTAATTCCTCTTCCATCACCAAACATTTTACCCAATCTTCTTTATACTTTTTCCAATAAGAATACAATGCTTGCATTTGGGGATCACTCCACTCAACAACTCCATTAAAATGCATAGGAGTTATTTTCTTTAAATTAATTTTAAGACTTTTTCCACCAGGAGGAACATCTTTTGGAGTATAATAAGCAACCTTATCCTTAGCTGAATGATCTTTAATACCTAAGTCATTCCTTCCATAATATTCATCATGAGGATCTAAAACCAATATACCACAATAATCCTTATCAACAGTATCCCACAGCATGGTTTTAACTAAATTACTCTTTCCTCTTCCAGTTGTAGCTGGAATTAAAATGTGATGTGAGAACACTTCTTTCCCCTCCAAAAACAAATCAACATCAATTGCCTTACTACCACTCCTCAATTTTCCAATAAAAAGTGGATTTTGAGGTTTTGTAATAAAACCTAAATCCTCTTTAGTAACACCTCTAAGCGAAGAAAATAAAGTAGGCATACATTTACACACAAAAGCTTTCTTATCCTCAACAGTCACCATACTCTTAAGTGTAGCAAGGGTATATGTTCTCAACTCTTTATCCATTAAAAACAATTCAGAACCTTGCTCCATCTTCATTCCACTATACAACTCAAGGTTCTGCTCAGCAATTTGACTGCCAAACTCTAAATCAGTCACTTGCATTAAAATATGCTCTTTTCCCTCTGCAATTAAGATCTCTCCAATCTCTAATTTAGCATCTGCTTTCTCCCTAGCCTTTATCTTACCATATCCTCCAGAAACAATCTGCCCTTTAATCATAAATACAGCTACTCAATAAAGATATTTAAAGATTTATATCCTTAAAGCTCCTTTCCACATAATATTAAAGAAATTATCATAGGATTGAGCTGCGATTTTATTATGTATCAATATCCCAATGGGTTTCTTTGTCCAAATAATAATCCCTATCTTATCATATCTAATAATTGTCTCAGTTAAAGGTTCAAATCCTGATTGAGTATACTTTAATTCAGCTTTTGGATACTTGGATTCAGCTTTCCATGCTTTCAATGATTCATTAAATAGTAACTTTGCACTAATTCCTAATCTAGCTCTTTTTTTATGATATCTTACCCACCATGCATCTCCTAACATTAAAGATTCAGCTGTCGATCCAAAAGTATGATGTTCATCTCCTCCAGCTTCTAATAGTTCAAATAATAATTGTTTTATCCCTCTAATATTTCTGTAAGTAACAACCTCTGGTTTTTCTTTGGCACTCTCCTGCTTAAGCATTAATTCTGGTAATATTTTCTCAAATCTCTCTTTCTTCTCATCAATAAACTCAATAATATGCTTAGGATTTGCAGATTGGTAATGCTTCCTAGTTCCTTCTTTAATAAAAGATACAAAGCCCTTTTCAACTAATTTATTAAGAGTCATAAATACAACAGAACTCTGCAATCCTGATTTTTCCAAAATAGGTCCAGCTGTCGAAGTCCCTAACTCTAATAATGCCATATATACCTTGATCTCAGCATTAGTTAACCCAATATCTTCTAAAATAGCAGTATCCATACCTAGATTTTACTTTCTAAGTATATAAATCTTCCTTTTCCTCCTCCAAAAATGGAGAAGGATAGTTTAAATAATCCAGAAGTCACTACTATGCTATAACGATTCAATAAAATAATGAGGTAAAAAAATGGAAAACCAAAAACTCGAAATATTAGTTGTAGAAGACACACCAATACATCAAGAAGCAGCAAGAGAATTGCTTAAAGAATATAATGTTACAATAGTTGGAACATTTGACGATGCTGTAGATAGTCTTCATCAAAAAAAGTATAATATTGTTCTTACAGATATGTTTATTCCTCAAGGTAGGGGAGAGATGCAGAGAGATAAAGAATCAGCAAGCACTCCTCAAGACCTAGGAACATATATTGCAATGTATTCTGCTCAATTAGGAGTTCCTTATGTAGCTATCTGTAGTGATTCAGATCATCATGATAATGCACAAACATATGCAACCAACGATTTGATATTAAGGCAAAAATACAAACCATTGACTGGATCAGTTTCAAAACCAATGAAAATGGGTGAAAATACATTGTTGTTCAATATATTTGGAATGGCATATAAAACACCTGATGGAAGAATTGGAACTGAAAAAGAAATAGGAGATCTCCCAGAAGGCTCAGAACCGGTAAAAAACTGGTCATTTGTCTTAGATGAAATCAAAAAATATGATAACTTAAAAGGCTTAGAACAGAAAGAGAAAAAAGTAGGAGTGGGGGGAAATATAACTTTAGGAGCTTAATTAGATATCAAAGGTAATTAAAATGACTGAAGAATCACTAGAATCTACAATCGAAAACACAGAAGAATATGGAGAAGATATAGTAGTCTTTGATAGCCTAGACACTATCCAAGGATATGAAGACGCTCCCCCAGGTGAAAATAAAGATTTCTACTTAGAAAAAGTAGCTGAAGAGCATGGCATGACTAAAGAAGAAATGCTAGAAAATGTAGAAACAGACACATATCTTCAATGGACCTATGAATTATTACAAGAAGGTAAACTTACTCCTAGAACTATTCCAAAAGCAAAAGAAGTATTAGAGGATTATATTGCTCAAGGTATTAGACCTGTAGTAATCACAGCTGATATACAAGGCTCTGCAGATATTACTGTAAATCCATATGTAGAACTAGGATTAATAGATCCAAATGATGTCTATGCTATCCAACATCTTGGAAGCAAGAAGGAATCTGATACATGGATTAAAGCTAAAAATATCTATGAACCAAATACAAATATTGTAGCAGTCTACGAAGACACTAAAGCAAACCTAGAAGCAGCACTAAAAGCATATAAAGGTGCAAATGGTTTTTTAGTAAAAGAAAATGAATCAGGTTTATCTATTGTTGAGACATATAAAAATTGATAGTATTATATAACAAAACCTATTACTAATCATAATGGAAATTGAAGATATTAAAAAACACACCTGGAAAAGCACTTGGGCAGGCCATTGGAGTATTTTAACATGTGATTATACTCTTGATCAGTATTATTCTATTCTAATTCCTTATTTAGGGATAGGATTCCCTAGTAATATTGCTATTTTCAAGAAA
>CALCXY010000053.1 GCA_937906345.1 Candidatus Woesearchaeota archaeon | reverse complement strand
AAATTGAATGGTGAAAATGTAGAGTATGATCTCATTAATGGTAAAATAACAGTTTTAGGAAAAGGTAAAAAAACAGAATATGAATTAGGAAAAGATGTAAATTCACCACAAATCAAAAAAGAATCAAAAGAAGTTGTTGATGCAGTGCATAATAAAAAGGAGTTTTTAGTTGTAAGGTCAACATCTATTAGGCCTGCTACTGATGTGGATGGTGAAGTTGTAACAAGTATTGCATATGAACCTGTTTATATAGATAAGAATACAGGGGAGCAAATTCCTGTTAGTCAAGGGAAGAAATTTGATCCAGGAGATTTGGAAAAATTACAATCAGTTGTTAAACAACAAACAATCACAGAGAAAAGTAGTCTTAATAATAAGGATATTGTGAGAAGGTTTGATGTTGATTTTGATCAATTTAAAGATGATGCAGATAATTTTCAAACAGTTATTAATGTAAACCAGTTACAAATGGGCTCTGGAAGGTTTTTTGGTGAAAAAATTACAAATACTCATGATTTTACTCTTTTTGTAAAAGATATACCTCCTGGGGATCCTTTTGATCCTGCTAAGCTAACCTATGATGGAACACAATTGACGTATGATGGTGAAGTTGTTGATAGTTCTAAGAGGGATTTACCTTTTGTAATTGCTCAAAGTAATCCAGGAGGAATATTTAAGAGAGGAGATGTTGTTGATTGTCCAGGGTGTACTCCTGAACAACAGAAAATAGCAGGAAGAAGAGTAAGACAATCAAGAACACGAGCTGCTTTCCATAAATTTGATTTTGCACTTACAGCGTTCCAAGGTTTAAGTGGTTTCTCTAACTTGTTTTATGATGATGATGAGATAGCAGAAAATAGAGCAGAGATAGATCAAGCTTTTTGTGAAGCTGCAGTAGGAGGAATAGATTGTTGGAGTTCAAGACTTTGTGGTTCACAAGTAGATAAAGTAAATGAAGGAACTATTTTAGCAGAAGTGCCTGGAGGAATGTTACAGCCAGTTGCACACGTAGAAGCAGAAAGGCAAACCATTGTATTTGCAAACGCATCAGGAACATTTGTTGATTTCATCTATAAAATCAGTTTTACTGTTGATAATCCAACGTATTGGAAATGGGGTCATAATGGAGCTGGAGAAGATTTAAGGTATCAAGTATATGTATTTTCACCAAATAGAGGAAGAAAAGTTCCAGTTTTAACAGAGGATAATGAAGAAAGAACAGTAGAACCTGGAGCTGAATCTGATTTTGGAGGAGAAGAAATGTTAGTGTTACCTTCCAAGAACTATTACAATGAGATTTGTTTATCATTCGAAGAAAAAGGTGGAAAACCAAAAGAAATACAGCTAGGTCCTGAGCATGATGATAGTGTTTCAGTTGTGTGTAATGCTATTAATGAATTAGAGCAAAAAGATGATTTTGTTCCTCCAGGGTTTGAGATACCTCAAGGCACAGGGCCTATACCTGGTATAAATCAAATTTAACATGAAAATGAACAAAAGAGCGCAAGTAGCGCTATTTATCATAGTAGGATTAATCATTTTATTAGGTGTCACTACAGTAGTGTATATAAAAACAGATACAACTATCAAAGCAGTAGAAGAAACAATTGATCCAGAGTTAGTTCCTATACAAAGATGGGTCAATGAGTGTGTTTATACTATTGGAAAAGAAGCAATTAAGATATTAGCATATCAAGGAGGCTACTTAGTTGTGCCAGAGGAAATAGCAAACAATAAACGAGCTTATATCCCCATAGATCCAGGAGATTTTGTCAAGATTCCTTTTTGGGATTTTAAAGGGCAAAAAAGAATTCCTTCAATTAAATATATGGAAGAACAAATACAAGACCATGTGAAAGAAAATTTGCTTACTTGTATTGGAGATTTTTCAGGTTTTGATGATCTTTATGATATTGAAGCAGGTGAAATGATTATAGAAGCAGATATTAGTGATGAAAATGTTATTTTGGATATTAATTATCCTTTAGATATTGTCCTTAAAGTAGGAGGCACACAAAGGAAAATGAATAAATTTGGAGCAAAGTTAGAGACTCAATTTGGGAAAATGTATAATTTGGCTGTAAAAATAATGGAGGAAGAGCAAAGAATCTATTTTATGGAAAATATTACACTAGATTTGATGAGTTTGCATCCAAATGTTCCTATGAATGGCATGGAATTTAATTGCAATCCTAAATCCTGGCTTATTAGTGATGTAAAACAAGATACTCAATTATTAATGCAAACAATGCTGCCTAGAATTAGGATTGAAAATACAAATTATTTACCTTTTCAAAAAAAGATTTCCTTTTATGAAAATTTAAGAAAACAAGCAGGAAAATTAAGAGAGGCTTATGAAGAATTTGATTATAATGACTTTGAAGGATCTGATTCTTTTGCAATATTAAGAGATGAGGCTAATCTTCCTGATGAAATACCTGATGATGCGTATGATTACTTTCATTTATTTATTGATGTTGATGCAGATGAGAGTGATCTAAAAGTAAATGTAAGATATGATCCAAGTTGGGGCATGAGTTTTAGACCTTTACCTCAAAATAATGGATTTTTAAAATCAAATATGGCAAGAGGACAAAGAAATTTATTTAATTTCTTTTGTATTAATCAGTATCACTTTATTTATGATGTTGTGTATCCTATTATGTTTACTTTGCAAGATGAAAATAGCTTTGCAGGTTCAGGATTGAATTTTAATTTTGGGTTTTCAATAACTATAAATGATAATACTCCTGATAGGTCAGATTTTGGATATGCACCATTGGAGGTTCCTGATGTTGTAGATGACTTTTGTGATACTACTATTGGTGGAGATCCAGTAGATATAACTGTCAGAGGATCTGGAGACTTAGGATTTGCAGAAGAATTGAAAAATGTCACTATAGGATATAAGTGTTTTAATATGTATTGTGAATTAGGGCAAACAGGATTCCTAAGTGGAACAACTCACTATAGATTATCAACTGTTTTACCTTCAGGATGTAAATTTCCATTCCTCTATGCAAATAAAGAAGGATATTTAGAAGGATCTATTCAATATACTGGAGATGCTAATGTAGAGATTCCAATTAATAAAATAAGAGAAATTCCTATTCAAGTTGTTAAGAATGTGTATCAAAGTAATGGTAATACATTAGGGGCAGATGAGCCTTTAGGAGAAAATGAAAAAGTAGTGATTACATTTAGTGTTGTTAATGGAAGTTATGATCAATATGTAACTATTCCAAGTAAAGACGAAAAATTAGGGTTTTTAGAATCAGGAGGAGAATATACAATAACTGCTATGCTTATTAGAGAAGGTAAAATAATTGGAAAAACTGCTTTACCTGATAAGTTAATTGGTGGATTTCATAATGAAAAACTAACAGTTTCAGGAGTTGATGTGTTGCAAAGCGATGCTGTTGTATTCCATGTTTTTGATTATAGGCCAACTCCTGCAAGAAAAACAGATTCAGGGGAGATGTTACGTTATTTATTTGATTCAGAATATGTAGATGTAATAAGTCCAGAGTATAGATAAAAACAAAAACAAAAAAATAAAGAGTATCATGAAATTAGATAAATTATTGGGATTATGGTTGATTATACTAGTTATTAATCTCCCAATGATTAGTGCGCTGCAAATTAGTTCTATAAAAGTAGAAAGGGTATCTCATCTTGATGCAGAGATTACTTGGGAAACTGATGAAGACTCAACTAGTAAAATAGAATTTTTTGAAAAAGAAGATCCTATTGTGCAAACTGCTACCTCTGCTGTATTAGGAAAATTGCATACAGCCACTCTAACTGGATTAAAACCTGAAACTATATATCAATATGAAGTTATAGCGCAAGCAGGAACAGTTGAAGAGAGGGATGATAATAATGGTGCTTTTTTTGATTTTAAAACAATAGAAGAGCCAGATACAGTGCCTCCTGAGATTAGAAATATTAAGATAGCTTTTCCAACAGACAATTCAGCAAGAGTAACTTTTGATACAAGTGAAAGTTCACAAGGAACAGTATTTTTTGGTGAAACAGAAGAAGTAGAAGATAAAGTTGAAAGAAAAGATTTTAAAGTTAATCAAGAATTTGTATTAATTGTTGTGGATAATACTCGCTATTTCTTTAAGGTAAAAGCGTGTGATAAAGATAAAAACTGTGCAGAATCTGAATTGCAAAGATTTACAGCAGGAACAGATATTACTCCTCCTAAAATTGAAACAAGTATTACTCAATTTCATAATAGTAATAAGTTAGATGTTGCAGGAAAAACAGAACCTCTTTCTAGAGTAGATATAGCAGTAAATGGGTTTACTCAACGATCAGATGAAATAGGAATAGAAGGATTATTCTCATTTTCAGGAGTAACCTTAAAAGATGGATTTAATACTTTAAAAATAACATCAACAGACTTAACAGGAAATGCTTTCTCAAGAGATTTTAATGTAACTGTTGATAAAATTAGGCCAAAATTAGTTATTGAAGATATTCCAGATGGTTCTCCTGAAAGACAATTTACTATAAAAGGTACTGTGAGTAAATTAGTTACTATTACTTTTACTGTTTCTTCAACAGAGGATATAGCTGCTCCAGATAGAGTTACAGGATTAACTTCAACTGATGTAGGAACTAATAGTGTAAGGTTAAATTGGAATTCTAGGGGTGCAGAGGATTTTTTTGAATACTCTATTTTTAGAGATAATGTGCGATTAACTACAACATCAGATACTGAGTTTTTAGATGTTGCTTTAGATTCAGGAGTAGAATATCAATATCAAATAAGTGAAGTTGATACTTCATGTAATGAGGGAAGGAGAAGTGAAGTGCATACTATTATTACACAAGCTGGAGGTCAAGTATTTAATAAAGAAGTTGAAAATGCAAATTTAACTTGTAATCCAAATACGTTTAAAGAAAGTATTATTATTAATGGTGCATTTGAACAAAGCGTTCCTTTAGAGGAAGGAGTTAATTTTGTTAAAGTAGTTGCAGAAGATCTAGCAGGAAACAAAATTGAAAGAGACGCTACGATACTATTTGATACAAAGAAACCAGAATTTATCGATACGAATATAGGTAGAATTAGTCCAACTTACATTAGAGATGTAACTATTCGTGGAAAAGTAACAGAACCTGCAAAGATTATTATTTTGGTGAATAATGAAGAAGAATTTATAACAAATACTATTGAACCTGATAACTTTTTTGAATTGGATATAGCATTGAATACTTTAATTAATGAAAAAAGTGAACAATTTGATGATGATACAGGAGAAGATGAACGAACAGGGGCAAGAACATCTGGCTTGCAAATAGAAACAAAAGATAGATTCCCTAATGATATTAAGATAACTGCGATTGATAGAACTGGATTAGAGGTAACAGAGGAGCATATTATTGAATTTGCAAAATGTGGTTCAGGAGGATTTTTTAGAGTAGATGTAAGCGAGCCTAGACCTACAATTTTAAATCCTCGATTATTATTAGAGGGAATATCTCAAATAAGTATGAGTGTTAATTTGTCTTTCTTAAGTGGATTTGGAAATGCAACCATAAGAAGTCCTCCAAAAGTGAGGTTTGTTCCATTAAGTCCAGATGAAGAATCTTTGTATAATTTACAATTTATTAATGATCCTATAGTTACTTGGAATAGAGATAGAACTCAAGGTTTCATATCAGTTCCTATTCAATCACTTGACTTTTCAGATGATGATTCTTTAACAACATATGATAAAGAATTGCTTATTACTGAGCATAATCTTAATAACTGCACAGAGCCAGAGGTTGGCTGTATTAAATTTCCTATGCAAATTGATATTGATTTTGAGTTGAGTTATCCAGAGGGTTATTTTACTTCACAATTTGATAGAACATTAGAAGATGAGTTTGTTGAGAGATTAACACAAAAACAATGTGTAGATGTGGAAGTGCCAATTGATAGAAGAGTTAATCCAAGTTTATTACCTGTTGGATTCTTGGAGAGTATGGTTGGTATATTAACAAATGTTATTGCTTTTATTGATCAGATACTTACACCACTTGAGACGTTGCAAGAGATTGTATTTTATAGTTGTGGTGCATCTTGGATTTTAGAATTTGTTATAGGTATACAAGAACAATGGAATTGTGGATTTGGTAAAGTGCTTAAGGATTTGTTTGGGGGATCATTTAGAATAGAAATTGCTCAAACAGGACTTTGTGATGAAGTGTATGAAGATGATGAACAAAAGTTACAAGGTTGTATGGCTTG
>CALCXY010000052.1 GCA_937906345.1 Candidatus Woesearchaeota archaeon | reverse complement strand
CATCTGCATCTATTGCTTTGATAATACGAAGTTCACTTTTTTGATTTACATTATCAGGATCTCCAATAATTGTAGGTCCTGTAATTTGAGTTAATCCTCCCTCTTTTTGAATTTCTAAGGTTCCTGGAACATCCTTACGCAAATACGCTTGTAATCCTGATTTTTTTAATTGTAAATGTGTAGCATCTAATTTTCCTAGAATAATATTAGCATTTGCTTTAAATCTAATTTCTTCATTCATATATTTAAATAGTAAAGATTGGTCGCTAATTTCTTTCATATGCCAAATAATTCCATTAGGATCATCAACATTATCAGCAATAGAAAAATCTGCTACTGTTAATTCTTCTAAAGATTCATCAAAAGCAATTTCATCTAATGGGTGGGATTGTGTAACACCATTAGCTAATACTAAGGTTGATATTACAATTCCTATCAATATGAAGAATGTGTATTTATACAGGTCTGTTTTCATTGATGATTTTTGAATTTTTAGGTATATAAATATTGCTAAAAATATATTGTGAATAAGTCTGTTTTGGTAATTGAGTAGTTTAAGTGACTTTATTCCCGCCAGCCAAAAAGCTATAAGCTTGAGGTAAGATCCCCCGCCAAATTGATTAAGCCCAAGTCTTATATTAGGCAGATTATACAAGGGCTTAATCAATTTCCACCCACCCATAAATATGGTGGCTAGTTGGAATGATTATTAAAGCCATGAAAAACAAGAAAAATAACAAAAAAAAGAAAAAAATAAAATAAGAAAAAAATGGCCCCGAGGAGATTTGAAAATGTTATCAAATTTCTAAAAGTAAATCACTTGAAAATATTTCAACTATTAAATAATGATTTTCGAAATCTTTCCGATTTTAGATGCAAATTCTCGGAAGATCTTCCACAACCACTGGACAAGTAGGCGTGGAGTTTATAAAATCAATTATATAGTTTCAAAGTAGAGAGATTGTGATTTACAATGAAATTTGATAATTCAAAAATAAAATTCAGTAAAAATGATCTTAGAAAGAATATTATTTTACCAGATGAAATGACTCCCCTTCTAGCAGAAGAAATTGGTTTACATGTTGGTGATGGTAGTATGAATTTCTATAAAAACAAAAATAATCAAAAAGGCTTTTATCAACTAAGAGGTCATATAATTGATGATAAAGATCATTATTCTTCTAGAATTAAATATATCTACAAAAGGTTGTATAACTTAAATATTTCTTTGAGAAAAATGCCTTCTACTGGAGTGTTAGGCTTCCAAGTTTGGAGTAATGCTCTGGTTTCATTTAAACATGAAAAACTAAAGTTAATTCTAGGAGATAAACTACATATAACTATTCCTAATGAATTTTTTGAGAATAATGAATTATCTAAATCTTTCCTTAGAGGATATTATGATACTGATGGATGTCTATATGTTCATCCTAAAAATGGTAAAATGTATCCAAGAATTGAAATTACATCAATATCTAAGGAATTAATAGAAAAAGTTTCAATAATTCTGAAAAATCTTGGATTTAGATTTAGTATTCATAGAGAAGATAGGGAAAAATATGGTTGGAATGATTTGTATAAACTTAGAATTAGTGGACCAACAATGGTTCATAAATGGTTTTATGAAATTTCTCCTAAAAATCCTAAACATATTAAGAAATATAAAAAGTGGGCCCGCGGAGATTCGAACTCCGGACTTCGAGAGGAAGCCGTGAGCTCCCTTCACTCGATCTCTTACCCTGGTATTGACGGAAATTAATCCGCTATCCCGGAGGATATCAGTCTTGCCTTCCCTTATGGGAAACGAGCACTCTACCAGGCTAAGCTACGGGCCCATTACTATCAAGAATCAGTAAATGATTTATAAAGGTTATGTTGATGATGTTGATTTTAATAAAAAAAGAAAAAAAACGCCCCCGAGCATATAAAAAATCTTGCGATTTTTTAAAGCTCAGGTTCGTAAGTACGCCCCCGAGCATATGAAAAACAAAAATGTTTTTCAAAGCTCGTGTGCGTGATGAGGAACCTCACTTCGTTCGGTTCCTCGGTACGCCCCCGAGCAGACTCGAATTCAGCAACGGTTTAGCCGTTTCTGCTGACCTTGTGGTTAACAGCCACACGCTCTACCTACTAAGCTACAGGGGCATAAGAAACAGGGTTAAAATGTTGTTTATAAAGTTTATTGTTATATGACCTTAGGTTTATTCTCTCTTGATATAGAACATCTTTCTCTTAAAATTTTCAATAATATTCGCAGATGGGAAAAACATAGGATCAGGTAATTTATCTAAATCAAACCATTGCCATTCAGTTATTTCATCAGGTTCCATAACACTCGGTTCTCCTTTAAAATTATCAGAGTATAATCCTATTGTAACAAAATGAGCATGTTTGTTTTTATTATTATTTACACAGATTACTTGGCAATCTTTAACATCAATATCAGTTTCTTCTTTTACCTCTCTAATAGCAGTTTCTTCAAATGATTCTTGGTATTCAATCTTGCCGCCAGGTAAGGTCCATGTTCCTTCTCCACGCATCTCTGAATCAGCTTTATCAGGATCTATATGACGTTTTCCAAATAAAATCTTTGTATTATCTTTTAGAAGGATAATTCCCATTCCAGCTCCAACTTTATTATCTGACATACAAAAAAAGAATGTGTAAAGATTTATATATGTACCTATCCTACCTTATTTTATGGCAACTAAGAAAATTCTTCAAATAGGGAATGATGCTTCGCTAAATATTGCACTTGATACGATTAAAAAAGGAAAACAAGCATTGGTTTTTGTCAATTCTAAAAGGAGTGCTGAGAAAACAGCAGAGGAGATTGCTAAAAAAAATCAGATAGTTGATAAAAAATGTGGATTGTTGGCTAAAAAAATATTAGGAGTTTTATCTAAACCTACTAAACAATGTAAAAGGCTTGCTGCGTGTGTTGAAAAAGGAACTGCTTTCCATCATGCTGGTTTAACGTATAAGCAAAGAGAGTTAATTGAAGATAATTTTCGATCAGGAGTTATTAAAATTATTTCAAGTACTCCTACTTTAGCTGCAGGAATTGATTTGCCTGCTTTTAGAGCTATAATTAGAGATTTAAAGCGATTTGGTCCTATGGGAATGAAAAATATTCCAGTTTTAGAATATTTACAAATGGCAGGGAGAGCTGGAAGGCCAAGTTATGATAGTTTTGGAGAGGCTATTTGTTTAGCAGGGACTGAAGGTGAAAAAGATGCAGTATATGATCAATATATTATGGGAGAACCAGAGGATATCTACAGTAAATTAGCAGTAGAGCCTGTTCTTCGAACCTATTTGTTGAGTTTAATTGCATCAAATTTCTTGAAAAGTAAAGAACAAATTATTGCATTTTTTGAAAAAACATTTTGGGCGTATCAATTTAAAGATATGCATAAACTTGAAGGGAGTATTCAAAAAATGCTTATGTTATTAGAAGAGTGGGAATTTATTTCTTCAACGCAAGATGAGTTTGTTTCTGCATCAGATCTGGATAATATCAAATTTAAAGCAACACTTTTAGGAAAAAGAGTAGCAGAATTATATTTAGATCCTTTAACAGCTCATGAATTAATTAAAGGAATTAAAAATGCTACAGCAGTTAGGGCTTTATCCTTTTCTTTTTTACAATTAATGAGTTATACTCTTGAAATGAGGCCTTTGCTTAATGTTCCAACAAGAGAATATGATATTGTGCAAGAGGAATTAAATAAATATGCAGATAGATTATTAATGGATGAGCCAAGTTTTTACGATGATGATTCAGCTGATTTTATGAAATCAATAAAAACAGCTATGTTGTTTGATGAATGGATCAATGAAAAAGATGAAGAATATATTCTTGAAAGATTTGGAGTGAGACCTGGAGAATTGAAAGTAAAATTAGATATTGCAGATTGGCTTTTTTATTCTTGTCAAGAGATTGTTAAAATTTTACAATTTCCTGATGTTGGGAGAAAACTTAGTAAATTAAGATTACGGTTAAGTTATGGAATTAAAGAAGAATTATTTGCACTTATCAGGATTCGAAATATTGGGAGGGTGCGTGCTCGTAATCTTTTTAAGAATGGAGTAAAGGATGTAAGAGATATTAAAAATGTTGATATTATTAAATTAACTCAAATCATAGGGAAAGCTACAGCACTTAAAGTTAAAAAAGAAGTTGGTTTAGAGATTAAAGAAGTTCCTAAAGGAACAAGAAAAGGGCAACTTAGTATTAAAAAATTTAAGTAGATAGGATTATTCTGGGAGTAAATTTTTATTTTCTCGATTATAATAATCAAATGTATCTTCTGCAAAGCATTTATCTAATAATGACTCAAATAATTCAGGATTATCATATAATACACTTACTGATATTGCTTTGCATTGTCTATAGATTGTTTCACCTAAAAAAGGAGCCATGCTTAGAACTGCACATAACCAGGAGCTGTTTTTTTTAATATACTCGTCTGATCGTTGAATAGTATCAGTTGTTATTAGTTTTATTTTACTATTAGCTTTTGCAAATTTATCTTCTGCTGTTGTGGGAGAATTTGTTTTCTCTTTTGGAGAGCCTAAAAAATGAGTAATAAAACAATACACACTTTTTGCACCATACTTTTCAACTAAATCATTTGAAGCTTCAATCATTGTTCCTCCTGTATCAAGCATATCATCAAAAATTAAAATGTGGC
Source organism: Candidatus Woesearchaeota archaeon (assembly GCA_937906345.1). GTDB lineage: Archaea > Nanobdellota > Nanobdellia > Woesearchaeales > CALCXY01 > CALCXY01. Next base: position 29,601 of record CALCXY010000052.1, on the reverse strand, counting down.
GGTCTTTCATATCAAAAGAAGCATCGATATTTTGCATCTTAATGTCGCCCTGAGTGTTTTTAAATTTTTCACGCTCTTTCATTCTAGTTGCTACGGGGACAGATAAAAATTCAGCTGCTTGTTTTGCAAGTTTAAATGCTCCTCCATCTGGTGCTAAAATAGCAAGATTATCTTTTTCAGTATTTGATTCAAAATATTTTTTGAATAACCTTCTCTTAATATACCAACAAAATAAGGGTAAAGAAGGAACATCATCTACAGGAATATCAAAAAAACCCATTTCTTGTTTTGCATGTAAATGGCAAGTCATTACCCTCATTAGATTTTTTCCACCAGAGGTTTCTAATAAGTTTGCGTATAATTTTGCAGGAATGGGTACACGACCATCATCTTTTTTATCTCCTCTAGAATTAAAATACGTTGGGCATAAAATAAATCCTTCCTCATTAGCTCGTTTTAAGGCATCACTAATTAAAAATAGATCATAATTAGTTTGATCAGGAAAATTAAGGAGATAATTATGAATTACAAATACACGATTACCTCTAACAGAACCTGCTAATTGAGTAAATCTGGAGCCATCTGGGAAAAATTTATCAGATATAGAATCTAACTTAAAGTTTAACTTATCTTTATGATGATCAAGGTAATGTGCAACTTTTTTAGAAAATAACTTAGAATATGAATTAGCTATTAGGACAAAGTCGTATTGGTCTGTTATTTTAAGCACCCCAATAATTTATGATAAATTTAGGTTTAAAAGGTTTTAGGTTCTCAATGCTATAAAAGGTTGAGTATTTAAAACAAAAGGCTTTTATATACCTAATTCTGCTATAATCTAAGAGGTGGATAATGGCATTACTTGATGGAGGTTTTCCTGTATTAGAATTATTGATGGTTTTTTCTATTATTGTAGTTATCTATCTTATCTTTTTAGAAGTAGAATTAAGGCAACTTCGAAAAATTTCAAAAAAATTTAATGTTGAAGAGCATGAACTAGTAAAAGAATTAAGACTATTGCGTGAAGAAATAAACGATTTAAAAGAAATTATCAAAAAATAGGTGGGGGAAATGAGTAAAAGCCAAGAATCTTTAAGTACACTAAAGAGAGAAGTTGATGCGTTAAAAGGGATTTTTAATGAAATTAAAGACCCTTCAGTATTGCCTATTAAAAAATTACTTCGAGAAGAAGATAAAAGAGTTCTTACCAATGAAGTAAACATAGAAAAATTAAAGGAATTGGTTATTTTATTAAATAAAGAGATTATTAATTATAGAAATCAAGTAAAAGCGATTGGAAAAAATAAAGATGTGCTAAAAGCAATTGAAGATATAGATAAAAAATTTGATACAATTGAAAAAGATAAAAGTTATACTGATCAGATGGTGAAACGAGTTCATGAAATAAGCAAAGAAGTCAATCAAAAATTTGGGAATTTTCAAGAGAGCAATGAAAAGATTAATGCTTTAAATGAAAAATTAGACTCTCTTGCTGAGTCTTTCTCAACAACCAAAGAAAAAACAAGTGATATAGTTACCAATAAAGAGTTGAAAGAAGCCATTAGTGATTATAAAGACCATATGTCTCATCAAATTAGAACACTCCATGATCAAATCCATAAAGGACAAACTGATAAAATTCAAGAAATTCAATTGGAGAAGGCACAAGCAACTTTAGATTCAGATCATATTAAAAAAGAGGTTACTCAACAATTAATGGAACATCATGAGAGAGTACAAAGTGAAATTGATAATCTTAAACAATTTGTGTCAAAAAATGTTTCAAATCAAGAGAAATCAAATGTTATTAAAGCAATTCAACATATAGAAGATTCTCATGTTCAATCAGTGCAACAAATACATGGAGACATTGGTAAAGAACAGGACCATATTGTTAAGCAAAAAATTGATAGAGCCTCTAATATTCTTTCTACCCATCTTAGTGGTTTAAGAGAACATGTAAAAAGTACAGCTCTTGATTTAGATAAAGTTCATAAATTAAAAAGTGCTCTTCATACAAGAAAGTTTAGAAAAGCTGAATCTGATGAGAAGGTACATTCAGAGGTTAATATTTCTTTAGGACAGTTAAAAGAAAATAATATAAAAGATCATCAACATGTTAGGGAAGATTTTCAACATCTCAAAGAAGATATGATCCATGAAGATGTACAACCTGAATCAAATAAAACTAGGAATACAGTATCAGATGAAATCAATAATTTAGAGTTTGCCAAAGGTGTTGGCACACAAGAAAATCAACTTCATCCTCAATTAGAAAAATCTTCCTTAGGTCATTTAAAAGAACATGATAATAGGAATCATCAACATATCAGGGAAGATTTTCAACATCTCAAAGAAGATATGATCCATGAAGATACTATTCCTCACATAAAGGATTCTATACAATTTACTAATGTAACTGATAGGAGAATACTCAAATTACAAGAAATGATTCAGGGAATTTATGTTTTTTCCCAACAAGGACATATGTCACATGCACTTAAACAATATCAAAAAGCGTATGATTATTATCTGATTCTAAATAATAAAGGAAATATAGACTTAAAAGAAAGTTATAATGCTTTAATTAGTATTTATCATAAAATTAAGTAGAAGTTTACATACCCATACCAGGAGGCATTTGGGGCATTCCACCCATAGGTTCAGGAGCAGCACCAGAGCCAGAACCTGCTATAACATCATCTATTCTTAAAATCATTTCAGCAACTTCAGCTGCAGATGATACTGCTTGAGTTTTAATTTTTAATGGTTCAATAACTCCTGCTTTCCATGCATCAACTACTTTACCAGAGAAAACATCTACTCCAGCCCAAATTTGCTTTTTATCATGAGCTGCTTTTAATTCAGTTGTAATATCAATAGGATCTAAACCTGCATTTTCAGCTAATGTTCTTGGAATAATTTCAATAGCATTAGCAAATGCTTGAACTGCTAATTGTTCTCTTCCTGATAATGAATCTGCGAATTTTCTTAATTCTTTTGCTAATTCAATTTCTACAGATCCTGCGCCTGCAACTACTTTTCCAATTTTTAATGCAGAAACAACATCTCCCATAGAGTCGTCCATAGCTCTTTTTACTTCATCAACAACATGCTCTGTTCCACCACGGATTAAAATAGTAACAGCTTTAGGGTTTTTACAACCTTTTACATAGGTCATTTCTTCATCGCCAACTTTTACTTCTTCAACTTGGCCTGCTTTTCCTAAATGTTTTTCATTAAGATCATCAAGATTAGTAACAATTGAGGCACTAGTTGCTCTAGCTAATGCTTCCATGTCGGATTTTTTAACTCTTCTACATGCATAAATTCCTGCTTTTGCAAGAAAATGTTGTGCTATATCATCAATACCTTTTTGACATAATACTACATTAGCACCAGATTTTTTAATGATATCAACCATTTTAGTTAATATTTTTTCTTCTTGTTCAATAAAACCTGATAATTGATTAGGATCTGTTATTTGAATTTTTGCATCAGTTTCAGGATTTTTAATTTCAATTGCAGAATCAATTAATGCAATTTTAGCGCTTTCAATGGATTTTGCCATTTGTGGATGCACACGTTCTTTATCTAAAACAATGCCTTCTACTAGTTCAGTATTAAAGATTGAACCGCCTACTTTTTTTTCTATTCTAATATCATCTTTGTTTACAGAGATACCATCTGTTGATTTATCAGCAACAAAGGAAACAGCTTTTACAGTTATATCAGCTAAGTGTTCTTTAGCAGTTTCAGCACCTTTTCCAGTCATTGCAGTCATTGAAATATTTTTTAAAATATCTTTATCAGAATCTTTAATATCAACAGCTATTGTATTAAGAATTTCTTGTGCTTTTTCATCAGCCATTCTATATCCTTTAGCTAAAACAGTAGGATGCACATCTTTATCTAATAAATCTTCAGCGTTTTTTAATAATTCACCTGCTAATACAACAGCAGTAGTGGTTCCATCACCAACTTCATTTTCTTGTGTTTTAGCAACTTCAACAATCATTTTAGCAGAGGGTTGTTCAATATTCATTTCTTCTAGAATTGTAACTCCATCATTTGTAACAGTGATATCTCCCACAGCATCAACAATCATTTTATCCATTCCTTTTGGGCCTAAGGTGGTTCTAACAGTATCAGCAACAGCTTTCGCTGCTAGAATGTTTGCTTTTTGAGCGTTTTTTCCTTGAGTTCTAGTAGAACCTTCAGGTAAAATAAAAACTGGTTGTATATCTTTAGTCATTTTATAAGAATCCCCCACAATCTACTATAGGGGAATTTTAGGGCATTTATAAACTTTTTGGTAGTTTAGGTTAGTTTTTTTTACAATATTTGAGAACTATGTATGGTTGGAGGTTGTTGTGAGCTTGAGAACCACCTGCATTAGCTATAGATATACCAGATACTACATTTGTTGTTGGTTGACCACCACCACCAAGTCCATTTCCGAATGATTGAGAACCTCCTGTAAAACCTGATTGAGATACTACAATTTGAGTTAAATGAGCATGACCAATATCAGTAAGGGTATGTGAATGTGAAGGAATCTGATTGGTAGTTAACCTTTGTGATCTTTCTCCACCAATTTGTTCAATTCCTCCAAAATCTGCATCATTTTCAAGTTGACCTACAATAACTCTTCCATTAGCTAAGGTAAATTCACTCCAATCTGCAGGGCAAGATTCTGCATCAAAGGCCATAACAGCTCCAGAAGGCATAGCTAAAGAAGCAATAGAGAATCCTCCTGCACTAATTGTGCCTCCTACTGTTAAATCTCCAGAGATTGTTAATTGAGGAATTGAATTATCAAATAAAATCTCATCTACTGAATGAGATTGATCTCCTGAATTGGCATACGCAACTAATCCTAATGAGATTGCTATGATTATACAAAGATAGATGAGATGCTGCTTTTTAATATTTATTTTAATTTCCATGGTTATTTCTTAGACTTAACCTTTATTAAATCTTTCTTATGATGATGGCGAACTATTAAAATACTTGCTAATGTAGCTCCTAATCCATTAAAAACTAGATCAATTGCGTTATTAAGATAATCTCCTACACCTGCATTGCCTAAAAAAATAACTCCTGCTAACTCTACAATTTCACCAACTGCTGCAACTCCAAAACCTATTAATCCTAATAATATTCCTAAATAGATTTTTCTCCCTTTAATTTTTTTATTTAAACCAGGTTCTAATAATGAATATGCAATGATTGTTACAATAAATGAGGAGACTAAATGAATATAATTATCATATCCTAAACCAAACCAAGTTAATTCATATATTACCACTCCTTCTATATGGACTAATCCTCCTATAAAATGGAGTGCACCCCATAGTGCTAATGAAACAAGAAGTAATAAAGGAAATCTTACACGTTTATGAAGGAAAAAAAGAACAACTAATGCTAATAAAGCTACTATGCTATAATAAAAAAATTCAGTATTATCTTTAATTAAAGATAGCCAGCCAAAAAAAATAATATAGAGAAAGATAAATTGCAATATTTTATCATCATGGCCCCACTTTTTCATATTGGGTTTGTGTAACAATAGGTTTATAAATATTGTTGCTCTGGTTTTTTTTATGATAATAACCATAAGTGGGAATCCAGGCTCTGGAAAGAATACAGTTGCTGAATTATTGGCTAAGAAATTAGGTTTTAAATATTATGTTATGGGAGATATTCGTCGTAAAATTGCTGAAGAACGAGGGATAAGTTTAGCTGAGTTGAATAAACAAGATGAAGAGAATGGAGAAACAGATAAAATTGTTGATGATAAACTTGTTAAAATTGGTAAAGAAGAGGATAATGTGGTTGCAGTTGGTAGGACTGCGTTTCATTTTATTCCAAACAGTTTTAAGGTTTTTTTAGATGTTACAGTTGATGAAGGTGCTAAAAGAATCTCTTTGCAAGCTAGAGAGCATGAAAAGTATAAAGATATTGCCTATGGAGTTGAAAAGATTAAAGAAAGGAAGAAAAGTGATGAGTTTCGTTATAAGAAACTGTATGGAATTGATTATAAAGATAAGAATAATTATGATTTATGGATTGATACTACAACTATTCCAGCTATCAAAGTTGTGGAGATGGTTTTGGATAAGATTAAGATTTAACTTCTTTCATGTTTTTATGGATTTTTTCTATTTCTTCACAAGAATTAATGTTATAATGTGAAAATACTTTAGGTTTAGTTTCTTCATTAAGATTATCACACAATTGGGTAATTAGAGTAGTGTTTTGAAGTATTGCCATTGCCTTTATAAATCCACATTTTTCACTTCCTTTAACATAATTCTTTTGACTTGGAGCCCTTGGACAAATAGCTGAAAAGGCTTTGCATTCACCAGTTTCCATATGCTCTCCTACCCACATGGCTTCGAAGCAAAGATTAGTAGATGATTGATATTTGATATAAAGCTTAAAACCTAAAAAAATAAGAATGACTATGATTATTATGATAATGATCTTTTTTTTCATTGCTTTATTATAGAATCTTTGTTTTATATAATTATTGGTGTAGGAAGTTTTAAAAATGCACAGATAACTAGAATAATTATGCTATACATAATAGGAATAGGATTATCAGATGAGAAAGATATAACTGTTAAGGGTTTAGAAGCAGTTAAGAAATGTAAAAAAGTGTATTTGGAGAGTTATACTTCTTTGCTTTCTGTTTCTGTTGCGAAGTTGGAGAAGTTTTATGGTAAGAAAATTACTCAGGCTGGAAGGGATATGATTGAAAATGGGCAGGAGAGGATTTTAGATGAGGCTAAGAAAAAAGATGTTGCTTTGTTAATTGTAGGAGATATTTTTTCAGCTACTACACATCATACGTATCTTAGTGAAGCTAGTAAAAAAGGTGTAAAGGTTTTGGTTATTAATAATGCGTCTGTATTAACAGCTGTTGGAGTTACTGGTTTGCAACTTTATAAATTTGGAAAAGTTACTTCAATTCCTTTTGATAATAGTAATGTTGAGGAGCCTATTAATGTTTTAAAACAGAATCAAAAAATGGGATTGCATACTTTGTTTTTACTTGATTTAGAACCTTTATCTGGAAAGTTTTTGAGTATTGGGGATGCACTAGAGTATCTCATGGCTAAGGGTTTAGCTAAAAATCAGATTTGTGTTGGATGTGCACGATTAGGTTCTAAGGATTATTTTGTAAAAAGTGGAAAAGCTTCTGAATTAGTTAAAGAGGAGTTTGGAAAAGCACCTTACTGTTTAATTATACCTGGGAAGGTACATTTTATGGAAGAAGAAGCGTTGGAGATGTTTAAATAAATTTCATTTAATTTTTTCTAAATTTTAAATCTTTAAAGAAATTCAATTATTAAAGAATTATTTTCGAAATCTTTCCGATAATAGAGACTCATTCTCGAAAATCTTTCCACTTCCACTAGACAAGTCATAGTAGAACTTAAAAATCAATTAGATAATTTAATAGTAGATAAAATGTGATTTAAAATGAAAAAATATAATAAAGGAAATTTAAAAAAAATCAGAATTCCTCCTAAAAGTGCAAAGTTGGTTGAATTTATTGGAATTGTTTTAGGAGATGGAAATATACATTTAGAATATAATAGAGTTACAATCGTAGGAAGTTTGGAAGATATTTATTATTATAAGTATCATGTTATTCCTTTGATTGTTGAACTGTTTAATATTATACCTAAATTAAAAAAAAGAAAAGATCGGAATGCTTATTACATTTATTTTTATTCTAAACCCATTATTGATTTCTTAATAAATGAAATTGGTTTAATAAGAGGGAACAAAAAAAATGCGAAAATTCCTTTATTTATCTTGAAAAATAAAAAGTTATACCCTCCTTTCCTTAGAGGTTTATTTGATACAGATGGATGTTTAAAATTTTCTAAACAATCTAAATCATATAATTATTATCCAAGATTAGAATTAGGTTTCACTCCTTCAACATTTTCAAATCAATTAAAATATTTATTTGAAAAATTAGGTTTTAATTATGGAAAATGGAGTCAAGGTAGAAAATTTGTTCTTCTCATATATCAATTATCAGGTACTGAAAATCTTGAAAAATGGATGGAATTAATATCTCCAAAAAACCCTGTACATTTTTCTAAATATCTTTTTTGGGATAAATTTGGATATTATATTCCAAAATCATCTTTAAAATCTAGGATAGAAGCATTAAATTTATATACAAACGATCTATTCTAATTTTTAGCCTATTAGGCGGATTCGAGTAATAGCCCCGTAGAAGATCTAATTAAGGTCTGCGGAGTGTAGTGGTCAATCATCGTGCCCTTTGGAGGCATGGACAGCGGTTCGAATCCGCTCGGGGCTATTTTTTTATTCTTTACTAATCCTACTCACACTTGGTTCTTTTTCGTGCATGTATTTAGCTTTTTCATACTTATTGTAAGGTTTTTCAGAAGGGCTTAAGAGTGTTTCAAAAGTAAGTTGTGCTATCTTTGTTCCAGGATGGAGTGAGACTGGAAGATTAGAAAGGTTTGCTACTTCTAGAGTTATGTTTCCTTCAAATCCTGGATCTATTTTTCCAGCAGTTGAATGTATAACAATGCCTAATCTTCCCCAAGAAGATCTTCCTTCTAATCGTGCAATTAGATTATTAGGAATGGTAACTTTTTCCATTGTTGAAGCTAATACAAATTCTCCTGGATGGATTATAAAAGGTTCTGTTTCTTTAGTTGTTAATTCCATAATATCATCGGGGATGCCTTCCTTTGGATCAATATGTGTATGATCTGAGTTTTTGAATATTCTAAAACTTGTTCCTAAGGAAAGGTCTAAAGAACATGGCCCTACTGCATCTTCATGATACGGCTGGATTTTAAGTTTTCCTGAGTTGATAGATGCTTTAATATCTCTGTCTGATAGGACTGCCATAGATATCGAGAATAGAGTATTCTATATATGATTTTTGGTTCTTTCTTTAAAAATTTATGAATTATATATCACATTTATAAAAGGAAAAAGTAAATAAATTTTATATGAAAACATTAATTAAAAAATATAAGCATTTAAAAAATTATTTCAAAAAACATACACTTAAGGATATTATTTTACTCATATTCACGTCAAATACATCCCCTCACCAAATTGCTCAAGGAGTTGCGATTGGTGCATTTTTTTCAATAATTCCTACTTTTAGTATTGGAATGTTTTTATCTTTGTTCATAGCCTGGAAAAAAAGCTTAATTTGGTATCAACTTATTTAGGTACACTTTTAGTAAACCCCTTAAATAGTTCTTTTATATACTTTTTGCATTATAAATTGGGAAGTTTTATAGTTGGCAATAATGTAGGAGTTACTCTTCCGATTACATCTCACGACATTAAATACATTGCCAAACAGATTTATATTGGAGGTTTCATTATTGCTCTGATAATGGCTTTTTTGATTTATTTTTTACTCTATGTAGCCATAACTTATTTTAGAAAAAAGAAATTAAAAATGGAGGGTTAGATCTTTTTTTGGGGAATCATTATTCGAATTATATATCGAACTAAATGGATGTTAAAAAGACCAATTCCTATTATAATTTGAATCCAGATAATTAACATATTAGGATTAGATAACTCAGAGAAAAAATATCCAAAATAAATAATTAATATTCCAGCCAAACATGCTATGATATCCACAATTAATGAATGATGATGGTACAGAATGAGTTCTTTTGATTTTTTAAAATAAATGAAGAAAGTTACCAAAAAAAGTAGTATAAACACAATAAAAAATGTTATAAGATTTATCATATATTTTCATATTATTGAAGGTATTTAAATTTATTGTTAAAATTATAACTCCTTAATTAATTTCCCTCATAAACAGTAGCTTTATAAATGATAAAACACTTCCCTATTGTATTCGAGAGGTAACTTGGTGATGCTGGGTTATGCTGGAGAGAACAGTTAATTCTCCAAAATCTCAAATCAGAACGAGGTGTATATTAAAATGGCAAAGATGCATTCAAGAGCACGAGGAAAATCAGGTTCAAGAAAACCTAGTCTAAAAACAAAACCCTTATGGTTACGGTATAAAGATAAAGAGATTGAGTTACTAGTTGTGAAACTTGCAAAAGAAGGAAAATCTACATCACAAATTGGAACTCTTTTACGAGATGCTTATGGAGTCCCAGATGTAAAAACCATTACTAAGAAAACTATTCTTGGGATTTTACAAGAGAAAAAAATGGCACCTGAGTTGCCAGAGGATCTTATGGCATTAATGAAAAAACTTGTTAGATTAGAAAATCACTTTAATAGCAATCGACAAGACAAATCTAGTTTACGAGGATTACAATTAACTCAATCCAAAATCAAACGACTTGTAAAGTATTACAAGAAGATCAAAAAACTTCCTATTGACTGGAAATACGATTCAAAGAGTATCAGACTCTACACAGAGTAAGATAGATGCATTCCTTGCTAAGATTAGTGAGATAGCTCTGTCTCTTAAGGAATTAGATAAAAAGCAAATAGTGAGAATTATTACTCATTTAGATGCAGATGGTATTTGTGCTGCATCTATTATGATAAAAGCTCTTACTCGGGAAGGTTATAAATTTTCTTTATCTATTGTTCCTCAGCTTAATGAGGAAACTCTCAAAACATTAGCTAAGGAGGATTATTTTTATAATATATTTCTAGATCTTGGATCAGGGCAGATTACTCTTATCAAAAAATATTTAGAAAAAAGAAAAATATTTGTAATTGATCATCATCATATCGAAAATGAGGAGAATAGTATTTATCATGTGAATCCTCATCACTTTAACATAGATGGAGGGACCAGCATCTCTGGTGCAGGTGTGAGTTACTTAGTTGCAAAAGCTTTAGATGGTAAAAATAAAGATAGTGCGTTTCTTGCTTTAATAGGAGCTATAGGAGATGCTCAAGAAAATAATGGATTTTCAGATCTCAATGAGATTATTTTAAAAGATGCTATTGCATCTAAAAAACTTATCATTAAAAAAGGTCTTAAATTATTTGGCAGTCAAACTAGGCCATTGCATAAAACTTTAGAATTAAGTAATGATATGAGGATACCTGGTGTGACTAATTCAGAATCTGGATCAATCCAGTTTTTACATGACTTAGGAATAAATCCTAAACTTAATGGAAGATGGAAAACACTTGCACAATTATCTCCAAAAGAAGAAAGAACCTTAATAACTGGAATCATTCTTAAACGAGAAAATGAAAAAAATCCAGAAGATGTTTTTGGAGAGACCTATTTGCTTGCTAATGAGGCAAAAGATTCTTTGTTTTATAATGCCAAAGAATTTTCCACACTCTTAAATGCATGTGGAAGATTAGATAAGCCTTCTATTGGAATTGGAATTTGTTTAGGAAGTAAAAAAGCTAAGAAAAAAGCACAAACTCTCTTGAAGAATTATAAAATTGAGTTAATGGAATCATTAGATCTTATTTATAAAAATAAATTAGGGGAAGATATCATAAAAGGGGATAAGTTACTTTTAATAAATGCAAAACATGCAATTCGAACATCAATTATAGGGACAGTTAGTTCTATATTATCAAAGTCGCCTGATTTTAAGGAATATGAATATATTATTATTATGGGAAGAGATGATCAACAACAAAGTAAAATTTCATTTAGAACATCACAACGTAAAGAAGATATTAATTTGAGAACAATTATGAAAGAAATTCTAAAAGGTATTGGTGGAGAATTTGGAGGACATAAACATGCTGCTGGAGCAATTGTTCCAGTTGATAAAGAAGAAGAATTTATTCAAGCTGCTCAAGAACACCTAAAAAAAATTGTAAAAAAATAAAAATTAAAGCATATTTCTAATCTTTTCGATATTATCAGCAACATCAAAACCATTTTTTGTTAAGGATAATAGCTTTAATCTACCTTGCTTATCGAATTGAATAAGCTCTGCTTTTTCCATTTCTTGCAAAATTTTAACTACATGCGAATATGTGCAGTCAATTTGTTTTGCTAATGAAGAAGCATATATTTGGTTTTTGGCGTTTTTTAAGCCTATTAACATCATAGCAGGTTTTTCCCTGAAAAAAACATTGAAAACTTTCTCTTTGCTCATTTTTGAACCCCCCATAAAATGTTTTAGACCTCTTTTATTGCTTTAAAACTATATTTTGGAATGGTTATTTGGTATTTAAAGGTTTTGGTTTTTTGTCGATAATAATTGTACCATAGTGGTGACAAGAGTTAATTATTTAGAGGAGTGATTTTGTATTAAGAAATATTAATAGAGTAAGATTTATAAAGATTTACGTTAGATATGTAGTATGGTACATAGCAAATTATCTTGATAAACAAAAAAAATAAGATCATCATATTTTAATTTTTCTAGATTATTTTCGTTTTATTAACATAAACTATATATACAACTGCATGTTCGGTCAATGTATGGAGAAAAAAGAAGTTGAAGAAGACTTATTTCCTTTTGAAACTGTCAGAGAGATTCAAAAGGAGATGATGGATGATGTAAAGAAAGTTGTTGAAGAAGGAAAACATCTTGTGGTGCATGCACCAACAGGATTAGGGAAAACTGCAGCTGCGTTAAGTCCTGCGTTAAGTTATGCTCTTAAGAATAATAAAACTGTTTTGTTTCTAACTTCTCGGCATACTCAACATATGATTGCTATTGAAACTTTAGGGCTTATTAAAAAAAAATTCAATACAGATATTATAGTTGCAGATTTTATAGGCAAAAAATGGATGTGTCTGCAAAAAAGTGTGGAGAGATTAAATTCATCAGAGTTTAATGAGTATTGTAAAAGTTTAAGAGAAGATACTAGTTGTGATTATTATACTAATGTTCGTGAAAAAAATAATGGGCATTTATCTGTTCAAGGGAGAATATTTATTGAAGAAATTGAAAAAAAGTTAATGTCATCTGAAAAACTTAAGGAAACATGTGCTAGTAAAAAATTATGCCCTTATGAGATGGCATCTGAATTAGCTAAAAAAGCCAATGTTATTGTTACTGATTACTATTATGTTTTTCATCCTACTATCAGAGATACTTTTTTTGAAAAAATAGGAAAAGGATTAGAGGATTGTATTATCATCATTGATGAAGGTCATAACTTACCAAGCAGGTTACAAGAACTCAATACAGATAAGTTAAGTAATTTCATATTGAAAAATGCTGTAACAGAAGCAAGAGACAATGATTATGAAGTTTTAGAATCATTAGTAGAGATTCAAGATATTCTTAATGGGTATGCTCAAGGATTAAATGTTGGTGATGAAAAAAGTGTGGATAAGAATGATTTTTTAAATAAAATTAAAGAGTATGAGAAAGTTCATGAAGATTGTGAATATTATGGAAGTATGCTTAAAACTCAAAAAGAGAAAAGTTTTATTTCTAGTGTGGGAAACTTTTTACAAAACTGGAAAGGGCCTGATGAGGGATATGCTAGGATATTTTCTATTGATCAATCGAAAGCAGGAGCGTTTTTGAATTTACATTACAAGTGTTTAGATCCTTCCCTTGTTTCTGAGGAAGTATTAGAACAGTGTCATTCAAGCATCTTAATGTCAGGAACTCTTACTCCAACTGAGATGTATAGTGAATTGCTAGGATATCCTCTTGGGACAATTGAAAAAGAATATGAGGATCCTTTTTCAGAGGAAAATAAGATTAGTTTGGTTGTTCCTACTGTAACTACTAAATATACTAAACGTACACAGCAAGAATTTAAAAAAATAAGTGATATTCTTGTTACTATTAGTAAAACTGTTCCAGGAAATACAGCAGTGTTTTTCCCAAGTTATTCTTTACGAGATCAAGTGTATTTATTTTTTAAGGATGCGAGTGAAAAAAGTATCATTATTGAAAAGCAAGGACTCTCAAAGGAAGGAAAAGCTGCTATGCTCGAGGAGTTTAAACAATTTAAAAATTCAGGTGCTGTATTGTTGGGTGTAACCTCTGGATCCTTTGGAGAGGGTATAGATTTACCTGGAGATTTTTTAAAGTGTGTTGTTATTGTAGGTATTCCTTTAGGAAGACCTAATCTTGAGACAAAGGAATTAATAACTTATTATAATGAAAAGTTTGGCAGAGGATGGGATTATGGATATATCTTACCTGCTATCACAAAAGTTTTACAAAATGCAGGAAGATGTATTAGAAGCGAAACTGATAGAGGAGTTATTTTGTATTTAGATGAAAGGTATACATGGCCGAATTATGCAAAATGTTTTCCAGCTGATAGTATAGAATTAGCTAAAGATTATGAGGAGAGGATTAAAGCTTTTTTTGCGTGATTTATATGTTATAGTTGGTAATGACAAGTTTTATTAAATATGATAATATAATTTGTTTTATGAAAAGAGTTGTTATGGGAATTTCTTTAATACGGATAGTGATAGCAGTGCTTGTTCTCTTTTTTTATCAGAATATCTGGTTTTTAAGTGTAATATTAGTTATAGCAGGAATAACTGATTTATTAGATGGGTACTTAGCAAGAAAATTTAATGTAGCGTCTGATTTAGGCGGGTTCATTGATGGGATATCAGATAAAGTATTAATTTTTGTGTTAGCAATATTATTATTTTATACTAGGGAAATTCATATAGGGTATTTGTTTTTATTTTTGATAAGAGATATTTATGTTTTAGTTGCGGTTACATGGTTATATGTTTTTAAAACTAAAGATGTTAATGTTGCAAGCACATCTCATGTGATGGGGAAAATATCTACAGTTTTCCAATATATTATATTACTTTTATTTGTATTTGAACAAATTAGAGTAGGATTGTATTTAATGGTGCTGTTAGTTATTTTTAGTGTGTTAACTATTTATCAATATCATAAGAGGTTCCCATGATAATTGAGATTATACAAGGACTTTGGTTGTTCTTGCCTGCTGCTTTAGCTAATATGGTTCTTCCTTTATTTGTTAAATTGAAGTTTTTGGATATTCCTCTTGATTTTGGGAAGAGTTTTAGAGGGAAGAGAATTTTTGGAGATCATAAGACTTTCAAAGGAATTGTAATTGGAACTATAATTGCGATTTTAATGGTGTATTTACAAAAAGTATTTTATTTATCATGGATAAATTATAGTTTAATAGATTATTCTAGTGTTAATGTTGTTTTATTAGGATTAGCTCTTGGATTAGGGAGTTTATTAGGAGATGCTGTTAAGAGTTTTTTTAAGAGACAATTAGAGATAGCGCCTGGAAAGCCCTGGATTCCTTTTGATCAAATAGATTGGATTATTGGTTCTATGATTTTTGTCAGTTTTCTAGTGGAGATTTCTCTTATTGTAGGGCTTTGGGTTTTTATTTTTTATGGGGCATTGCATTTTATTGCTAACCTTGCAGGGTATTATTTACGAATAAATAAGGAAAAACTCTAAATATAGCTAATATAGAGAAACGTATACTAGTGTAAAAAAACGTAATATTTATATACTAGTTAATCTTATGGTATTTCTATGGTCATGTTATTTGACCGGTTTAATTTACCGGATAATATATTCGAAGTACTTTTTGCAACAAAGCAACAGAAAATAGTAGGAGAAGCTCTTATCACATACATCAAAGACAATGGAGGAGAAGTCACTAAAACAGAAATGAGTTTTTTTGCTACAAAGCTGCATGAAGGAAACTTTGAAACAGAGATTGAAGAAATCAAAGGGAAGCGAGTAAAGCTCAGCTATAACAAAAGGCAGTTTTATGACAGAATATTAACTCCATTAAAAAGTATGGGCTGTGTAGATTATGATTTGTATAAGAAAACATACAAGATAAGTGAAAGATTCAATAATGAAATGATTCGCATTGGAATTATGTGGTTAACGGAAATGAGGAAAGCGCCATTAAAACTTAAAAAACAATAACGCTCAAACTCCCTGTCTTCCTAAATTCTAACCACCCCCACGAAACCTAGGCAGGGAGTTTCTTTTTTCATGAATTAAACAGAGAATTTAATTTAGGATTTTGTTTTAATCTATCTCTATGTACGAGCACTATAAGTTTATCAGTTTCTCTTACTTTATAATGATCATTTGTTGTAAGATCAAAGGTGCTTTTTTTACTTACACTTAAAACGTTAGCTACGTCTCCAAAAATTTTATCTATTTCAATAATAGTTTTACCTTTAAGAGGAGATTTTTCATTAATTAATATCTCAGTTAAATCCAATGATTTGTTTCTTGAAGTGATGGTATCCATGAACCATTCAACAATATTTGGATATGTTAATGATAATGATAATAATTTTCCTCCTAAGGCAGAGGATGCTATGACTTCATTTGCTCCTGCTTTTTTTGCAATGTCGATAAATTTATCTGTATTTACTTTCACTAATACTTTTGCTTTCTCTGTTATATGCCTCACCATATTAATCCCTAAAATTGTATCTGCATCTGAATCAAATGTAATAATCACATTGGTATTAGGATTATCAATTTTTAACTGCATGATATTACTTTTAATTAAAGGGTTTTTATTAATAAAAGTAATTGAAGAATGATATTTTCTCATAATGTGTTTAGTGGAAACAACAGTACAAGGAATTTTTCTATGCAAATATTCATTAATCAAAGATTTTGAAACATTTGTATAGCCTAAAATTATATATTTTTCTTTTCCAGGACTTTTTTCATATAAATCAATTATAGATCCTGTTAGTGAAGCCATTTTTCCTTTACCTGTTATGTAGGTAAACTCAGACTTAAACACAATTTTTTCTTTCTTAGATAATTTTAAATCTCCTCTAGGAACAATTATACAGGCTCCTGTTTCTTTAGCTAACCCATTTAATCTTCTTAAAAAATACTGGATTTTATGAAAATTATTATGATCCTTTAAAATATCAAGACAATCAACTAAAATAAAAGAATTCTTTACTGTTAAAACAAAATTTTCAACAGTAGAATAAATTTGTTCCAGATCATTTGGACCAAAGGAACTCTCATCTGTTTCATGGTCTGTTATCCAAGAAATTGGAGTATTTACTAATTTGTATTTTTCTTTTAGATGTTCTGGGTTTTGAGATGTTAATATAAATCCATAATTCCCTTTAAATAAATTAAAGAGGAAAAATTGGAAAGCAGTTTCATGTGATTCAGGATTTTCTATTAAATACGAAGAGCCATAATTGAGATTGGATTTTTTGATATCTTCTGAAAATTTAATTTTCTTATTAACGGTTTCTAAAGTAGGTTTAATTGAAAGAAGTTTATATTTTATTATTCCAATACCTATAAGAATAGCCATGATTAAGGTTAGAATATTATTATGAGGAGGTAATCTTATCCCAATTGCTGGTAAAACAACTCCAGTAGGGATTCCGATTAAAATAGGAATTCCTGATCCAACAATTAAATATAATAAACGCTTTCTAAAATCTGCATCAGTAGATCTAATATATTTTGCAATAAAAATAATAAATCCATATAAGAAAGGAAGCATTTGGAATACTAGGAAGAAATTATTATAGAAAGGACCGTATTGATACATCCAAAGTTCTAAGTTAAATCCTAAATCAATTTCTCCTGGGAAAGAAAGGTCAGATATAACTAGTGGTGTTGTAAATAAAGATATGATTAGGAATATCATTGGAGTATACCATACCAATAACCCTAGTTTGGATTTGGAAAAAAAGTTTTTCCTCTTTAAATATACCCAACAAAAATGTGCAAATAAGAAAACAGATAAAATATATGCAGCATACGATATTTTACCAAATAATAAAGCAGTATTTTTTGTAGATGCTAGCCACATTAACGCTTTTCCAAGATCCCAAATTCCTTGGGAGAAAAAAATTAAGGCAAAAATAAGATTAATTTTTGCTTTGTGATTTTTATGATATACATACCCTGCTAGAGCTATCTTTAGAAAAGCAGCTGCAAACGATAATAGTATGATTGTATTGTTGTTTATCATTTTGGCAAGGTATCAAATAATACAATTAATTTATCTCCTATTTTAATTTCATAATCATCTTTAGGAAGTTTTTCAAATCCTTCAGTTGATTCTACTCCAATAATTTTTATATTTGAAGATTGTCTGATGAGATCTAATGTTTTTCCAGCAAAAACAGATTTTGGACCTACAATGTATTCAATAAATTTTTCATTTAAGGTAGTAGAGGTAGCACCTAGAAACCACTTTACAACATAAGGCTGCTCAGGGACTATTGATAAAAGTCTTCCAGATATTGCTGAAGGTGCAACAACTTGGTCAGCACCAGCAGATTCAGCCATGGGAATATATTCTGGATCATTCATCTTTGCAGTTATGTTAATCCAAGGATTTAATTCTCTAATAATATGAATTGCTAATAAGATCTCAGAATCAGAGTCCATACATAATAGCACATTTTTTGCCTTTTTGATATTAGCATTTTCTAAAATGGTTTTATCTTGAGGATCTCCATTCATAAATTGAACATTTTTTGAAAAATCAATCTCAGGACGGGTTTTTGAAATAATAATTATTGAATTTTTAAAATTGTTTACTTCTTCAAAGGCAGCTTTACTTAAATCGTTCCATCCACAAATAATATATTCAATAGAGGATCTTATTCGGTTTAATCCAAATAATTTTCCAATATTTGATTCTACAATTGATTTTGTTAATTGAGTGATTAAAAAACCTAATAAGGAAACACCTAAAACCATAACAACTAAGGCTAATATTTTTCCTTCCATTGTTGTAGGAGTGATATCACCATAACCCACAGTTGTTGCAGTAGTTACAAGCCAATAAAACGCTTGAAAGTAAGCAGATTCACCTGCTTGAGATTGGTATGGTCCTTGTGATAAAAATTCAAATTGAGTATAGAAAAAAATAGAAACAATAAATAAAAGAATAAACATTACAATAAATAAGGATTTTCCTGTAAATATTGATCTTATACTTGGCAGTATATTAATGAAACGCTTCTTTCTCTTTTTCATATCTCTCAATACTTCATACCGAGGTTTCATTGTTTAATTTTACAAAGAAGATAGGTTAGATTACTGTAACCACCTCCTTTTGAGTACAAATTGGGTTTTGGATTTATAAAGATTTGGGTTAAAACTTGAGAAATTAGGTTATAGAGTTCTAATCTGCTATATTTAATTAATTAGAGAATTTTTAAGTGACTTCATTCCCGCCAGCCAAAAAACGCTTTAAGCTTGACGTATTAACCCCCTCCCCCCGCCCATGAAAAAGTTGAGCCTATATGCTTAGTCAATAAGCTCCTAATGTATTACAATAGTTATTTCTCCTTTTAGGGACTTTTTTGCAAGGGTTTCTGCGAGTTCTTTTGCAGTGCCTCTATAGGTTTCTTCGAATTTTTTAGTGAGTTCTCTTGCTATTACTATATTGGATTTAGGCATTACTTTGGCCATAAGAGCTAAGGTTTTTTGAATTCTATGAGGTGATTCGTAAATTATTGAAGTGGTTTTGGAGTGTTTTATGTTAATAAAGAATAATTCCTTTGCTTTTATTTTTTTTGGAGGAAATCCATGAAATGTGAATTTGTCTGTTGGTAAACCTGAGATGGTTAATGCTGCTAAAGCTGCGTTTGGTCCTGGAATTGGAGAGATTTGAATTTTGTTTTTAGTTGCTTCTCGTACTAAGTAGAATCCTGGATCAGAGATACAAGGTGTTCCTGAATCTGATACTAAAGCAATGGATTTTTGTTTTTTTAATTTATTTATGATAGTTGGGGTAGAATGTTCTTTGTTATGATCATTAAAGGATTCTAAGGGTTTTACAATATCGTAGTGAGTGAGGAGGGTTTGTGTTCTTCTCGTGTCTTCTGCTAGGATTAAGTCTACTTCGCTTAGAGTTTCTATTGCTCTGAAGGTGATATCTTTAAGATTTCCTATTGGTGTTGAGATTATGTAGAGTGGCATACGTATGCTTAGAAGAGTGGGTTTAATAAACGTTATTATTTTAATCTAGAACAGCTTTAATCCTTCTAATACCTGCAGCAGAGGATTCCTTAATTTTAGGATATTAATTTTAGACCTTTTTGATTACTACTGTTTTTCTGTATCTTTTTTAGAAGGAAAAATAGTTTCTCTAATTTCCTCAATTCTATCTTCATCCAAATTTTCCAGTGCTTCTCGAATGAAAAGCATAAAACCTGCAAGCTCATCAAAGTTAATATTAACTTCCTTGTTTTTGAGATAATACTGATTATCAATCCTTAATTGTTTATCTTTCTCCAACGTCTTTGCAGTGCCAACTTCAAAAATATTTCCGTTTTCAAGATTTTCAATGAGTGCAATAGTACAATCATGTATTTCGCACTTAATTCCAATTTTCATAAAGATTGAGTAGACTGCAAAGTACTTGATATAGTATTTAGTTGTTGCAAGCCACATCTTGGACTTAGTTTTATGAATACTTCTTAAAACTTCTAGGCTTTCCTCTGCATTTTCTAAGTATTCCTCTGAGAGATTATCATTAGGATCAATTTTCTTGATACCCCTAGATTTTGTTTTACACCATTCTATTTTTTTCATGAATTTTCCTCAAAAATGTTATTACCTGATCTGAATTATTCATTATAATATGCTTCTTATACACCTCTTTGATTAGCCTTGTTGAAACGTTTTCTAGATTTAATACTTGAATTGTATGGATCGACTTGTTGTAGACTTTTTCAAACTGATTGAGAATGTCATTTATTTTTTTCTTTCCTATTATGAGCAAGTCGATATCCGATGTCTTCTTTACGTATTGTGCTGCTGAGCCAAAGATTATATAAGTATTTAGAGTGAATGTTTTGGCAAGTTTCTCATAGAGTATTTTGAGAATTATTTCTTGATTTATTTTTTGGATTAATTGTGTTTTTTCAGCCATGCTAAGATATTCGAATACCGCATGATTTTTTACATTAAGGTAAAAGTCAGTTACGTTATTTCTTTTTTCCTGTATTAGAATATTTTCATTGACTAGCTGTTGGATATATGGCTTAATAGATTGGTGAGGCTTTTTCAGGAATTTAGCTATCTCTCTTAAGTATAGCCTCTTATCATAATTAGATGTATACAAGGATATGATATTAAACTTGGTAATTTTTCTTATCATTTGGTAAAAATAATTACCTATTCTTTATAAAGCTTTCTAAAAAATTCTTAATATTTCGTTTTGATATTGAAATAATAATTCATGCCAAGCTTAGATATGATTACTCAACAACAGCTTTAATCCTTCTTATTCCTGCTGCAGAAGATTCTTCCTTCTTAATTTTGAAGGTTCCAAGTTCTTTAGTGTTTTTTACATGAGGGCCGCTGCAGAGTTTAGGTATTGAAATTAATCTCTGCACAATAATTATGCAAATGTTTTTAAATAGTTTATTGTATAATATCCGTATGAGAGAAGCATATGCCCTTATTTTAGATTTGTATACTAGGTTCAAGACTCTTGAAGACCTGTTAAGAACTATGGTGAAGCAAGAGGAATTCTTAGAGGATCATGTGCTTGCAAAACACGGGTTTGTTATACACAGATACACACTGAAAGTAAGTCAAGTACATATTGAGAATCTAGAAAAATTAGGTGAAGAGTTCAGAAAGGTTAAAGCTATTGAGCAGGATATTCGGTACAAAATTAAGAAAGCACGTAAATTATTAAAAATAATTCAACAGGATTATGAGGTGTATCTGGATGAGAAATTGCCGCTGAGAATCATCTTTACTCAATATATGAACAATGCCTTTAATTTGTCAGAAAGAGCAAGAGGAAATACTATCTTGCTATCAGAACTTTTAAAAGATGGATTAAAAATCCATAAGCATGCCTTATCTGGAAGGGTGAAGCGATGTTTTGATGGACTAGAAAAGACAACAAATCAAATTATAATCTTTATAGATATATTGAGACAAATAAATATGAAACTTGATCAATTTGAAAAGGATAGTTATTACCCATCACCTAGAATTTATGGTAGAGCTATGAGTAAAGCAGAGGTAAAAAAGACTCTTTCTGGTGGAGCCTTAGTTGGTTCAGCCGGAAGACAAAAAGGCGATTTAATTGGAGTTTTTAACTGTCCTCCAGCTGTTATGGCTAGAGTAAGCAGTATGTCAGATGATGAGCGGAGGAATTTCTTTGGGCAGATCGGAGTTGTGGGAGGGATTAGGATTATATTCTTCTCTACAGCATTAGTTCCAAAAGCTGGACCTATTCCTCAGTCTAATAGCTTGCAGGAATTCAAGTTTCCTAGAGGAGTTTATATAGAAAATATAGAAGCTGCTTAGTAATTTGCAAAATCTAGAAATACTATTCTCTGCTTAATAGTATTATATGCTCCTACCACTCTTGGTCCTTGTGGATTATGCCAGACAATTTTGACTTTCTTAAGTTCATCCAAGTGATCAATAGGAACATCTAAGTCTAAACTTAACATTTCAGTATTTTTTAACATTAGAGAATCTGTAACCCCTTTCATACCATCATCTTTCTTTCTTTGATAGAAAATTCCATTTCGACCTCCTCTGCTAAAACCCCTAAACCCATATTTTAAGGCTACCTCATAGGGTTTTTCTAATCCATTTTTTTCATCTAGAAATAGTCTCATTAGATCATCAGAAAATGTGCAGAATACATCACTATTCTGATTGGTCCTTGAGGTATGATCTTCAGTCCTAATAACTGGAACAGTTCTATCACCACTCAAATATTGCTCTATATGCTCCAAGAAAGGCATTATTCCTCTTATCTCATACAATTCCGCAGTATAATAGGGTTCTGGTTTGCTGTTAGTTCCATCAGCGAGAGGTTGAGATATTGTTTTATTCATTTTAATTTAAAAAATTTAAAGTAACCTTACACACTTTACATGCAGTTCTACTATATTAATTGATTACAAATATTATATTCTTTATAAATTTTACTATTACTTATAAGTAGTCATAAGGGAAACATTTAAATATAAGATGATGTTTTCTTATGCTGATATTAAATGAATATAGATTATCTAACTAATGAAACTGTTGGAAAATGGTTGATTCGAATTGGAGAAGATGGAAAAGGTATTAATCCTGTGCGTATTGTATCTGTAGCAACAGACAATCAAGTCTTGGATTCTGAGAACCCTGATCTTGCCCAGTTGAGAGGAGATTTACAGATTAGCTCTAAAAAACCTGATAATCAGCCATTCGTAGGTCTTACATCAGTAGATACTGTAATAGATGGAATAAAAAAAGACAAAGATATTGCAGAGTATATGCAGATTGATGCTCCTAATGGTTTATTCGTATATGGAATTAACCAAAATGCTGACAACAGATATGCTAAAAATGCTTGTAAAGTAGCTCAGGATCTTATTGGAAGATGGATTATACGGACCTATGAAAATGGTGGAAATAGCTTTATGTCAGGAAGAATTATAGGAGCAGAATCTTTTGAAGGATTTCCAGATGGAAAAGAAACTAAAGCTCGAAAGGGCATGAAATATGCTCCAGGATCACTTTTTGTCATGAAATTTATGTATGGCGCACGATTGTTAAATATTGGCACAGAAGCTGCTAATGTTCCTTCATGTGTAATGATCACCGAGGCTAATGTTGGAAATGAGTATTTAGATGGTCCTGGAAAGGTCAGTAAAGCTCTTAACATCATTAAGGATAATTCTGATGCACTAGATGGATTGGCTCTTGGGGGTGAAGTGAGCATTATTGGAGATTCAGTTCCAAGAGAAGGCCTTACAACCCTTGATCCTTCAAATCCAAAAAATGCAGTAACCAAATTAACTTATATGCCTGGAAGGAAAGAAGATCCTTACCAATCTAATTTTGATATAGTAACCCTTCCTGATAATGGAGTAAGATCAGGAGGAAAACTTAGTATTATAGGCCCCTATACATCCAAGGAAAAAATACAAAAGCATAAAGGGGATAAATTCACAGTGTTCGGTACTTCTTAGTATCTTTTCTTTAGAACAAATTCAAGAGTAAAATGAACAAGCAAAATGTTGATTCTTTGGCCTTAAGTCAATTCTACAAACTCAAACCTGGCTGCCCCTTTACTGAAAATCTTAATCGTGATGGATATCTTATTTTAAAGGGATATTCTTTAAAGCTAATTGATACTGTATATGAACAATCTCGGCGATTTTTTGATTCTGATAGGAAAAGATTATATCTAGCAGAAAATCCCCAAATTATGGGAGGGTATAATTATATAGGAGATAATCCTGAGGATGCATTAGCTGAGTACTTTAACATGACATCCACTAGATTTAGTCAAATATATCAGGAAGAAAAAACCCAGGAAGGCCAAAGAACATGGCAAACTGAGAAAGATTTTCCTGGATTTGAGCAGGGATTAATGCAGTGCATGCGAAAAATGGATTGGATTGCAAGGAGATTCTGTACAATTTTCTTGGATGATCACGTGGGGTACACAGACTTGGTTTCTGCACGATATCGTCATACACCTGAACATGAGTACAAAGTTCCTCCTCATAAAGATGCAAATTATATTATAACTGCCAAGCCTGAAGGTGAACCATTGTGTCTCAAAGTTAATGGTAAGGAATCTAGAATCAATCTTGCCAATGATGAAATTGCTATAATTGACGCATCAAACAGTCACTGGGTTTCAAATACCATCCCTGAAGACAGATATGCTTTAATTTTTTCTTTTCAGCTTAGGAGCGAATTTCCGATCTAATTTCAAATACATATCCTTATAAAGTATTCACTATCTAGTAGTAAAAAATAGAAACATTTATATATGATGAGTTTATCGGCTTCTGTATGGTAAATGAGTTTTCCCTAGAGGACATTGCAAAAATTATCACAGATATGAATATCTCCCTTATGACAAAAATGGTAGATGGAGAAAGCTTCAAGATACCAGATTTCCTTGAGAATAAGCATTCTGATTTTAGGAAGTATATCGAAGATCAAGCAAATGAAACAGGAAGACTACCTTCTGAGGTTTTGCTAAATCAAATAGGTGAAGTTGATAAATCAAATCCAAAAGCTCCAAATTATCGTCCTACATATACCACAATGGCTCTGGATTTAGATAATCACACTTCTGCTCAGATAAATGGGGAAAAAAGCATTGAGGATTGTATTAATCAAGATGACCCCCTTATGCATATGCTTCTGGATTGGGCCCAAGACGTATTGGATGAAGGTGTTGAGGATGAGCTAGCAGAATTATTGTATGTAATACATCGAGATAAATTGAAAAATATGGGAGATGAATTGTTCGAAAAAGTAAGAGGATTACGAGATTATTTAGGCAGAATACGTAGTGAAAGAAAGAAACCTAAAATTCCTGAAATTCCCACAGCAGACCATATTATTGAAGAGATCAAGCTTTCTAATAAATCCTTACCAAGCATGTGTTATGATGCTATTCGCAATATAGAGAAAAATAGGATGCGAAAAAGATTATATGATGGGCTCAAAGGTATGAATGCAGAAGACCCTGAATACGAAGCTACTTGCAAGATTATGGTGGATGATATTCTTTTGCAGCTAATGCAAAATGAAGAAAATTCTAAGCATGATGAAGCTAGAAAGATGTATAAAGAACTATGGGAAGAATATGATCATATTAATAACCTGACTATTCATGGAATTCCTGCTAGAATAGGTACTCGGGCTTTCCCAAGCTTTTACCAAAAGGAAGGCATTGCTGTTGTTTGTAGAGACTACAAACCTGAGCAGTGGAGCCTTGAAGATATTCAGGATCATCAGCTTAATTGGTTAGAGTTAGAGCAAAGAACAAGAGAGTTAAGGGAGATACCAGATAATGGTTTACGTGTTGCAATAGTTGAAGATCTAGCTGGAAGGATTGAAGGAGATGAAGTTCAAGCGTATCTTGCTGATTTTGGAAGAGATCAGCTAGTTGAATTCTATGCTAAGCTGAAACGGAAAGGAAATGAGATTACATTCCTCTTTGATGATTGCGGTACAGGCAAGACAGCTCAGATGGGATTATCAGCGGAGTATATGGGACAGCTTGAAGCCATTGCAGCAGGTATATCTGTAGATAAAGCAAGAGCTGTCAAGACATTAGTAATCACGCCTAACACTGTAAAAGAAACTTTTGCAGAAGAGCTGAAAAATTATTTTCAAGGAAAATACAAGATTGAAGAGGACATTGTTGTGTTGAATGGAGCCACTCGTAAAGAACAGTATGTAAAATTAGATACAGCTGCATTTACAATTGTAAATTATGAGCTCATTTTTAGAAAAGATTGGAAATTGAATGAATTAGATGAATTCGATATTAGCCCTGATGAAATAGAACTGGTAAAAGAAAACGTAACAGACAAAAAAATCACAGAGTTGAGAAAAGAGGTGAAGGCACTAATGAAACGACCTGGAAATACGTACCAGGTTAAGGCAGAAGAACTTTCTCAGTTAGGTCGTGAAGAGATTGTAGAACTATATGCAAAGATTCTGCATCTCAATGAGCATGATTCTGTGTTAAAAAAATTAATTGACCAAGATTATCAGCTGCTCTGTGTTGATGAATCCCAGAACGCAAAAGGCCAGACAACACATAGAGGCCTTGCTGTAAGAGAGCTGATGAACAAAGTATCTAGAAAAGTTATTAGCACAGGTACTCCATTCCCACTTGGCAGAAAAGATCTAGACCTGTATTTTTATGCTACTGGATTTGATTCTAGAGGTAAAGACCTCAATGAGATTCTAGCAGGAGATGCAAGGTATGTAAGAGCTTATCTGAAACCTTATATGTTGAGAAGAAGGAGTGAAGACGTGCTTGACTTACCTTCTAGATGTGAGAGAGAGGTCCTTGTTCCATTAGATGATACAATCAAGAGCATGTATGAATATATCCTTAATAGAGGAGATAGGCTCAAACCATTGCAAAGACTTATTTTATTAAGAAAAATAGCGCTAGATCCAAATCTTCTTGGCAGTAGAGTGAGAGGAGAAGATATTCGACATGATGATGAATTACTTACACGTTACAGTGAAGTATTTGACATTGATTTTCAGGCTCCTAAATATGTAATGTTAGAGTCCATGATTGAGGATTATTTCAAAGCAGTTGATGAATATAATCAAAAAAGAGACGCTGGAGATCTTCCAAAAAATAGAAAAGTAGTGGTCTGCACCTCGTTTTTTAAAAACGGAGTAACTGATAAGCTTGCAGATTATTTTGGCCAGTGGTATGTAACAGACAGGATAGATGGAGATGTTCCAGCCCTGAAGAAAAAAGGACAACAGATTTCTGATCGTCAAGCAGCTATGAAACGCTTTAATCAAGGAAATACAGAAGTTCTCTTTGTGTCACTTCCAACTATGAAGGAAGGAATTAGCCTTGTTGGAGCAAGTTATGGAATTGCCCTTGACTTGCCGTACACATGGGATGAATTTTACCAGTGGATGAAGAGGCTGCATAGAGAAGGACAAAAACATGATGTTGATATTGATGTTTTACTGACTGAGAACACTATTGATGAAGGAATATGGGAGCTCGTCAATGACAGAAAAGTGTATTATGACTTAATCCTTAATTCAGGATTGCTAACACCCCAAGAGCAAAGAGAGATCAAGAATTGGGAAAAGCCGCAAGAAAATGAAAGGATAAAGAAGCGTTTAAAGAGAGCTGCAAACGAAATTCTCAGAGACTTATTTGGAAAAGGAAGGAAGTATGTAACAAAAGCCATTGGAATCAGCGAAGAAGAGCTTAAGGATCAGAATCCAAGTGAAGAAGTTAAAGAGAAGATAAGAAGGGCAGAGACCTTAGCTATTGAGCTAAATAGAAGCAAGGTTAGTTTAGGCATAAATCCTTGGGTAGCAGAATATATCAAACAGCATGGATATGAGAGATTGCTTGATTTAGGAGGAGGCAATGGAATTCTCTCGAGAGCATTAGGAAGAGAAATTTATAATGTAGATATGAATCCATTTCAATTAAGGCTCGCTGAGAAGCACTCTCCGCTGAGCAGGAATTTTCTCGGTGATTTTTATAATCTTCCCTTTGATGATAAATATTTTGATTCAGTAAGCTCAATACTCAGTCTGCACTATACTTCTGATGATGATCTTTGGATGCTGATGAATGAAGTCAATAGAGTGATAGTTCCTGATGGAAAATTCTATGTTGGAACACACAGAAATTTGTATCCTGACGAACATCTGGAGAAAGTGAATGAGGCTCTTGCATCTGATTTTGGGCTTGAATTTTTGTGTCGGGAGGAAAAAGGATGTTATCATCTCTGGCAGTATAAGAAAAGTAAGGATGCAGTAGGTCAAGACAGAAAATTAGTGCTATTTGAAAAGCCAAAAATGAGGGATGAAGATTCTGAAGAGAAAATGCCTCAGGAAGTTCTTGACAGTTTAGAAGCCAGTGCACTTTACGTTCGAAGAGAGGGGGATTTTTCATTCTATGTGATGAAAGATTCTCCTACAATCGGCTTAGTGGATCACAAGAATGGAAGGTATGTGTCTCTGCCGTACGAGCAATTACCCTCTAATATTGTAAAACTAGTAGGAGAGAATGGAAATGGCAGAACTTGAGGACATTCTACAAGCATACGTGGAAAAGGAAACAGTACCAGAAGATATTTTAGAGTATCCAAAGGCAGTAAATTTACTTAATAATTTCAATAGAGAGAGAGAAGAGAGACCTCAGATCTTGCAAGAGATTAAAGCTTTTAAAAATTACTCTTTACTAGCAACTTATCTAGATATACCTCTGGTTGACCTAGAGCAGTTACCGATGTTATTAAAAAAAAAGCCAAGGTATCTACAAGGGGATGGAACTACACTTAGATTTGCCCAATTACGAAATCGACAAGCTCGAAAAGTAATTAATGCTGTTCATTGGGCGAATAAATTTTTAATAATACTAAAAGGTTATCTGGATATGTGTAGCCAGGAGAGATTCGGATCATCATACTTGAGAAGAAAGGAAATAGGAGGTGCAGATATCTATAAAGGAGCCCGAAGAACATTTGCTGAAGGTATGGAATACATAGTGAATTTATCTACGTGCAAGAATGTAGATGTGTTTAAACATTGGAACCCAATAGCAAAGTTTAATCAGTCTGAGGCCGTGCAGATTCTCTTGG
Organism: Candidatus Woesearchaeota archaeon; assembly: GCA_937906345.1. Classification (GTDB taxonomy): domain Archaea; phylum Nanobdellota; class Nanobdellia; order Woesearchaeales; family CALCXY01; genus CALCXY01. The sequence goes on along the minus strand of CALCXY010000052.1, from coordinate 548 downwards.
ATGTTTATCAAATCTATAAGGATCAACAAGATATTCAAAGGCTTAATCTGAGTTTCCTTTCAAATCCAGAAGTACAAAAAAAATTTGGCACTAAGGCAGCAAATCTTTTTCAGAATGCAAACAAGAATCTAGCTGAAAAAGGAGGATTTTACTACATTTTAGAGCTTTGTGGTGTAATTGATCCAAATATCTTAAAGGAGTGGCAGATCAGACCTAAATTTGATAAATCAGAAACTGTCTCGGCCTTAATGATTTATTTTAGACATTATCTTTCACATAACCCTGACAGAAATTTCAATGCAAATTACATGAAAACAGATGTGCCTCTAAATGTAAAATATAACAGGAAGCCAAGACGTCTTGTGACCATGGTAGACAGGAGACAACGTAAGGGTGGTGAAAATTTAAATTCTCTGGTGGCAGAAGTTGCCAAGTTAGATCCCCGAATTGCTGATCACTGGTCATATCACAGTAAGAAGGGTCAAAATGGAAAAACTTGAAGACATTCTACAAGCATATGTAGAACAAGAAACAGTACCAGAAGATGT
>CALCXY010000051.1 GCA_937906345.1 Candidatus Woesearchaeota archaeon | reverse complement strand
TAATGTTGAGGCTATGTTTAAAAGATGGAGATTTGAAAGAAAAATAAAGATGCCTGTTGGGGAGGAGTGGAGAGGCAGATCCACTTTTGAGCCAACAGGCGAGATGCAATTTTTGGCAAAGAGAGGAGCTGGTGTAACTTATATCACTAAGGAGATTAAACCTCAGGGCTACAAATTAAATGGAGAAACACAGCTCCTGATAAAACCAAAAAAGCCTCCAGAGTTTCCAGAGCTGCTTGAAACTTATTTATTTTTAAAAGAATTTGCCAAACTTCCAGAGGAGAAAGTCAGGGCTATGGCAATCCTAGACAAAAAAGCATCAAAAGACATGGCATTTCAGGAGATGATCAGAGAGCAGCCTGCTCCAATAACAGAAAAAGGAAAGGCAAAAATGGAGTTTATTGAGGAGCAGCCTCTAATTAAGGGGATTAAAAAAGCCAAAGAAACAAAGGAGCAGAAATATTGGAAAGATATATTCAGAGGCAAAAGAGGGCAGGCAGGATTGGTTTTTGATATTGGAGGACTTATCCCTCCTCAGATTATAAAGCCTTCCAAATATATAGACATGCCAAAATCATTTAGGAGAGCAAAGCCTCCAAAAGAGGATTTTATAATCAGAGGAAAGACAGAGCCTTCCAGAGATGCATTTGGATTGTTTCCTCCGATCTTAATATCAAAAACAGATCAGCTATATAAAACACAACTCACAGGGCAGCAGCCCTCTCCTTTAGATGATTTATTTAAGCCAAAGGAGGATCAGGACAGAAAAGGAAAAATAATAGATCCTGAAATTATAGAGGAGGCAATAAGGGAGCAGGAGAAAGAAAAACAAAAAGGCAGATATACAATATTTCCTTTTTTAGATGATCCTCCTCTCCCTCCTATAGATCCAGAAACTCCTCCTGATTTTGTAGAGCCTCATCCAGAAACTCCTCTAAAATTTAGGGGATGGATGCCCAAAAAGGATAAAAGGACAACAGAGCCTTTTGATCAGGGATTTAATGTATTTGCTAGAGAAAGAGGGAGATTTGTGAGAGTTAATAAAAAGCCTTTATTGAGGCAGAGAGCCAAAAATTTGGGGGCTGAGGTTGTGGATAATACATCAGCAGCTAGTTTTGTTTTAAGAAAAACAAAGAGAGAGCCTGCAAACAATTTGGATGATGTTTTATTCTTTAAAAGGACAAAATTCAGATCTCCAAAAACAAAATCAAAGCTGCCTCCAAAAACATTTATTGAGAAAAATAACTTTAGGATAGACACAGCAGGAGAAAGGAGAGGGATCTCAGCTAGGGGATGGGTGGCAAATAGGAGGAGAGCAGAAAGGAGGAGAGCTGAGGGGGGATTGTTGATGAATTTTGGAGGATTTGGATTATAATGATAGATCTATCTCAGGGATTGTGGATTTTAAAGGTAACCTCTTTTAACGCAATCCCTGATTTAATAAAATGGAGGGATAAAAATGGGATTATTTAGGAAAAAAAATGGTTTTTTAAGTAGATTTAAGAGAGAGAAAAAAGAATATGTGCCTGCGGAGGAATTAACTCTCAAAGAGCAGGAGAGAGAGGTTTTAAGAAAGCATGAAAGATTAAGATCCAAAGCTCCTCCAACAGCCATGCAGAGAGCCAGAAAGTTTGTGAGTGGAGAAATATCAGGATTTATGGCTGATCTCCCAAAAAGAGCCAGAGCCAGAGGCTATGGATGGGGTGGAGGAGAGTTTGGAAATATAGGAGCTGATCTGGGTGTTGGAGCTGTTGGAGATGTTTGGGGAATGTCAGCAGCTCCAAAAGAAAGGAGAGGGAGGAGGAGGCAAAAACCAAAAAGGAGGAGGAGATTTAAAAAAAATAGGTATTATAAGCCTGAGCCTATATCATGGTTTTAAGAACGTAGGAGGTGAAAGAATGAAATGAAAAAAAGAAAGGCACAAATTGCAGGAGTAATGCTGGGAGGGATAATTGCTGTTATAATTGGAGTTGCCCTGATCCCTGTATTTACTTCTTTAATAGATGATGCCCAAACAATTAAATCGGTATTATTGGAGCAAAAAACAAATACTGCCTTTAATACGACATTTAATTTAGATAAAGATGATTTAGTTGGTGGATCTATTGTTGTGTTAAATTCCACAGGAGGATCTTCCTCTAGTGTTGTTGATACCTTAAGAGATAACTCTGAGTTTGTTTTAAATGAAAAAACAGGAGTTTTTAAAGTAGTTAATAGGACAGGCACTTGGAATTTAAGCTATAATTATGAGCCAACGACTTATCTGGACACTTCAACAGGCAGGACAATAGTCAAACAGATAACTCTGATGTATGCTGTGGCTCTAATTGTCATAACTTTGGGATCTGTTGGGATTGTTTTGGCTAAAAAATGATCAAAGGCAAAAAAGGACAGTATGCAATGGTTTTTTTATTGCTTTTCTTAGTTTCACTTCTTTTTTATGCTGTGATGTTTCCTGAAATTATAAGTTTAATCAATGAAAGCAAAGCAACAATATCTGACACAACAATAATCTTAATTTATGACTTGTTGCCTTTTGGCTTGGGTTTTATGCTTATTATAGGATTGATTTTATCAATAGCTGCAATAATAAACAGATAAAATGAAAATTAAAATATTAATATGGGTTTTTATAGTGATATTATTATGCCCTG
>CALCXY010000050.1 GCA_937906345.1 Candidatus Woesearchaeota archaeon | reverse complement strand
TTGCTTGTTTAACAGAAATTATGGCAAGATGTAACTTTAAATGATTAAGTATAAAAAATTTATAAAATTAAAACATTCTGATATTCAATTAAAAAGTAAAGTAATAGAGAATTATTTAACAGAAGGTCCTTTACCAAAAGACCCTGCTAGAGTTTTTAAGAAAATTTTATATGATTTACAAGAACATGCAAGTCCAGAAAAATCTATGAGAGCAGTTGCAGATTTATTTGAAGCAAGAAAAGATATTGAATTAAGATGTGTTGATTCTTCTTGGGAGAAATTAAAAAATCAAGATAAAGATAATATTACACCATATGATGCTTTTATTTTTGCTATGTCTTTTGGAACAAAAGGAAGATATATGCGACAAGGTCCAGATTTAGATTTATCAGGAAAAGATAAAACACCTTGCTTGTTTAGAGGATTGGGAAAAACTTTTGATATTCATAAATGTATTGAAAATAAGATAGATTATTATTATATAGATACTGGATACTTTGGAAATGAGAAACATAAACTATATCATAGAATGCATAAAAATAATATGCAGGCTTTACATTTGAAAAAAGTTCCTCATCCTAATGATTTTGAGCAAGATGAAAAAAATAGATTTTATGATTTAATGCCTAAAGGAAGTTATTGGACGGCAGAAAATAATAGATTTCAAAAAGGTCCTATTATGTTTGCTCCACCAAGTCAGAAAGTTATGAACTTTTATGGTTATGATGTAGATAACTATATTGAAAAAACTCATTATGAGTTAAGAAAATATACAGATGATAAAATTATAATTAGAAAAAAACCTGGCAGAAGAGAAAGAGTTTTAGGTAATAGTTTAACTAGAGCATTACTTAAAAATGAGTGTAGAGCATTGATAACTTATAATAGTATAGCTGCAATAGAAGCATTACTCATAGGTATTCCAGCAATAGTATTGGGACAAAACTCAGCTTCAATAATAGCAAGTGGTAGAATATCTGATATTCACGGAAGAAGATTAAAATTGCCTTCTTGGAAAGAAAGAGCAGGTTTATTCATATATCTTGCTAATTGTCAGTTTACTGAAGCAGAAATGACTTCAGGTTTTGCTTGGAAGAAAATACAAGAATATCAGCATTATGCTAAACCTGTGGTGCCAAGTAATTTTGTGCCGATTTATAAAAGAAAAAAATTTACAAGTAATGAACTAAAAGATGAATTTAAAAGATAATATCGAAATGCTAAATAATAATGTTAAATACTAATGTCAGAAAAAAGAGATTTCTACGAAATATTAGGTTGCGAGAAAACAGCTTCAGAAGCAGAACTTAAATCAGCATATCGTAAATTAGCAATAAAGTGGCATCCAGATAAAAACCAAGGCGATAAAGCAGCCGAGGAAAAATTTAAAGAAATTAGTGAAGCATATCTAGTCCTAAAAGACCCGGATAAAAGAACTCAATACGACCAATTTGGCCATTCAGCATTTGAAGGTGGTCAAGGTGGTATGAATATGGATATGAATACTTTTGATGACTTATTTTCTAACATATTTGGAGGTGGGGGTGGAAATAAAGGATTTGGATTTGATATTTTTGGAGATAGATTTTCAGATTTAGGAAAAGGTTTCTCGGTTCAAATTCGTGGTGCTGATATAACTTATAGTTATGATTTAACATTAGAAGAGATATTAGGTGGTAAAAAGATAGTAGTAAGAGGTGCGAGTGGAAAAGAATTATCAGTTGATATACCAGCAGGAGTTGAAAATGGAACACAAGTTAGAGTTGCAGGTGAAGGAGAAGAAGGAAGACAAGGTGGAACTAGAGGAGATTTATATATTATAATAAATCAAATAAGACATGAACACTTTATTAGAAAAGTAGATGATTTACACACTAGGATACCAATTACAATGACAATGGCTGCATTAGGTGGGCAAATTGAATCACCAACAATTGATGGCACTTTTGTTAAAGTTAAAATACCAGAAGGAACTCAAACGGGAGATGTTTTAAAAATTCCAAATAAAGGAATGACAAGATTAAGAAGGGGAACGAGAGGACATTTATTATTAAATATTTTTGTAGAAACACCTGTTAATTTAACATTAAAACAAAGGAATATATTGAAACAATTAGAAAATGAAAACAAAGAAAATTTTAAAAAATAAACTTAAAAAAAAAGAAGTAGATGATTTTCCTCATCTACCACATGATGGACAAATTGAAGAGATTAAAAAAAATGCCAGAAAAAAATAAAGAGTTATATCAACTTAAAGATTATTTGAATGCTATCAATTCTACGAAAGAAGATTTGTTGAGAAGTGATGACCCAACTTGGATACAAAAATATCCACCCTATATAATTAATCGTTGTCTATCACAACATTATGATTGTATCTTACAAGCGAATGCTATGAACGGTAGGCATTTTCTTCCAAAAGATATGCAATTTTCCTTTTTAATAAATAGTATAAGAATAAAGAAAAGATTTGGTGGGAGATGGATAAACAAAGCCAAATTTAAAAACTTGGAGTATGTTAAGGAGTTTTTCAATTATAGTAATGGAAAAGCAAAAGATGCTTTGAACATACTAACTCAAAAGCAAGTTAAGGATATTATTAAAAAATTAGAAAAGGGTGGAAAAAAATGAGTGAAGAAGATTTAGTTTCTTGGTCGCCGGAAAGTATGTTAGAGATTACTTTAGCGCAGCCAGATGACTTCTTAAAAGTGAGAGAAACATTATCAAGAGTTGGTGTAGCAAGTAGAAAAGATAAAATACTATATCAATCTTGTCATATATTACATAAGCAGGGCAAATATTATATTGTCCATTTCAAAGAACTCTTTGCTTTAGATGGCAAAGACTCAACAATTACACAAAATGATATTGAAAGACGAAATACAATAGCAGGATTGTTGCAAGATTGGAGTTTACTAGCAATAGTAAAAAATGAAGAAGCTGAAAAGAAAGCTCCTCTTTCTCAAATAAAAGTTTTAGCATTTAAAGAAAAGAGTGAGTGGGATTTACAGGCAAAATATAATATTGGCAAAAAACCTGAGGAAGATAATGAATCAGTTAAAAAACCTGAAGAAAATAATGAATCAGAAAGTCAAGAAGTTCCAGAAATTGTAGAAGAGAAGCCGGAACAAAAGCCTGAAGAAGAACCAAAAGAAGAATAATAACTTAAAGGAGAAGTATGAAAGCTCTCAACTTTAGAGAATTTATTAGTGAAGAGAAGGACAATAGCGATCCTTTTAAAGTTGTTATTATCACGAAAGCAAATCCTACCGTTAGACGAAGAAGGTCAGGAGAAAAATCAAAAAAAGAACTTACCGTATCTTTACTTACAAAAGCATGTGAAAGAAGAAAGATTCCTGTTTTTGTTGTTAATACTAAAACAGCTTTTGTCGCTGATAAAGATATAGATAAAGGTACCGTAACTATTAGTAATTTAGATGCTGATGAAAACAAAGAAGAATTTGAAGGCAGAAATACTTGTGTTATATGTCGTGCTGGTGCAATAGATGATTCTGCTGGACTTGCATTGATGGCTGCATTTGAAGTTGCAGGCTCTTTTATGATTAATACTAGAGAAGCTATGTTAACTGCTGACAATAAGTTATCAACTACAATACTTTTTGAACAATTTGGAATACCTCAACCTAAAACTGCTTTTGTTTCAAATGAAAAACAAATAGAAAGTGCTTTTGAAAAGATTGGTGGGAAGTTTCCAGTAGTTATTAAAACATTAACAGGAACTCAAGGAATAGGAATTTCTATTGTTGAGAGTCTTGAAAGTTTAATTTCTAATATACAATCATTGTTTAAACATAATGCAGAACTTTTAATTCAAGAATTTTTAGATATAGATTATGATATTAGAACATTTGTTGTAAATGGAAAGATTTTTGCATCCACAAAAAGAGTCCAAGGTAAAGATTTTAGGTCAAATATTCATAGAGGTGCGACATCAGAACCTTATAAATTAAATGATGAAGAAATTAAAGTTATATTAAGAGCTGCTAGAGCATCAAAAGGTTATATGGTGGGAGTTGACCACATTATTCATAAAGGTAAAATTTATGTTCTTGAAGTCAATGGTTCACCAGGCACAGGCGCTCTTTATGCAGGTTATTCTTATAAAAGTTATGATGCTATTCCAACACATAAAGGTAAGATTACAGGAAAAATGTTAGCAAATAATATTATAAGATATATTTCAAATAGAGCTTATTGGGATCCAGAATCAACTAGAGAAGTTGGTTGGTTAGAAACAATGAAATTAAAAAATATTGGAAGAGTTAGAGCAAAATTAGATACAGGTAATGGTTCTTATGCTTGCACCCTTCATGCCGAAAAAATAAAAATAAACACAAATAAAAAAGAAGTTTATTGGACATATGATAAGAAAAGATATAAGAGTAAATTACAAGATATTAGTAAAGTTTATAGAGCAAATACTGCTGGAGATAATGATGATGTTACAGAAAGACGACCTGTAATACATTTAGATATTATTTTTAATGGTGGAGTTTATCCAGATGTTGAAATTGGATTAGATGCAAGAGTCCGTTCTCATTCTGATTTATTGATTAATAGAAATACAATAAGAAGAATGAATGTGTCGGTAAATCCGTCAAGAACATTTGTTTTAAGTAGAAGAATACGACCTATTGACAAAGGGCCGAATAAGTAATATAATATATAATTATGGCAGATATTAAAATTTTGAGATTAGATATGGGTGCTGATATTATCGCTGAAATATTAAAAAGTGATGATATTGAACCAAAAAAAGAGTATAAAATAAAAAATGCTTTTGTTATAGTTCCTATGCCAGCAACAAAACCTGGTGGACCATTAAGACTATCTCTATCCCCTTACATACCATATTCAGATGATAAAGAATTTATTTTAAGTAAAGATAAAGTTGTAACTGTAGCGAATCCAAAAACGGATATTTTAAATAGTTATAATGCAAATGTTGGCTCAGGAGTTGTTGTGCCGAATAAAAAACTTATTACTGAATAAAAATTATGAATTTTTACACCAATGTTTTATATTATGGTGGGGAAATATTAATTCGTGGCATTAAAGATGGAAAATCTTTTGCTAATAAAGTTAATTATAAACCATCATTTTTTATAAAGTCTAAAAAAGACAACACCACATTTACCACTCTACAAAACGAACCAGTAGAACAAATTCAATTACCATCAATTAATGCTGGTAGAGATTTCTTAAAACAATATAAAAATATATCAAATGTTAAAGTTTATGGTATGGATAGATTTCTTTATCAATTTATATCTGATGAGTATCAAGATGATATTGAATGGAATAAAGATTATATAAAAATTTATACATTAGATATTGAAACAGAATGTGAAAGTGGTTTTCCTGATATTAATAAAGCAGATGAAAAATTAATTTGTGTAACTATCAAAAATCATCAAAATAAAAAGATTATAACTTGGGGTGTTGGTGATTTTAATTCTAAAGATTTAAATGTAGATTATATTAAATGTAAGAATGAAATAGATTTATTAAAAAAAATTATAGAGTTTTGGTCTAAAAATCCACCTGATGTTGTAACAGGTTGGCATGTAAAATTTTTTGATATACCATATTTGGTTAATAGAATAAGAGTTGTCATAGGTGATGAGGTATTGAGCAATTTTTCTCCTTGGGGAAGAGTTGTATCAGATAATATTATGCTTGCAGGTCGTAGTAATTTAGTTTATAATTTTTTAGGTATTACTACTTTAGA
>CALCXY010000049.1 GCA_937906345.1 Candidatus Woesearchaeota archaeon | reverse complement strand
ATAGCATTGCTCCTAATCCTAAGGTTAGGGTTTTTTTATTTATTCTTAGTTTGGTTTTTTCAAAAGACATTAAGATAAGACCTATGATTGCGATGGTTATTCCTAAACCTTGGGAAAGTGATAAAATTTCGTTCAAAAAAACAAAACTTAGTATAATTAAGATGATAGGGTTGCATGCAACAATAGGTGTGAAAATTGAAAGTTTCTCGAATTTTAGTCCTTTGTAGAAAAAAACAAAACCCATGAAATCTATAGTTCCTCCAATTAAGAAAAGAAGGAAAATTTTTAAACTGAATGATGGGATTTTTGGAAGGAATAAAAAAAGGATAATAAATGGTATTAAACCAAAGGCTTGAGAGTAAAAAATACTTCTATAAGGTCCTGCTTTAACAACTGCTTTTTTAGCAAAGAAGTCAGCTACTCCCCATCCAAGCATTCCTAATAATCCATAGATGATTCCTGCTGTTAGTCCCATTGTATTGTGTCTCCTAATTCAGTTTTTGTAGTGTTGATAGTGTTTTGAGGTAATTCTATTATAAATGTTGCTGGATTTTTGGGTGTTGCAATTGAGAATGGTTTAAAGTTTTCTTTTAAGTCAACAACTTGTTTTTTTGAATCTAGCCAAAGTACATCAATAGGGTAAAATACAAAGAACATATGCAATGAGTGTTTTTTTTCTTTATTGAATGTGAAAATAAGGGCTTTATCTGTTAGTTTTTTAGTAAACATTAATCCTTTGCACTTTGAAAAAAATGAGTTGCAGTGTTTTAGGTTATTAGATAAGAGTGTATTCTTGGAGGTATTTTTGATCATAATACTAAAACATCATAAACTTTATATAATCTTTGTGTTTCTTTTTATTAATAATTATTGAAGATTAATTTTAAATTATGGGGGTATTATTATGGTAAAAGTTGGAATTATTGGTGGTTCTGGATTAGATGATCCAAAAATTATGGATAATGCAAAGGAAATAGAAGTTGATACTACATGGGGGAAGCCGAGTTCTCCTTTAACTGTTGGTCAAATAGCAGGAGTAGATGTTGTGTTACTTGCAAGACATGGAAGAAAACATCAATACTCTCCAACAAAAGTGCCTTGGCAGGCTAATATCCAAGCATTAAAGGATCAAGGTGTTACCCATATTATAGCTACAACTGCTTGTGGAAGTTTAAAGGAAGAGATTGGTAAAGGGCATTTTGTGGTTTTGGATCAAGTTATTGATTTTACAAAGCATAGAGTTAACACATTCCATGAAGATTTTTCTCCAGGATTGGTGCATCAACCTTTTGCAGATCCTTTTGATGAGAAATTACGGGGAATTTTATTTGAGACTGGATCAGAGTTGAAAATTCCTATGCATGAAAAAGGAACTGTTGTTACAATAGAAGGGCCTAGGTTTAGTTCAAGGGCTGAGAGTTTTCTTTTTATTAGCTGGAAAGCAGATGTTATTAATATGTCAACAGCTACTGAGGTTGCACTTGCAAACGAAGCAGGTATTCCTTATGCTGCTGTTGCTATGAGCACTGATTATGATTGCTGGAAAGAAGATGAAGAAGCTGTAACAATGGATGCTGCATTAGCTGTGTTTAAAGCAAACGCTTCTAAGGTTTTGGATTTACTCATTAAATCAATTCCTAAGGTGGGAAAATGAATCATATCAAAGAAAAAATAAGAACTGTTCCTCATTTTCCAAAAGAAGGGATTATGTTTAGAGATATAACAACATTGCTTAAAGATGAAGCAGGATTGAAAGAAGTTGTAAAAGAGTTTGTTGAACGTTATAAAGATGCAGGAATAGATGTTGTTGCAGGTATAGAAGCTCGAGGATTTATTTTAGGAGGGGTTTTAGCTCATGAATTAGGATTAGGTTTTGTTCCACTGAGAAAACCAGGGAAATTACCTGCTGAGACTGTGTCAGAAGAATATACTCTTGAATATGGAAAAGATAAACTTGAAGTGCATATTGATGCAATAAAAAAGGGAGATAAAGTTCTTTTAGTAGATGATTTGGTTGCAACTGGTGGAACAGCATTAGCTGCGTGTAATCTTATTAAAAAAATAGGTGGAGAATTATTGGAAGTTGCGTTAATTGTTGATTTACCTGATTTAGGTGGAAAGAAAAAATTAGAAGATGCAGGGTTTAAGGTTTTTACAATGGTTGAGTTTGAAGGGGATTAATTTTTTTATTCTTCACTTATTACTCTCTTTAGGGGTAGATTCTTTCAATTCTTTATCTCTTACTAAACAAGAAGCTTTATGGCAAGATTCAAAGGTTCCTGCATCAGTCCAGTATCCCATAACTTTTTTACCTTCAAGTTGGTTGCCTTCTAAATATGCATTATTTACATCTGTTATCTCCAGTTCTCCTCGTCCAGAGGGTTTTAATGTTTTAATAATATCAAAAACTCTTGGATCATAGACATATAATCCTGTTACTGCATAGTTTGATTTTGGTTGAGTTGGTTTTTCCTCAATAGATTTAACTTTTCCTGTCTCGTCAATTTCTGCAACTCCAAAACGTTCAGGATCAGTTACTTCTTTAATATAGATTCTTGCTCCAAACTTGAAATCTGAGATGTCAAAAGAATCTTCGAATACATTATCCCCTAAAATAACTGTAACAGGGCCGTTATCTGCAAAATCTTCAGCCATTGCAAGGGCTTGAGCAATTCCTCCTGCTTCTTCTTGTAAGGCATAGGATAATTTTACTCCAAACTTTTTCCCAGAACCTAAAAGGTTGAGGAAGTCTCCAGCATGGCCAGGGCCTGATATAATTAAAATTTCTTTAATTCCTGCATCTATTAGAGTTTGCATGGGATAATATATCATTGGTTTGTCATAAACCGGTAAAAGATGTTTGTTTGTTACTTTAGTGCATGGCATCATACGAGTTCCATGTCCTCCTGCGCAAATTACTCCTTTCATTGTGTTTCCTCCAAATACGCTTGTACAGCTTTTTGCCAAGTTCTTAATTTGGGAAGCTTGGTATTTTGTAAAATTGAATATTTAGGGCGTTGAGCTGGGGAAGGATATTCATCTGATGTGCAAGGATTTACAGTGATATCAACGCTAGCTTGTTTAAAAATTTCAACAGCAAATTCATACCATGTGCAAGACCCATCATTAGATGCATGGTAGATTCCAAATGGTTGCTTTTTTTCTAAAAGATCAAATGTAACTTGTGCTAAGTCTTTTGTATAAGTAGGTGAGCCTGTTTGATCATTAACTACTTTTAATTCATCTCTAGTTTTTGCAAGATCTAACATTGTGGAGATGAAATTTTTCCCATTCTTGCCAAAAAGCCAAGCTGTTCTTAAAAGATAAAATTTGGCGTAGTTTTCAGTAAGATTTTTTTCTCCTAGCGCCTTAGATGATCCATACATATTTAAGGGATTTGTAGGAGCATCTTCTGCGTATCCCAACTTTTGTTTTCCATCAAAAACATAATCGGTAGAGTAATGAACAATAATAGCATCGACTTTTTTAGCTGCGTTTACTATATATAGTAAGGCTTTACCATTAAGAAGGTTAGCAGCTTCTTGTTTTTCTTCTGCTGCGTTTACATCAGTAAAAGCAGCACAATTAATAATAACATCAGGATTTAATGCCTTTACTTTTAATTCTAATTCAGATTCGTTGGTGATATCTACATCTCCAAGATCCCATTGTGTTGCATCAGGAAATAATAAAGAGATATCAGTTCCTAGCATGCCTTTTGCGCCAAGTATTAATGTTTTCATTTTGTTTTTTTGAATTTTTATTGTTTTGTTTTTTTATTCTTTTTTTCCCTTAAGAGGTTTCCACCAATTAGGATTGTCTTTATACCATTTTATGGTTTCTTTTAAAGCAGATTCAAAATTATGATTAGGTTTCCAGCCAAGTGCATGGAGTTTACTTGAGTCTAAAGCATATCTTCTATCATGACCAGGCCTGTCTTTTACATATTCAATAGAAGATTCATCTTTTCCTGTTAATTCGATTATGAGTTTGGTTATTTTAACGTTTGGATAAGGATTATCGCCTCCTATATTATAGGTTTCTCCAATTTTTCCATTTTCTGCGGCAAATAAGATTCCTTCACAATTATCAATAACATATATCCAATCTCTAATGTTCATTCCATCTCCATATAATGGGACTTTTTTCCCTTCAAAGAGGTTTGTTACAAATAAAGGAATAAGTTTTTCTGGAAATTGGTATGGGCCAAAGTTGTTGGATGAGCGTGTTATGATGGTTGGAACTCCAAAAGTAACGTGATATGATCTTACAATATGATCAGATGCTGTTTTTGATGCAGAATATGGACTATTTGGTTCAAGAGGGTCATTTTCTTTTGAAAATCCAGCATGAACAGAACCATATACTTCATCAGTTGAAACATGGATAAACTTCTTTATGTTGTGTTTTCTTGCAGCTTCTAATAATGTTTGAGTTCCTATAATATTGGTCTTAGTAAATATAAAAGGATCTTTAATACTATTATCAACGTGACTTTCAGCTGCAAAGTGGAATACTATGTCTGTTTCTTTCATTATTTGGTTAACAATTTTTTCATCGCAGATATCACCTTGTTTGAACGTATAATTAGGATTGTTTTCAATGTCTTTGAGATTATTTAGATTTCCACAGTATGTGAGTTTGTCTAAATTAGTTATTTTCCAATCAGGCTTTTTTTGAAGAATAAGTCTAATAAAATTACTTGCAATAAATCCAGCTCCTCCAGTAACTAAGATATTCATGGTATTTTAAATTCTGAGTCAGAATCCTCATGGCGTATTTCATCAACTTCTTCTTTTTTATTTTTTCCTGCGTATAACTTATCAGGATAGTTTAATGATAATGAGCCTTTTTCACTAATAGATTTATAGCCATGAACCACTCCAGGTGGCACAATAACAGCAACTTTATTTGATTCTCCTACTGTGAATTTTTCTGCTTTTTTAAAAGTAGGAGAAAGTTTTCTATTATCCCATAAGTAGAGTTCAAAATCACCATATCCTACAAAAACAAACATATCACTTTGGGAAGCGTGTTCATGAGGTCCTCGAGAAGTATTATAGTTAGTATGGGAAACATAGCTCATAGCAGGTTTTATGGAAGTTTCGTCTTCTCTAAATGTTTCTATAAGATATCCTCGATCATCATCCCATTGTTTTAATTCTTTGATAATTACTCCTTGAATCTCGCTTTTTTGACCCATAACCATTAAAAATCACAACTTATTTAAATAAGTTGTTATTACTATCGTAATAAGGGAGTATTACGGTTACTAAAAGGGTATAATGGGGATAAAATAGTAAAAATGGTAAAAGAACGAATAAGTCTCAGTATTAACAAAGAGCTTCTAAAAAGGCTAGATAATATGGTGGATCATGAGACTATTGTTTCAAGATCAGAAGCAGTAGCTACAATTATTGAAAAACATTTATCTGAACGGAAAAAATGTGTTATTCTTGCAGGAGGGCCTTCTAAAGCACTATTAAGTGAAGGAACCTATAGGCCTTTAATACAAGTAAAAGGAAGACCTCTTATAGAGCATATCATCAAAAAAGTGAAGACTGGAGGGTTTAATGATATTATCATAGTTGGTTCTAAAGAGGTTTTGTCGAGTATCTATAAAGAAATAGGGGAAAGAAGTGGAGATGCTATCATTGAATATGTTGAGGAGAGAAATCATTTAGGTATTGCTAAAACTTTGCAGTTAGCTGCATCAAAAATTAAGAATACTTTTTTGTTTGTTGCATGTGATCATTACTTTGAACTAGATTTAGAGGACATGGAATTATATCATAAGAAGAATAAAGGGGTAGTAACACTCAGTGTATATTCAGGGACAAAGTATGCTTGGGATAAAAGTTCTATAGTTGAGTTAGAAGGGAATAGTATCAAGAGTTATGAGGAAAATCCTAAGGAAAATAAAACATTTCTTACTTCTATTCTTGTTGGATTTGCAGAACCAGAGATTTTTGATATGATTCCTAAAGCTGATATATCCTATTCTTTGCAAGAGGATGTTTTTCCATTATTAGCTAAACAAAATCAATTAATTGGGTATTTATTCTCTGGAAAATGGAAAAATATACATTCTAAAAAAGATATTGTAATATGATTGTATTGAGATATAGGTATTATATTATCGAAACATTTAAATATAAGTATCATTGAGAAATTATCTAATAACTAGATTTACATTAAAGAGAACATGGGGTTCTCGTAAAAATATATAAAAAAATGGGGTTGATTCGCATGAATAAAAAGGGTGTTCTTTTCTTAGTTAGTACTATTTTAATTTTGGGTTTACTAAACTCAGTAGGTGCTGTGGAT
>CALCXY010000048.1 GCA_937906345.1 Candidatus Woesearchaeota archaeon | reverse complement strand
AACAAAAATTAAAAAAACTATTACAAGTTTTGTATAGTGAAGCTAATGATAGTAATTAAGAAAATAAAATGGAAAAACTTTTTATCGACCGGAAATCAATTCATTAATATTGATTTAAATAAATCAGCAAGCACTTTAGTTATAGGTGAAAATGGTAGTGGTAAATCAACACTTTTGGATGCTTTATGTTTTGTTTTGTTTAATCGACCCTTTAGATATATTAAGAAGGAACAGATTGTAAATTCGATTAATGAAAAAGATTGTGTTGTTGAAGTTATTTTTTCAGTTGGCAAAAAAGATTTTAAAATTATAAGGGGAATAAAACCTAATTTTTTTGAAATATATTGTGATGATATTCTTTTAAATCAAGATGCTTCAAATGTAGATTATCAGAAACATTTAGAACAGAATATTTTAAAATTAAATTATCGTTCTTTTGTTCAAGTTGTTATTTTAGGCTCATCAAGTTATGAACCTTTTATGAGATTAAGAGCAAGATACAGAAGAGAAGTTGTAGAAGAAATATTAGATATTAAAGTTTTTACTCAAATGGCTTTACTATTAAGATTAAAAAATCAAGAATTAACAAAAAATGTTCAAGAAATAAAACATAAATGTGATTTATTAGATGAAAAATATAATCTAGAAAAGAAACACTTTGAAACAATAAAGAATAAAAATGAAAATATTTTATCAGATAAAGAACATTTGTTAAAACAAAATGAGGAAGATATTGAAAAATATAATGCTAAATTATCAGAAATAGATAAAGAGTTGGGTTATTTAAAAACAAGCATTTCAGATAAAACTGAAGTAAATGAAAAAGTTAATAAGTTACAAATATTAGAGGCTAAATTAGAAACAAATATTTTAAATCATAAAACTAGTTTACAAACATTACAAGAGAGTGATATATGTCCTACTTGTGGTCAAGATATAAAACAAGATGTTAGAGAAATTAAAATATCAGAAAGAAATGCTAAAATATTAAAATTAGAAACAGGATTAAAAGATTTAATTAGTGAAACATTAAAAGCAGAACATAGAGTTAATGCTATTGGTTCTGTTTCAGAAAAAATATCTGATTTAGAATTAAATATAGCAAAAATAAATACCTCAATAGATGAAATAAATCGTTTTAGTAATAAAGTGAAAATAGAAATAGATGAAATTAAAACAAATGGAGTATCATCAACAGATGTTTATACAAGTTTAGATAAATTAAAACAAGATTTAGAAGATACAAAAATACAAAGAGATGAGATTGTGGAAGAAAAAGCAATAGTAGATATTGCTAGAGAAATTGTTAATGATACAGGAGCTAAAACAAAAATTATTGAAAAATATTTACCTATTATGAATCAGTTAATAAATGAATATTTACAGAATATGGATTTCTTTATTAATTTTGAATTAAATGATGAGTTTATTGAAACAATAAAATCAAGATATAGAGATGATTTCAGTTATAATAATTTTAGTGAAGGTGAAAAGATGAGAATTGATTTAGCATTATTGTTTACTTGGAGGGCTGTTGCTAAATTAAAAAATAGCACCAATACAAATATTTTAATATTAGATGAAATTTTTGATTCTAGTTTAGATGGCGAAGGAACAGATGCTTTCTTTAAAATTTTAAATAGAAATTTACAGAATGAAAATACCTTTATTATTTCTCATAAAGGTGATATACTATTTGATAAGTTTACAAATATAATTAAATTTCAGAAACATAAGAATTTTGCAAGATTAGTATGACAACAATAAAAGAACAATATACAAGATATCCATATTTAAGTTATGATGTAGTAGATGATGAATTTGCCCCTAATGCTATAAAGTTACACGAACCATTTTTAACTAAAAAAGAAATAAATCATTATATTAAAAAAGATATTAATGATATTTTATCAGTTGGTTTTGGTGGGGGAGCAGAAGTAATAAAATTAGCATTAGAATTTCCAGATGCAAGGATTACAGCTATAGAAATAAGTAAATTTTCTTGTGCTATTCTTAAAAAAAGATTAAAAAAGTATAATATAGACAATGTTGATATTCAATTAAAATCTCTTTATAAAGTAAAAGGTTCTTATGATTTTATAACTTGTGCTGGAGTATTACATCATTTACAAAATCCTGATAAAGGATTGAATAAATTAAAGAGTGTTTTAAAAGATGATGGTGGAATATTACTTATGTTATATGGTAAAGTAGGAAGAACAGCAGTATATCAAATGCAAGAATTAATGAGAACGGTTAATTATCCAGGAAATAAGGATTTTCCTGAACAAATAGAAAGATTTAAAAAAATTTTTAAAAAATTACCTAGAACAAATTGGTTAAAAAGAAGTGAAATGTTAATTGCAGATTATAAAGTAAATGATGCTGGTATTGTTGATGAATTTTTAAATGTTCAAGATGAAGCTTATACAATAACAGATTTTCATAATTTTGTTAATAAAGTAGGATTTAAAGTTTTAGAGTATTCAGAAGAATTTAGAAAAAAATATTATCACGATATAGGCATTAAATTAGATAAGTCAATATCAGAAGTTGATAAACAATATATTAATGAATTATTTTTTGGAGATATAACAAAACACACAGCATATATAATTAAAGATGGAAATATTTAAATTAATACCACCACAAGACCCTAGAGTTTTAACTGCTATTGCACCTTTTAGTGATGACATGTTAAAAGATACTGATATAAAAGATAGAAAAGATTTATCAGATAAAATGTTTAAGACTATGAATAAGTATAGTGGTCTTGGATTATCAGCAAATCAATGTGGATTACCCTTCCGTATGTTCGTTATGGGCGATAATTTATTATTAGAGAATCGTAGAAAAATAACAGCATTTAATCCTAAAATTATTGAAAAATTACCAACTGATTTAAGATATAAAGAACAGGTATTAATGAAAGAAGGATGTCTAACTTTTCCTTTTTTATTTCTAAATATTAATAGACCAAGAATTATTGAAGTAGAATATGAGGATATAGAAGGCAAACTAATTAAAGAAGATTTAGATGCTATGTTTTCTAGAATATTTCAACATGAGTATGACCATATGCAGGGCATAGTTTTTACTGATAGAGTTAGTAAACTAAAGTTAGATATGGCTAAAAAGAAACAAATGAAAATGATAAAAGAATATGCAAAAAAGGTGGGAAATCATTTAACAACAAGTGGAGCAAAGTCATAGGACCGTTCCTGACCTGGTTTTTAATAATGTGGTGTATAATATACCCTATGATTTAAACATAAAATGGAAATACCAGTATTAAAAAGAATAAACATAGAACCATATACTAATTATGATGCTTTAAAGGAAATTGCAAGACATTTAGACACAATTGAATTTAGAAAAGTAAAAACTAGATATGGGGGAGACCACTGGAGTGCTGTATCTTATTACGGATATGGTAATGATCCCTGGGATATTTTAAAACCAGGAGTTTTAAAAAGTGGAATTTCTGAGGATGCTGTATTGCAACATACAACATTAAAGGAAGAAGAGGTTATGGAGCCTATTGAAGAAATATTAAAAAAAATACCTGCTAAATTTGATAGAGTTAGATTTATGTTTCTAAAAGCAGGAACAGTAGTAGGCAAACATACCGATAAAGTGGATAAAGATATAGGACTTGAATTAGGTAAAATTATCAGATTACATGTTCCTATAAGAACACATAGTGAAGTTAAATTTAATGTGTGGAATGGAAAAACTAAAGAAACACTTATAATGGTAGAAGGACAATATTATTACATAGATGCTACAAAATCACATTCTGTTGAAAATAATAGTGATGTAGATAGAATACATTTAGTTGCGGATTGTCATTGTGATGATACATTAAAAAATTTAGTTATAAATGATTCTTCTTTTTAAATGATACATGCTGAAGACAAAGATTTTGATGCTATTATTAGTATTGTAAAAAAACATAAAGAATGGCTTGGACACATAAGACACGACTATGTTAGGCAAATGATTATGAACAATGCTAAAGAATTTAATTTTACATCAACTTTGTCTTCAAAAAATGAATGTAATAATTTATTAATATTTGAAAAAGATGTTATATTAACTTATAATGTGTATAAAATGAATCGTAAAATTGGAACAGCATCAGTAAAAAAAGGTGATTGCATTTTACATCAAATTTGTGCTAAAAATAGAGATGGTTCAGCAAGTGATGTATTACAAAGATTTTTTAAGTATATTAATAGGAAAGTTTATTGCACCGTAAGAGAGAGTAATACCAGAGCTATTGACTTTTATAAAAAAAATGATATGCTAGAGATAGGTGATATAGCTTGGAAAAATAATACAATTCCAGGAAAGATATTTTTATACAATGCGACTACTTAAAGAAAAGTCCAAAGCAACACTAGATGTTGATATTCTTAATTCTGATAGATTAACTAGAAAAGGCAATCTTAAAAGTGCTCCTGTAGCAGATGAGAAAGAATTGCAAGCAAATATAGATTTAGTTTTTAATTATTGGAAAAAAAGAGGATTTCCTTATTATCCAACAAATAAGCAGTGGAGAGATAAAGAATTTGAAAAATTACAAAATACTGATATTTCTTCAATTATAAAAGGTGATATAATAACATCAAACATTTTAGGTTCATCATTAGCATTTTCTTTTATGCCACATCATTTTAAAATTAGATGTGGTAAAATGAGAACACCTATGGAAATATATAATAATGAGGAACATTTTAAAAAAGGTATAAAAAAGTTATTAACAGGTAGTTTTTTTCCTAAACAATCTGTTGATGATTTAATGCCTATATCAAGTAATTTATTTGGTGAAACAACAGAAACTACACCAGAAAAGAAGTTTAGGTCAGAAAGTATAATGAGAGCATTATTGAGGAGATATACAGGAACTCAATGTGTTTCTAATTTTAGACCCACAGCAGCTGCAGCTTTATATAAAAAATTCTGTAAAACAGGAGATACCGTATGGGATATGTCAATGGGATATGGTGGCAGATTATTGGGTGCAATATTAGCAAAAGTTAATTATATAGGAACTGACCCTTGTAGTGATACATATAATGGATTAGTTGAATTAAGAAAACAATATGGGAATTTCAATAACAAATATAAACTATTAAAACAAGGTAGTGAATCATTTTTATTAGACCAACCAATTCTTGATTTTGCATTCACATCCCCTCCTTATTTTGATTGGGAACATTATGATGATGATGACGAAAGTCAGTCATATTTAAAGTGGAGCCATATAGGTGATTGGAAATTAGGATTTTTATTTGTAACACTTAATAATGCTTATAGAGGTTTAAAACAAGGAAAGTATTGTGCTATAAATGTTGCAAATACAAAACATTACCCTACTTTTGAGGATGATACAAGAGAATGTGCTGAAAAGGTTGGGTTTACTTGGGTTAAGACATATAAGTTACAACTATCAAGTCAAGAACAAGGTTCAAAGTGGGAACCTGTTTTTTTATTTCAAAAGAGGAATAATGGTTAAACCAATAAAAAGAGCAAGATATAAAGCAATAGCAGAATGTATTGTTAGTGGACAAGTGCCATCTAATGATATTGTATGGTATTTTAATGATGAAAAGTTCTATAAATGGTATACAAAAAATTATAGAAAGGAACCAGAGGATGAATAGTAGAGAACAAGATGAAAAGATAAGAAAAGAACTTTATGAAATTCAGTCAGAATTAGCAGATTTATACAAAGAATTATCTGTTGTAGTTGATAGATTAAAAAAACTATATAACACATATCAACATATAGGTAGAAATTATGAGAGAGATATGAATGGAGATGATTTTATCGGAAATTATCATCCTTACCCGGAGGAAGCACCTCCAACTTGGAGAGCTGCATATTTTCAGAATAAGTTATTACAAAAACCAAAGAAAAAAAGTTTTTTATGGAGACTATTACCGTGGTAAAAATAACCCCTAAAAGAATCGAAAAATCTTTAAAAGATATTACTGAAATTAAAAAGCGCTTGACTAAAATTTCTAGTAAAATTTTTGATTTAGAAAAAAGACTAAATGAAACCGAATCACTTACTTTGAGAAATTATAAGCATCCTTTAGACAAAAAATAAAAAATTCAGTAAATTCAAAGACTTACCATTTTTTTACTAAATTCAGTAAAATCAATGGGTTAATCTCCATTTTTTCCTTGATAAAATGCTGTAGTTTGATAGCATAGTAGTAGAGTTATGGTTACATTTAAAAACAATTCTAAAAATTCAGAAAAAAAATCAAATTTAGCGAAACTTCTTGCTACAGAAAATCTTGATGTTCAATTTAGAAGAGCAAAAACTGCTTCTTTTAATATGGAAGATAGAATTCTAACAATTCCTATTTACAAAGAAGAATTAGATAAAGATGCTCTTGATATGTTTATTGCTCACGAGTGCTCTCACGCCATAAACACTCCTGTATCGGGATGGGAAAAGGCTTCAAAAACTAAAATTCCTTTAGATATTTTTAACATTGTTGAGGATGCAAGAATTGATAAAATGATAAAAAACAAATATCCAGGTATTGTCAATAATTATAGAAATGGTGCTAAATGGTTGTGGAAAAATAATTTCTTTAAAAATAGAGGCAAAAAATTTAGTGATTATAATATAGTTGATAAATTTAATTTATATTTTAAAACTAATGAACTTGATAAATTTAGTGAAAAAAACTTCACAAATCAAGAATTTAAGTTAATAACTGAAGGTGAAAACTTAAAGACTTGGGGTGATGTTGTTGAATTATCTGAAAAATTATATAAAGAATTTAAAAAAGAAAACAGCGATAAAAAAACTCAAAGTAAAAGTGATTTAAAGGCATTTTCTTTAAAAGGTGGTGAAAAAAGTGATGGTTCTGGCCAACAAATAAAAGATAGTGATAATAGTAAAGAATCTGATGATGATAGAATTTCTAAAACTTTATCTGCTTTAGAAGGCGGTATGTCTTTAAAAACTGATACAGAAGCTTCAGATAGTATATATGTTAATTTACCTAAACCTAATCTTAAAAATATTATAGTTTCTCCAAAAGAATTTGTAAAAGAAATGGAAAAGAAAGCATCTGAAATTATTCATAAGAGTAAAGATGAATATGGGGATGATAAAACAGGTAAAGGTTCTGAAGACTATTCAAATGAAATGAAAAAAAAGTATAATATGTATCATACATCTTTTAATAGATTTAAAAAGAAATCAAATAAGACCGTAAATTATCTTGTTAAAGAGTTTGAAATGAGAAAACAGGCAAGGCAATATAAAAGGGCAAAAACTGATAAAACAGGAATTATTGACCCAATGAAATTACACACCTATAAATTTAATGAAGATTTATTTAAAAGACTTGTAGAATTGCCGGAAGATAAAAATCACGGTATGATATTTTTATTAGATTGGTCCTCATCAATGAGTGATACACTTTTTAAAACTACGAAACAATTAATGAATTTAATTTGGTTTTGTGATAAAGTTCAAATACCTTTTGAAGTTTATGCTTTTAGAGATATTAATAATGATTGGGGTGATAGAAAAGAAGGAAGCAAATACTTAAATTCAAAATATTGGGATTTTAAAGAAAATGATTTGGCGATGAATGATTTTGAGTTAATTAATGTCCTTTCACATAGAAGTACCAAACAAGAATTTAAAAAATGTATGTATCATTTATATTTTCTTGCTGAACATTTAAATTGTGGTTATGGTTATTATAGATATGCAGACTCTGGAAGTAAACCAGAAGGTT
>CALCXY010000047.1 GCA_937906345.1 Candidatus Woesearchaeota archaeon | reverse complement strand
TTTATACAAGCTAGGAGAAATGAGTAAAGAAGGGCTTGATAAAGCAAGAGAGAAAATAAGTAGCTTTTTAGGTTGTGCTAGTGAAGAGATTATCTTTACCTCTGGAGGAACAGAGAGTAATAATATGGCTCTAAAAGGTGTTTTGAGTTCTGGTGATCATGTAATAGTTTCAAAGATTGAGCATGATTCTGTATTGAAAGTTTGTAGTGCTTTGGAGAAAGAAGGAGTTGAGGTTTCCACAATTGGTGTTGATAAGGAAGGATTTGTAAATATGGATGAATTATCAAGTGCGTTTAAGGATAATACTAAGCTTGTTTCAGTTATGCATGCAAACAATGAAATTGGAGTTATACAAGATATTGATGCTATTGGGAAAGTTTGTCATGAGAAGGGTGTGTTGTTTCATACTGATGCTGTTCAGAGTTTTTGTAAGGTTAAGATTCCATTGGAAAATGTTGATTTTGTAAGTATATCAGCACATAAAATTCATGGTCCAAAAGGAGTTGGTGCTTTATATGTTAAGAAAGGTGTTAAGATTAAGGCTTTAATTGAGGGAGGAGGGCATGAATTTGGATTACGAAGTGGAACTGAGAATGTTCCTTCAATAGTTGGTTTTGGAGAAGCTGTAAAAGATATGAAAATAGCTGTTGTTAAACTTAGGGATAAAATTATTGAATCGGTTTTAAAAATTGAGGGTAGTTGGTTAAATGGTTCAAAAGGTAAACGTTTACCAAATAATGCTCATTTTGGTTTTAAAAATATTGAGGGAGAAGCTTTAGTTTTGAAATTAGATGAAAATGGAATAATGACTTCTACTGGAAGTGCTTGTAGTAGTAAGAGTTTAGAGCCAAGTCATGTTTTAATTGCTTTGGGTTTAAATAAGGCTGATGCTCATGGAAGTTTACGTATTACACTATCTGAATATACTAAAGAAGAGGATGTGGATAGATTATTAGAAACTTTGCCTAAATGTGTTGAGGAATTGAGAAGTTCTCGGGCTAAGTGATTACTTAAAAACAGCTTCGTATTCTTTAACTGTGTCTGCTAAGAATGCATTCATGCCTTCTGCTGTTTTGTAATGGGTTAATGTGGTTGTTAACGCTGAGAAAGGAATAGTTGCAACATGAGCTCCTACTAAAGCTGCTTCTCTGATTTGTCTTGCGTTTCGTAGGGAAGCTGCAATTATTTGAGTTTTGTAATTGAAATTGTCTAAGAGTAAACGAATTTGTTTACACAAGTGAATACCGGAGATGATTCCATTATCTTCTAAGGGTTTTTCTTTGTATTCTTTTCCTGTTGCAGGGTAATAATCAGGTTTTTCAAAGGTTATGTTTGCTTTTTTTCTTAGATCATCATCAATTCTTCCTGCAAAGGGAGAGACGTATTTAGCACCTGCTTTAGCAGCAAGCCAAGCTTGTTCTGGAGTAAAGATTAATGTTGTGTTTATTCCTATTCCTTTACTTGCTAATGCTTTTATTGCTTTAATACCATCAAAATTAGGATCATCATTTGTTGCAGGGTTTACTGGGATTTTAATCACTACATTGTTTGCAACTTTGTTGAATTTTTTGTATAATGTGAGGCCTTGGCTAATCATTGTTTTAGCATCTGTTCCTATTACTTCCAAAGAAACGTCTTTTCCTTTTCCTACTGTTTTACATAAATTTTTAATGTAAGAATTCATATCTTTAACTTTGTGTTTTTCTTGAGCTTTTTTAATTAAAGAAGGATTAGTTGTGATTCCATCAGCAACACCCCAAGTCATGCCTTCCTTTACTTCATCAATATCAGCTGTGTCAATGAATATTTTCATAATTATAATATGATTTTATTGGTATATAAATGTAATGGAAGAATGTTCAATGAATGTTTTGATGATAATATTTGGAGGAGAAATATTTTTGATTAGGTGACTGCCGCCAGCAAACGATTAGCTTGACTATTGTGCCCCGCCGCCACCCATAAAAGGACAGAGCATTTTAGCTTGATATAATTGCTCTGGATGTTAGATTTTTTAGAATAATTCACTCTTTTATACACGTATTATAATAATCACACTGTCCTGAGTGCCATTTGCACAGAGGAGTTATGGTTTTAGGGTAATCTTTCATATCAGTAGAAGTTGTTTTTTCATGGATTAATGCTACTTCTTTTTTAGCAAACTCTAAGAGTTCTTGGTCAACTTTTATTGTTTGCTCATTGAATTTAAGGAAATTAATACCTACTTCATCTGGTAAAATATTATGGGTTTCTTGATATAATAATGCGTAAATAGCTAATTGGAGTTTGTAGTCTTCTGTTATGATATCTTTTTTAGAAGTTTTGTAATCCATTAAGATTACTTTATTTTCTATTTCATGGATTGCATCAATAAAACCTCGCACTCCATGAGTTTTGGATTGATAATGTTTTTCAGTTTTAGGAGTGAGTTTTTTGAATGCTTCTGCTAAGGACATTGATTGTAGCTTTAACTTTTCCATAAATGTATGGTGAAAGTTTTGCAGCATCATTAATGATTCATCATGATAGTGTTTTAATTCATCATCTGCTAGGTTTAAGGAAGATAATGCGTTTTTATTATTTTCCCAGTGGGTTTTAAAAAAATTAGATATGATCATTTTTGATTCAATTTCAAAGCTCTCTGGTGTTAATTTAGAAACATCAAACTTGAAAAAATCTTCTAACGCTGAATGGACTATTTTTCCCCTAATAAGATGGATAGAAGGCAAGGATTGTAATTTCTTGATATAGGAATAATAATATTTTCTTGCACATTGTCTATGAGTATTAATTGAGCTTGGGCTTTGAATTCTTGTGAATTTAGAAACTTGAATTGGAATATCTGTCATGAAAATATTATGAAGAGAGGTGGTATATAAAGGTTTGTTATGGTTGTCTTGTGGTTCGGAAAAATAGTTTAAGATATATAAATGAAGAAACCCACAACACCACCAATGGATTCGTTCACGGTCAAATTCACTTCGTGAATTTACCCTTGCAAGTAAAGGAAAATTCCACACTTCGTATGGAATTTCCCTCTACACTTGCGAACTCATCCTTGGTGTTGTGAGTTTAAGATTTCCCTCTACACGAGCAAACTCATCCTTTCTTAAAGTCTACACAAGATTTTTAAATGTGAATTTATATAATTTTTCAATGGGATTAGTGGTCAAACAGTTAGATGTAAAAGGCTATGATGATAATTTTTCTTATGTTGTGTATCACAAAGAGTTAAAGGAGTGTATTGTAATTGATCCTACAGGAGATTATGATATTATTGATGCTTTTATTAAAAAAGAGAAACTTAAGGTGTTATTTATTGTAAATACTCACGGTCATCATGACCATATTGATGGGAATGATTATTTTAAGACTAAATATGCTGCAGATGTTATTGTGCATGAGTTAGCTAAACAAAAAGCAGATGTGCTAGTAAAAGATGGGGATGAAATTCAAGTAGGAAATCAGGATATCTCGATTCTCTTTACTCCAGGGCATAGTCCAGATTCTATCTGTTTATTATTTGGAAAGGATTTAATTTGTGGTGATTTAGTATTTGCTTCTGGAACTGGAAGAACTGATTTGGATGGAAGTAATCCTTCGCAGTTTAAGAGATCGTTGGGTAAGATATTTAGGCTTGATGAGGAGATAAAGGTTTGGCCAGGGCATAATTATGGTGGGAAATCAACTACTATTAAGAAAATAAAGGAAGAGCTGTTGGGGTATTGATTTTTTATGTATTTTACTCTTAATAATCAAAAGTTTTCCATTAGAAAATGTCGTAAAGAAGATTATAGGTTTGTTTATGAGTTAACTAAGAAAAATATGTATTCTTTGTATGTTAAACATTGGGGTAAATGGAATAGTAAGGTATTTAGGGATAATTTTGATGTTAAGAAAATTAAAATTGTTGAGTTTGATGGAAGAAAAATTGGTTTTTATTCCTTTGAGATTAGAAAGAATTCTTCTCATATAAATGACTTGCAAATAGCTTATTCTATGCAAGGAAAAGGACTTGGTAGTTTCTTGATTCATTTAATGGAAAAAGAAACTAAAAAGAGAAAAATTGGGAAAATAAGATTACGAGTATTTGTTGATAATAAAGCTAAGAAATTGTATATGAAATTAGGATATAAGATTGTTATTGATGAGGATTCTTCTGTTGTATTAGAGAAGAATGTGTAGAATTATTGTTTCTAAAAAAGAAAAAAAATCCCCATCGCTGGGGACAAAGCGCCTTCATCCTTTTTTTGTTGGGGGTGGTAAAAAAAACGAAGGCCAGAACTTAGTTTCCACCACAAAGACTAAGGGGGTGAATATAAGTAAGCCATATGTGCTTTCGAGCAAAGAAGCTTTTCTTTACCCTTATTTTGAAGAAAATAAAAAAAATGGCATCCCCATGCCAAGTTTTGAGGTAAAAAAACTAGTTTTTTACCTTTATTGTATAATCTCTATACCTAGTTCATCAGAGAGTTCTTGAGTTTCAGCACTTACAGCGCTTTTGTCAAGTTTTCCAATAATCCAAGGACTTTTTACACCTGTCATGATAGTCATAACAGTTAGTTTCCCTTTCATTTCTTCTGTAACTCGAGCTCCCCAGATAACGTTTGCATCATCATCAAGAGATTCTGTTACTAGCTCTCCAACCTTATTTATTTCATCCAATGTTAGATCATCTCCACCTTCTACATGGATCAAAGCGCCTTTAGCACCTTGATAAGAGATATCTAGTAATGGATTGCTTAATGCACCTTTTACTGCTTCTTCTACTCTATTATTTGTATCTGATGCACCAACTCCTATAGCAGCTACACCACCATTTGTCATGATAGCTCTTACATCTGCATAGTCAAGGTTTACTAGACTTGGAACTGCAATTGTTTCTACAATACCTTTGATCATAGTTGCAATGAGTTCATTTGCTACTGCGAACGCTTGTTGTATAGGCAAGTTTCCTGCGATGTTAACTAGTCTATTATTATCTATTACAATAACAGTATCAGCTACTTGTCGCATTTGAGATAAACCAAATTCTGCTTTATCTACTCTTGCTCTTTCAATTCTGAAAGGCATAGTTACAGTGCCAATAACGATAGATCCTGTATCTTTTGCAACTGATGCAACGATTGGAGCAGCGCCAGTGCCTGTTCCTCCACCCATTCCAGCGCAAACAAAGACCATATCTGATCCTTTCAGAGATTCTTTAATCTCTTGGAGGGATTCTTGAGCAGCTTCTGCACCTTTTTCAGCAAATCCTCCACAACCTAAGCCACGAGTTAACTCGGTTCCAATAAGAAATTTCTTATCTGCTTCAGCTATGTTGATATGTTGCTGATCGGTATTACATGCGATGATTTCAGCGCCTTTAATACCTTTTTTGTAGAGCCAGGATACCATATTATTACCAGCACCCCCTACTCCTAATACTCTAATACACGCCTGTTTTACATTAGATGCTACCTCAGGCATTTCCTCTAATTTCTTTTTCGCGTTTTCCACGATAAAATCCATTCTATTCACCCCTTTGTTTTTGTGGTTGACCAACATATAGAGTCCACTAAATAGTTAAACTTATATAGTAGTACATCTATACTAATCCCTAGAAAACGTCATTTACAAACGCCAATGTAAATGTTACATAATCGCCAAATATAAATAAGGTTCGCCAAAACCTTGTTAATATTTCTATTTTGGATTTTATTGTATATAAACATTTATATATTAGAATATATATATTGCAATATAGAGATTGGAGTATATAGGTTAGAGGGATTTGTGGTTACTAATTATCTCTTCCACCCCATTGATCACTTCTGTAACCGGATGTATCTAAAGTCATTATATCATGGGATCCACTCTCTTCAATGGTTGGGCCAGAGACTATTTGAAGTTGTGATTTTTGGTGTAATTCAGCAATTGTCCTACAACCAAATTTTTTCATTCCATCTCTTACTTTCATTAAAGTTAAGCCTAAAACTTCTCTTACTGGTCCACTTACAGGAAGATAACCTTCTACACCTTCATCAAAACTTAAATCTTCATTTCCATGATCATATCTTTGCCAGTTTCTTGCTCTTGGGCTTCCTTCTCCCCAATACCCTTTAGTTCGAACATTATTTGAACTCACTGTGATTTGAGGAGGACTTTCATTACACATTGCGAAATATCTCCCCATTTGAACTGTATTAGCACCTAGACATAGCGCTGCATTTATTTGACCATCTGAACTTATAGAACCGTCTGAAACTAACGGGATGTATGTTCCTGTTTCATGAAAATATGCATCTCGAGCCTCAGCAACCTCTATAACAGCGGTTCCTTGGCCTTTTCCTAAGTTAGTTTGCTGTCTGGTAATGCAAATTGAGCCTCCTCCTATCCCTATTTTAATAAAATCTAAATTGGCTTCCTCAGCTAAGAATTTAAATGCTCTTGCATTAGTTATATTTCCTCCTCCAATTATTAAATCAGGGTATTGGTCTCTTACCCATAATGCTGCTTTTTTCTGATATTCTGAAAAACCAGAAGAAGAGTCAAAGTATACTACATCTACACCTGCATCAACTAATGCAGGGGCTCTTTCTTCATAATCCATAGTGTTTAAAGCTGCTGCTGCAATAAGCCTTTTTTTATCATCAACAAGTTGATTAGGGAATGCTTTGTTTATTTCCCAATCCCTTCTAAAAACAATAGATCTTAGATTATTATCACTATCGACAATTGGAAGTTTCCCTGTTTTTCTTTCATACATTAGTCTATTAGCATCTTCAAGTGATATTCCATCAGTTCCAACCACTAATTTGTCAAATGGAGTCATATAATCTCTTACTGGCTTTTTAGGATCACATATTCCATCATCTCTTAAATAATCATTTCTTGTTATTAATCCAAGTAGTTCACCATGAGGAGATCCGTCAGAGGTAATAGCTATAGTAGAGTGCCCCATTTTGTCAGTTAATTCTATAGCTGCTTCAAGAGTATCACTTGGTTTTAAATTTGATTCTGATTCTACAAAACCTGCTTTATGATGTTTTACTCTTCGAACCATTTCAGCTTGACGATCAATTGGTTGAGAACAAAAAATTGGGCCTATGCCTCCAAGCATAGATAAAGCTATTCCCATTTCAGAACCAGTAACAGCTTGCATTGATGCTGACATCACAGGGATATTCATAGAAAATCTAGATTCTTCTCCTTTCTGATATCGTGCTAATGGAGTTCTTAGATCCATCCCACTCTGATCTGTTGATTCTTGAACTAATCCTTCTTCAATTAAGAATTCTCCTAGTGTATAAGATTTTCCATCAAATCCTTTAACTCTTTCAGAAACCTTTGTGTAATCTGGAGTAGCTGCCATACCTGATTATGGATAAACTCATTTAAATATTTTTGTATGGTGGAGAAGATAGAACTTATTTCTTTTTCTTAGGAGTTGCTAGTTTTTTAATGAAATCTTTAGTTGCAGTTACGCCTTTATCGATTTTATCAGAGAATTCTCCTAAATAAGCAGGAATATCCTCAATCCTATTAGGTTGGCCACCAAAATCTCGGAAAAACATCACTTCTTCTAAAGAAAATTCAGGTGGGGGAGGGGGATTTTCATCTGGATAGCCAATTGTAATAATCGCTTGAGGTCTTGCTTGTTCAGGAATATTACATAAAGATTTAATCTTTCCTTCATCAAAGGCACCTATCCAACAAGAACCTAATCCTTGATTATGAGCTTCTAATAGCATACTCATAGCAGCTGCAGCACATCCTTGAGGAGAATATAATCTCTCTCCTCTAATTCCATAAAATTGCCTTACTTTATCTGGTTCAGCGACAAGAATAATAATTGAAGGTGCTTTGGCAATCCACCATTGTTGTAAGCAAGCTTCTGCTATCTTTTTTCGTTTATCAGCGTTTTCTATCAATAAAAATTTCCAATTTTGAATATTTCCAGCAGATGGTGCGGCTTTACCTGCTTCCATGATAACTCCTATTTTATCTCTTTCTACACTTATATCAAGATATTTTCTTACTGATCTTCTTGATAGAATACAATCTGTTACTTCCATGGGATTCTTTTTTGAATTAGGAATATTTAAATATGTCGGAATTTACCTCTCAACTAAGATTAAGATGAAATATCATGCTTTAGCAGAAGTGTATGATTCCTTAGAAAATACTTCAAAAAGATTAGGGAAAACACATATTATCTCTGAATTTTTGAAAAAAGTTCCTAGCGAAGCTCTTGAGAAGATTACCTTACTTTTACAAGGAAAAGTGTATCAAGAATATGATGAGCGTAAATTAGGAGTTGCTTCACGATTGGTGATTAAAGCATTAGCTGTTTCTTCTGGAGAATCTGCTGATACTATAGAGAAAAAATGGAAGAAATTAGGAGATTTAGGAGATGTTACAAAAGAGTTAATGAGTTCTAAAAAACAAGCTACTCTTTTTTCTTCTGAATTAACTGTAAATAAGGTATTTGATAATCTTGCCAAATTAGCCTCACTTACTGGAATGGGTACTGTTGATAAAAAAGTAGGGCTTATTAGTGAATTATTAACTTCTGCTAAGGCTTTGGAGGCAAAATATATTATTAGGACAGTTTTAGAAGATTTACGAGTAGGAGTTGCAGATGGAACATTGAGAGATGCGATTGTTTGGGCTTATTTTGGGGAGAAATTAAAACTTAATTATGATTTTAAAGAGCAAAAAATTGAGCCTGAAAATAGAGAAGAGTATAATTCCACTATTGATTTAGTTCAAGGTGCTTTTGATGTTACTAATAATTTTGGAGAGGTTGCTCAAATTGCGAAAGAGAAAAAAGAAAAAGGATTAGAAAAAGTTGATATTAAAATATTTATTCCAGTAAAGGTTATGCTTGGACCAAAAGAAGAAACTATTGGAGATGCATTAGCAAGAGTAGGTAGTCCTTGTCAAGCAGAATACAAATATGACGGGTTTAGAGTTGAAGTGCATAAAAGTGATGGAAGAATTGAACTCTATACTAGGAGATTAGAAAAAGTTACAAAGCAGTTTCCTGAATTGGTTAATTATGTTCGATCTTGTGTTAAAGGAGATAATTTTATTTTAGATGCAGAAGCTGTTGGGTTTGATGCTAAAACTGGAAAGTATTTACCCTTTCAAAATGTTTCTCAGCGTATTAAGAGAAAGTATGATATTGAAAGCATTGCTAAGAAATTACCTGTTGAGTTGAATGTTTTTGATATTCTTTATTTTAATGGAAAGAATTTATTGCAAGAAGCGTTTGTTGAAAGGAGAAAGATATTGGAAAAGATTGTTGATTCTAAAGTTAAAAAAATTAAATTGACACAAAGTATAGTTACTTCAGATGAAAAAGAAATTGAAGATTTTTACAAAAAAAGCCTTAAAGATGGAGAAGAAGGTTTAATGCTGAAAAAATTAGATGCTCCGTATAAGCCTGGTGCAAGAGTTGGGCATATGGTGAAATTAAAATCAACTATGGAAACGTTTGACTTGGTTGTTGTTGGTGCTGAGTGGGGAGAAGGTAAACGATCGAAATGGTTGAGTAGTTTTACGATTGCTTGTAAATCTGGTGATGATTTTTTAGAGTTAGGAAAAGTAGGAACTGGAATTAAAGAGAAGAAAGAAGAAGGTTTAAGTTTTGAAGAGTTAACTAAGCTTTTGAAGGGTTTAGTTGTTTCTGAGAAGGGAAAAGAAGTTACTGTAAAGCCTAAGGTTCTTTTGGAGATTGCTTTTGAAGAGATTCAAAAGAGTCCTTCTTATTCGAGTGGTTATGCACTTCGTTTTCCTCGAGTTGTTAGGTTAAGAGAGGATAAATCAGTTTCAGAAGCTACAACTTTAAGTCATATTAAGAAGGTTGTAGAGGGGCAGAGGAAATAAAACGCCCCTGCGAAGAGTTGAACTCCGATCTCAAGCTCCGCAAGCTTGTGTTCTATCCGTTATACTACAGGGGCTTGACATGAGAATTCTATTCTTAATTATAAATGTGCTGGTTAACTTGCTACAATTTTAAGAGGACAACATTTTGCATAATCTATATCACCAAAATTATCATTATCATCCCATAGACCCACTAAAACTTTTCCGTCAGGACATTGTACATTCCATACTTGATTATTATTATTAGGACCTCCATTTTGACTAGGACCCAGGGTTAATCTTTTACAATTTGTGTTTGAATTATCTACAGTGATTTTTAATCCAGAAAAATCGTCTGCATCAATCCTAACTTCATCAGCGTCAATCTTAACTTTTTGTCCTGATAATCTTAATTCATAATTAGTAGGATCAGTGCATGGAGGATCATCGCAGGGCTTTGTTTTAATTGCGTGAATTCTAAAACGCTTATTATCATGGTCAGCTTCTATAAATCCCATGCTCCTGCCTCTGTTGTAGAAACGAGCTAGAGTACCTGCTTCATCGTTACTAGATATTCTTAAAACATTTGCAGTTGCTTTGGCTTGATCACTATCAGATCCATCAATATGAAGGATTGCATCTGGATCATTTAGACCAATACCTACTCTTCCACCATTTTTATTAAGAATAGTATTTCCCCCTTCATGTTGAATATATAATGGTGAAGGTTCATTATTGTTTCTAGCCATAATTTCATTTGTGTCCAAAGCAAGGTTTTCCCCATTTATTTTTCCTAATACAATAAATCCTTCTCCGTTATTTACATCTGCATCTATTGCTTTGATAATACGAAGTTCACTTTTTTGATTTACATTATC
>CALCXY010000046.1 GCA_937906345.1 Candidatus Woesearchaeota archaeon | reverse complement strand
AATTAGGAGAAATTTAAATAATTTCTACCTTTTGAGAGCTTTATTAGATTCCTCTCTTGTGTTTTTAGGAACCTTTTTTGTTTTAGCTTCTTTAGGTTTACCAGGCATGTATGGAATTATTCCAGGAATTTTTTATTTTTGTTATGATTTGTATCATTCTTTACCAAAATCAAGAATTATTGATGTTGAACATAAATATCCTGATATGGAATACAAGTTGAGAACTGCAGCAGAATATGCAGCAGCAAAAGATAATCCTTTTGTTGAGCATTTACACAAAGAAGTTGAAAAAGATCTTAAAAAAGTGGAGTTAAGCTCGTTTATCAATGTTCGAAAAACATCAGTAAAAACTGGCATAATCATTGCGTTATGTTTTGTTATTGTGATATTTGGGCATTTTGGATTTTATTTTGATATTGTAACAGCGTTTGAAAACATTCCTGATGAGTTTAAGCCTACTTTTATTAAATCAGGGGAAGATACAGGAGGAGGATCTGGAGCAGAGCTTATAGGAGGTTCTTCTGAGGAGGATATTTATGGAGAAGCTGTATTAGCAGAGTTAGGAGAAGAACAAGTAAATATTAATCTTTTAACAGGAAATATGGAATTAAATACAAGGAATGTGTTTGATACCACCTATAGAGATTTTGAAGAAGTAAAACTATTCCCTGAAGATATTTTTACCCAGGAAGCTGCAGTATCTCAAGAAGGTAAAATCTCTCAAGAACATTTGGAATTAGTTAAAAATTACTTTTTAAGGACAGCAGGATCATGAGGTGATCATATGAAAAAAAATGAAATTCACATAAAATCTAATTATGAGGTGACCAAAAAATGAAATCGTATAAGGCAACGTTTGAAAGCATAAAAAAGGAGATGAACAAGGTTGTTGTCGGCCAAGATGAAGTCATAGAGCAGGTATTAGTTGCTATTTTAGCAAATGGTAATGCATTGCTTGAAGGATTCCCTGGGTTAGCAAAGACCTTAGCAGTGAGAACACTAAGTGAACTTCTCAATTTGAAGTTCTCGAGAATACAAAACACACCAGATCTGATGCCCAGTGATGTCACTGGAACATATTTGATTGAAGATTCTGGAGGAAAAAGGCATTTTAAGTTTCAGCCAGGTCCTATTTTTGCTAATATTGTATTAGCAGATGAGATTAATAGGGCTACACCTAAAACTCAATCAGCAATGCTTGAAGCTATGCAGGAAAGACAGGTAACAGTAGGAAACAGCACATTTAAGCTTGATGAGCCATTCTTTGTCTTAGCTACTCAAAATCCAATTGAGCAAGAGGGAACATATCCTTTACCAGAGGCACAAGCTGATAGGTTTTTGTTAAAAATCAAAGTAGATTATCCTACAGTTGATGATGAATACGAAATTGCTAACAGATATACCTCTGAAAAGCCACATACACGGTTAAAGGTATTGTTGAACAAAACACATATTGTATCATTGCAAGAAATGACTAAAAAAATGCCAATTGCAACTGATCTTAAAAAATATGTGGTGAATTTGATCAATACAACAAGAACACAAAAAGAGCTTATTCAATATGGTGCATCACCAAGAGCATCTATAGGCTTAATTATGGCTGCAAAAGCAAGAGCTATGATTGAAGGAAGGAATTTTGTGAATACCCAAGATGTGCATGCAATGGCTCCATCAGTATTGAGGCATAGAGTGATCTTAAACTTTGAAGCAGAAAGAAAAGGCATGAGCACTGATGAAGCAATTAAAGAATTAATTCAAAAGGTGAAGAAGTAGGAAGATGAACAAGGTTTTTAGTATATTCATATTGGTCACCTTATTTGGATGTGCTAAGTCCCTTGAGTCAGTTCCTCAAGAGGTGCAGAATGGCAATTGATACATCATTTTTGAAACAATTAGATAGGTTTAATTTGATACTGCAAAAACGTGTTACTAGTGATTTTATTGGTCAGAAAAAGTCCAAAGCTACTGGAAGAGGATTAATCTTTGCAGATCATAGAGTCTATGCACCTGGAGATGATATTAGAGGTATTGATTGGAAAGTATATGCAAGAACAGATGACTATTTTACAAAAAATTATGAAGAAGAGAGAAACTTAGTTGTGCATGTAATCATGGACGTATCTGCATCCATGGATTTTGGACAAAAAATCAAAAAGCATGAGTATGCATCAATGCTTGCATTAGGATTTGCTTATTTAGCAACTAAAAATAATGAAAAAGTTAAGTTTGCTACGTTTTCAGAAGATTTACAATTATTTTCAGGTGGAAGGGGTAAAGGAATGATAGCAGCTATGCTTAGACATGTAGAGGGTATTAAACCAGAAGGAAAATCATCTATTGATACTTGCTTAAGTCATTATCGAAAAATGTTTGGTTCAAAATCTATGGTTGTTTTAATTAGTGATTTTTTAATTAATATTGATGAGATTAAAAAAGCATTTATACATTTAGGAAAACATCAAATGAAAATAGTACAAATATTAGATCCTATAGAAAAAAATTTAGGATTTAATGGAGAATGCGATTTTATTGATTCTGAAACTGGAATGAAAATGAAATCATGGATTTCTCCAAGAGTAAGGAATAAGTTCCAAGCAGAATTAGAATCACATTCTAGTAAG
>CALCXY010000045.1 GCA_937906345.1 Candidatus Woesearchaeota archaeon | reverse complement strand
GAATTAAGACTTATCGGGTAGAGCTTACTTTTCGTTTACTTATCAGGCAAAGCCTAAATATACAAAACCTTTATAAAGGGGTACCTTTTTCTTTTGATAAATGCCAGGAGAATCTTTCTACATACAAATATAACTTTTTAGTTAGATTTATTTGTATTAAGTAGGAGATTAACCGCTGTTTGCCCTGGTAGTGTAGTCTGGCACAGCTTAACGCTGCAGCAACTATCATGAAGCCCTGTCGAGGCTTCGACCCGGGTTCGAAACACGAATCTTTGACGAGGTTGTGAGAGCTTCCCGGCCAGGGCGTTTTGGGCCGGTAGCTCAGCCTGGAATGTTTAAGTGCATAGGCACCAGAGCACTGGACTTTTAATCCAGTTGTCGCGAGTTCAAATCTCGTCCGGCCCGTTATATTATTTAGAACAAAATTATCATTTTCATCCATAAAAAAAAAGCATCTTGGAGTTCAATCATAAAATGGCAAAATTCGATATCGCAAAACATCATCTTGTTCACAAACATTCTAAGCTAAGTGAAAAAGAAAAAAAAGACCTTCTAGAAAAATATCAGATAACAAATGCTAACCTTCCTAAAATTCTTATTAAAGATCCAGCTATTGCACATCTCAAAGCAAAAGAAGGAGATATTATAAAAATTATCAGGGTAAATCCAAATGTTGGAGAAATTCCTTTTTACAGAGGTGTTATCAGTGCTTAATCAAGGTTCTATCTTAATTAAAAAATATTTTGAAGAAGAATCTTTTATTAGATCTGATATTGAATCTTTTAATAATTTTATTGAAAAGCAACTACAAGTAATTGTTGAAGAAAATAAAGAAATTATCCCAACAATTATCCCACATAATATTGATGACTTTAAAATAAGATTAGATAAGATTTGGGTTGAAAAACCTACTATTATTGAAGCTGATGGATCTAAACGTGCTATCTATCCCATTGAAGCTCGGTTACGAAAAATTACTTATGCTGCTCCTTGTTTTATTGAAGTTTCAGCACATATCAATGATGTGCAACGAGAATCATTTACTACTCCTATTGGAAACATTCCAGTTATGTTAAAATCAAATTTTTGTCATCTAAATAACTTAAGCAAAGATGAATTAACTGAAAAAGGTGAAGATCCTAACGATCCTGGAGGATATTTTATTATTAATGGTACAGAAAAAGTTCTTATTGATATTGAAGACCTAGCATCTAACAGATTTATGGTTGAAAAAATGTCAACAGGAGTTTCAGCATTTTCTGGAAAATTATTTTCAGAGATTGGTAGTTTTAAAATTCCACATACTATTGAAAGAATGAAAGATGGTATTTTTTATCTTACTTTTACAAGAGTTAAGAGAATTCCTTTAATTGTGATCATTAAAGCACTTGGAGTCTTAAAAGATGAAGAGATTATGAAATCAGTTTCATCTGAAAAACAATTTGATGAGGTTTTAATTAATCTCTATGAGTTTGTAGAGATTAAAAATCAGGAAGAAGCTATTGACTATATCGCTAAAAGAATTGGAATCACACAAACAAAAGAGATTAGAGTAGAGCGTATGTATGAAATTTTGGATAGATACCTGCTACCCCATTTAGGATCAAACAAAGAAGATAGAGTCACTAAAGCTTACAACTTATGCAAATATATTAAAAAATATATTAGAGTTGAAACAGGATCTGTTAATACAGATGACAAAGACCACTATGCAAATAAAAGATTAAAATTAGCTGGAGAACTATTAGGAGATTTATTTAGAGTTAACCTTAAAGTATTAATCCAAGATTTATTGTACAATTTTCAAAGAATTGTAAAGAGAGGAAAATTCCCTTCCATTAAAGTTATTATAAGAGATAAATTACTTACTCAAAGAATTTATTCTTCTATGGCAACAGGTAATTGGGTTGGCGGAAGAAAAGGAATCTCACAAAGAATTCAAAGACTTAATTTTTTAGAAACCTTATCACATTTACAAAGAGTTGTTTCTCCATTATCTGCATCACAAGAAAATTTCGATGCAAGAGAATTACATTGCACACATTTAGGAAGATTATGTCCAATTGAAACACCTGAAGGAACTAACATTGGACTACGTAAAAATTTAGCATTATTAACAAGCATCTCATCTACTGTAGATGAAGAAGAAGCTACAAAAGCATTAAAAAATTTGGGGATGAAACCGATACAATGAATGAAGTCTTTATAAACGGAAAGTATTCTGGAACAATAGAAAATCCAGGTGATTTTGTTAAACAGATAAAGCAGGAAAGACGTAAAGGTGTAATCTCTAAAAACCTAAATGTTTTTCATGATAAAAAAAGTAATGAAATTCATATTAGCACATCAGGCGGGAGAGCTAGAAGACCTTTAATTATTGTAAAAGACGGCATTCCTCTATTAACTGAAAAACATATTAAACAACTCCAAAATAATGAGATTACTTGGTCAGATTTAGTAGATCAAGGAATTATTGAGTATATTGATGCTGGTGAAGAAGAGAACGCACTCGTCTCTTTTGATGAAAAATCATTAACTCCCCATCATACACATTTAGAGATTGATTCTGTAACTATGCTAGGATTAACAACATCATTAGTTCCTTTTGGAAATTTTAATCCAAGTGCAAGATTAAATGCAGGTTCAAAAAATCAAAAGCAAGCACTAGGATTTTACGCTTCAAATTTTCCAATAAGACTTGACATGGATGTTAATCTTTTACATTATCCTCAAGTTCCTATTGTTAATACTATTATGCATGAAATCTCTGATTATAAACATCATCCAGCAGGACAAAATGTTGTTGTAGCAGTTATGAGCTACAAAGGATATAATATGGAAGACGCAATTGTATTAAATCAAGGTTCTATTGATAGAGGACTTGGAAGAAGCACATATTATAGGCCTTCATTAGCAGAAGAGCTAAGATACTCAGGAGGATTAATGGATGAGGTTACTGTTCCTGATAAAGATATTAAAGGTTTCAAAAGTGAAAAAGATTATAGACTATTAGAAGGAGATGGTATTATCTTCCCAGAAGCAAAAGTTGCTGAAGATGATGTTATCATAGGAAAAACATCCCCTCCACGATTCTTATCAGGATTAGATGAATATAATTTAGCTTCATCTACTAGAAGAGAATCCTCAGTTTCCTTAAGACATGGAGAAA
The DNA here is from genome assembly GCA_937906345.1 of Candidatus Woesearchaeota archaeon. Lineage (GTDB taxonomy): Archaea > Nanobdellota > Nanobdellia > Woesearchaeales > CALCXY01 > CALCXY01. Next base: position 6,503 of record CALCXY010000045.1, on the reverse strand, counting down.
AAGGAGTTATAGATTTTATTTTACTTACTGAAAATTCTGAAGGTAACAAATTGGTCGCAGTACGAATTAGAGATCAAAGAATTCCAGAGATTGGAGATAAATTCACATCTAGACATGGTCAAAAAGGAGTTATTGGAATTATTGTGCCAAATTCAGACATGCCTTTTACCACATCTGGTATTGTACCTGATATCATTTTTTCTCCTCATTCTATTCCAAGTCGTATGACAGTTGCTCACTTATTAGAGTTAATCGCAGGTAAAACTGGTTCATTATCAGGAAGATTTGTAAATGGAACAACATTTAATTCTGAAAGTGAAGAAGCACTAAGAGAAGAATTATTATCATTAGGATTCAGAGAAGATGGTTCAGAAACTATGTTTGATGGAGCTACTGGATTACAATATAAATCTAAAATTTATGTAGGAAACATGTATTATATGAAACTTAAACATATGGTTGCTAACAAACTCCACTCAAGAGCACGAGGACCTATTCAATTGCTTACAAGACAACCTACAGAAGGTAGAGCTAAAGAAGGAGGCCTTCGTTTAGGAGAAATGGAGAAAGACACATTTATTGCTCATGGCGCTTCATTATTATTAAAAGAAAGATTTGATTCAGATAGAACAGTTATTCCAGTAAGCGAAGAAACAGGAATTATGGGATTCTATGATACTTATAATGATAAACAAATGGAACCTGTTTCATCTGAAACAGCAGAAATTAATGATATTGAGATTAGTTACGCTTTCAAATTAATGCTTGATGAATTCAAATCACTTGGAATTTATCCTAAATTAATATTAAAAAATAAATACTAGAAAATGGCAAAAGAAGAAACACCAGAAAAAACTAAAGCTGAAGAAAATAAATCAGAAGAATCATCTGAATTATCAGAAGAAGAAAAAAAGGAAATTATAGAACCTTCAGAAGTTGGTATTTTCAAACAGGTTAAAGCAATTGAATTTAGAATGATGAGTCCTAAGCTTATCAAAAAGATGAGTGTTGCTAAAATTGTTACTCCTGAATTATATGATAAAGAAGGCTACCCTGTTGATGGAGGCCTTATGGATATTAGATTAGGTGTTATTGATCCCGGATTAAGATGTAAAACCTGTGGTGCTAAGCTAAAAGAATGCCCAGGACATTTTGGATATATGGAATTAGCTAGACCTATTATTCATATCAGTTTTATAGCTATTGTTCATACCTTAATTTCATGTTCTTGTAGAGATTGTGGAAAAATATTAATTCCAGATCAAAAACGTGAATCTGTAGAAAAAGAATCTGAAAAAATCCAAAAAGAACTTGGGATAATTGCGAGAAGATTATATATCAAAAAAATTGTTACTTCTCTCAAAAAAGTTAATAAATGTCCTCATTGTAATGCTCGACAATATAAAATTACTATTGAAAAACCAACAACATTCCTAGAAAATGATAAAAGAGTTTCTCCAATTGAAGTGAGAATGCGTCTTGAAAAAATTAGTGATGAAGATGTTTCTATTTTTGGAATTAATCCTCTAGCTTCTCGTCCAGAATGGATGGTTTTAACAGTATTAGCAATTCCTCCAGTTACTATGAGACCTTCTATCACATTAGAATCAGGTGAAAGAAGTGAAGATGATTTAACTCACAAACTAGGAGATATCATAAGAATTAATCAAAGATTATTTGAAAATATTAATGCTGGTGCACCAGAGATTATTATTGAGGATTTATGGGATTTATTACAATATCACATAACTACTTTCTTTGATAATAATGTTGCTCAATTACCTCCTGCTCGTCATAGATCTGGTCAACCATTAAAAACAATTAGCGAAAGAATCAAGAGTAAAGAAGGAAGAATTAGGCATAACTTAGCAGGTAAAAGAACTAATTTTTCAGCGAGAACAGTTATTAGTCCTGATCCAATGCTTGCATTAGATGAAGTAGGCGTTCCAAAAATAATTGCAATGAAACTTTCAGTTCCAGAAGCAGTAACACCTTGGAATTTAAAATATCTTAAAGCATTTTTAGAAAAAGGACCTGGTAAATATCCAGGATGTAATTATGTTGTTAGACCTGACGGTAAAAAGAAAAAAATCACTGATGAAACAAAAGAAGCAGCTTTAGAAGAACTCCAACCAGGATATATTATTGAAAGGCACCTCATGGATGGAGACATTGCAATTTTTAATAGGCAACCGTCTCTTCACAGAATGAGTATGATGTGTCATAGGATTAAAGTATTACCTGGAAGAACATTACGATTAAATCCTGCGGTATGCCATCCGTATAACGCTGATTTTGATGGAGATGAAATGAATTTACATATTCCTCAAACAGAAGAAGCAAGAGCTGAAGCAGAGATATTAATGAGTATTCCAACTCAACTTATTAGTCCAAGATATGGATTATCTATTATTGGTTGCACACAAGATTCCATTAGTGGAAACTACCTTTTAACAAAAGATATGGAAATTGAAAGAAACCATGCAGTACAAATCTTAACTTCTATTGGAATAACTAACTTAAAACGTTTACCAAGCAAACAAAAAGTTACTGGGAAAGAGATATTCTCTGTTTTATTACCAAGTGACTTCCATTATAAAGGAAATTCTAGAGATAAAGAAGATAATGATGTAATTATTAAAAACGGCTCACTAATTAAAGGAGTTATTGACTCAAATACCATAGGACAAGAAGCTGGTTTAATGTTAAGAGACCTGCATAAACAGTATGGCCCTAAAAAAACAATTACAATATTAGAAAATATATTTAGATTAGGAAATCAAGTCTTATTAGATCTAGGATTCACAACTGGATTACATGATTCAGATCTTCCAGAAGATGGTAGAAAAAGAATTGATGAAACTCTTGAAAAAGCTGAACAAGATGTTCAAATTTTGATCCAACAATATAAAGACAACAAATTGGACATCTTTCCAGGAAGAACCTTAAGGGAAACTTTAGAATTAAAAATATTAGAATTATTAAATAAAGCAAGAAACGAAACAGCCCATATTGTTGCTGAGTATTCAACAAATGAAAATGCAACAGTTATTATGGCAGCTTCTGGTGCTAAAGGATCACCATTAAACCTAGCTCAAATGGCTGCATGTGTTGGACAGCAAGCTATGAGAGGTAAAAGAATTGAAAAAGGATATATTAGTAGAACCTTATCACACTTCAAAAAAGGAGATTTAAGTCCTGCATCTAAAGGGTTTATTAGGCACGGTTTCAAAAAAGGACTAGCACCTCATGAATTTTTCTTTGGTGCTATGACTGGAAGAGATTCCTTAATGGATACTGCTCTAAGAACTCCTAAATCCGGTTATTTATATAGAAGACTAGCTAACGCAATGCAAGATATTAAAGTTGAGTATGACAATACAGTAAGAGATTCTGGTGGAAAAATTATTCAATTTACCTATGGTGAAGATGGAATAGATGTTTCCAAATCAGAAAATGGAAAAATTAACGTTAAAAAAATAATTGATAGCATATAAAATGAATCCAACACTAAAAAAACTAATAGGGAAAATTCCAGAGAATATTTTAGAAGAAGCAAATTCACTATTACCAAAAGGAGCTTCAGCTTCTAAAATACAAAAGATAGCTGATAAACTCCTTGAAGAGTATGACTATGCTAAAGTTGCTGCTGGAGAATCTGTAGGGATTGTTTCAGCTGAATCTATTGGAGAACCTGGAACACAGATGACTCTAAATACCTTCCACTTTGCTGGAGTAGCTGAGATGAACGTTACTATGGGTTTACCTAGGATTATTGAAATTTTAGATTGTAGGAAAAAGATTAAAACACCTATGATGGAGATTTATTTGAAAAGTCCTTATAATAAAGGAAAAGATATCAGAAAACTTGCCCTCTCCATAAAAGAAACAGTTTTTGAGGAAGTAACAAAAGAATTCCTCATTAATATTGTTGAGTCTAAAGTTGAAATTAAGCTCAATAAAGAAAGGCTGAAAGAATTAGGACTAACATTAAATAATCTTATCACCATCATCAAAAAAGGAGCTAAAGGTCAAATTCAAAATATTAAAGGAGATAGTGATAAAATCACTGTAAAAGTAAAAAGTAAAGAGGAAAATTTGAACGAAGTCTATAAATTTAAGGAAAAAGTGAGAAAGGTATTTGTCAAAGGAATAAAAGGAATTAAACAAGTTTTACCTGTTAAACGAGGAGAAGAATTTATTATTATCACAGCAGGAACTAATCTTAAAAAGATTTTTGAGTTAAATTGGGTTGATAAGGAAAAAACTATCTCTAATGATGTAATTGAAATTTATGATACATTAGGAATTGAAGCTGCTCGACAAGCTTTGATTAATGAAGTGTATAAAGTAATTGAAGCTCAAGGATTAAATGTTGATATTAGACATATTATGCTAACAGCAGATACCATGTGCACGTCAGGAGTTATGAAAGGTATCACTCGATATGGTGTAGTTTCTGAAAAATCTTCTGTTTTAGCACGAGCTTCATTTGAGACTCCTATTAAACATATCATTAACGCAGCTTTAATTGGAGAAAAAGATGAATTAAATTCAGTTATTGAAAATGTTATGCTTAACCAAGCTGTTCCTATTGGAACTGGTTTACCTGGATTAGTTACTAAAGAAAAGGAGTCTAAAAAATGAGCGAGCCTATTAGTGAAATTAAAAAACTTTTAGAACAAAAAAAAGTTCAAATAGGAACTCAAGTAGCTATTAAAAATTTAAGCAAAGGACTTGTAAAAAAAATATTTTTAGCTCAAAACTGTCCAACAAATGTAGTGGATGATTTAACACATATGTCTAAAATAAGTAAGGTAGATATCGTAAAACTAAAAGTTCCTAATGATGAACTTGGAGTCGTTTGCAAAAAACGTTTTTCCATCTCTGTCTTAAGTGTCAACAATGAATAAAATTAAGTTTGATTTAGATACGTTAAAACTTATTTCTTTATTTGAAAAGCTTACTAGAGCAAGTGTTAAAGATTGTTTTCCAGAAGAAAACCAAATTACCTATGTTGTTAATGAAAACGAAGCAGGTAAAGCTATTGGGAAAAATGGTGCAAATGTAAAACGCTTAGGAAATATGTCTAAAAAAAACATTAGAATTATTGAATTTTCACCAGATATTAAACAATTTATTCAAAACTTAGTTTTTCCTTCTAAAGTCTCAAATGTTGAAGAGGAAGAAGTTGATGGTAAGAAAATAGTTACTATTACTCCAGCTGATAATAAAAATCGTGGCCATCTTATAGGCAGAGCAGCTGAAACTCTGCGTTATAATGAGAATATTGTTAAAAGGTATTTTCAGATTGATGAGTTGAAGGTTGTTTAATATTTCCCCTTCAATACATTAGAAGCCTTAACCATTTCTTTAAGTTTGTCATAAGCTTGATCTATACTCACAGGAGCTGCATTACCTGGTGCAAATCCACAATCAGGGTTTAAGAGAATTCTTTCCTTGTCAACATATTCCAGAGCTTTCTCAACATTTTTAACAATCTCTTCAGATTTATTAAAAACACTTGGCCTGCAATCCACACAACCAAATCCTATTTTTTTATTAGGAATATGTTCTAATACAGATACATCTCCTGATTCAGGATCTGCAAACTCCATTGCTAATTGGTTTACCTTTAATTGGTTAATAAAAGGAAGTATAAAATCATAACCCCCTTTACCAACAAAACCAGTTTTCTTTCCTTTTTTCAAATTTCTATTTCTTGTTCCAGAGCTTCTACATAAATGAACTGCAATCTCAATATCATCAATGCCTTTGACAACTTCATTAATCAACTCAACACCAAAAGAACATTCTTTTTCAGCATCTTTAAATTTTGCACGATACTCAGGATCAACAAAAAGACATAAATGAGGATCATCTATCTGCACAATACTCACACCTGCTTTTGCTAATTTTTGAATCTCTTCTCTTAAAAAAGGAACTAAATCTCGCATAAAATCTTCTCTTGTTAAATAAGCGTTTTTAGAATCAGTTTCATTCCACATTCTTGATCCAATTAAAAAAGGACTAGGCAAAGCAACCTTTAATTTAGTTTTTCGATTATCTAAAACAAATTTTGCTTCTTTTGAAAATAATCCTTTATTTTTCCATGAAAGCTCTTCAGTTATAGTATGCCACCATAATCCATCTTTAAGTTCTCTTTTAAAACCATCTAAAAGATCTGCTATTACTCCAATATAAGACAGTCTTCTCCATTCACCATCACTAATAATATTAACTCCTGCTTGTTTTTGTAAATCAACTACAAAAAGAATAGCATTTTCTAATCTTTTATTGAACTCCTCTTCCGATAGTGTTTTCCTAATCTCTGGATTGAGTAATTCTTGGATATAGTTGGGACGAGGCATACTTCCTACAACAGTAGTTGGGAATAATAGATTAGTCATTTAAAAGCCTCCTGGACAAGCTGTAAATCCTCTACAGTATCAATTTCATAATATCCTCCATGATTATCAATTTTATGGATTTTAACCCCTTTC
>CALCXY010000044.1 GCA_937906345.1 Candidatus Woesearchaeota archaeon | reverse complement strand
CAGAAGAAACAAGAGTTATTATGGACAAATTGCGTTCAGGAACATTTAAGATAGATATTGCTGATGAGGATATTAAAACATTAGGATTTGATATTGATACCTCATCAAATAGGTTAGCGTATAGTTTTGTTGGAGCTGCTTTTATTATCAGTAGTGCAATGATATTTGGGACGAATTTAGGTCCAAAGTATCAAGGTTATCCTATTATATCGATAGTTTTATTTAGTATAGGTATCATATTTTTGTTATTATTGTTTAGTTCAGTATTACGAGAAGAAAAGAGGTGAATCTCATGGGAAGAGTTACAAAAAAAGCACGAAAATTCATAAAAAAAGGCGCTACAATCATGGCAGGTAGAAAATCATCTAAAATGAGTAAGAGGGCTGCTGAAAAATTAGTTCGTGGTGGAATTAAAGCAAGTGTTAAACTTGTTAAAGTAGCTGCGAAAAAATCAAGACCTATTGTTAAAGTTGCTGCTAGGAAAGGTATTCGAGCAGGAATGAGAGTAGCTGGAAGAGTTGCAAAACAAGCTGCAAGAAAAGCAAGACCTATAGCTAGGAAAGCTGCTAAACGAGGAATTAAAGTTGGTGCTCAAGTAGCTAGGAGAGCTGTAAAAAAAGCAACACCTATAGCTAAAAGAGCTGCTTCTAAAGGTTTGAGAGTTGGATCACGAGTTGCTAAGGGAGTAGCTGCTAGAGTTAATAAGAGAGCAACACCTTTAGCTCGAAAATCAGTTAAAATTACAATAAAAGTTGCTCGGAAAGCTGTTAAGAAAGGAAAACCTTTGGCTAAAAGAGCTGTTAAGAAAGGAAAGAGTGTTGCTAAAAAGGTTAAACGAAAGCTGGGTTAAAGAGCTATTACGCTAGAAGAAGGCGAGTTTGTTTTATCATCATATTTGATTTTTACTTTACCTGTTACTGTTTTTATTTTTAATTCTCCAATAGGTTCTTTACCTGGTGGGGAATATTTGCCATTATCATCATAAATCATTCCTACAACACGGTCCTGAGTAAAAACACTAAATAATTCTTCCATAACTACTTCTAATGGAGATTCTATTGAGATATTTATTTCTCCTGTTTGAGCTTCTAATCTTCCTGGATGAATAACTTTTCCAGAGATGTTGCTCATATATTCTGCTTTTGCATTAATTGTGAGATGAGGATTATTTTTTGGCATTGAAATGTGGCCTACAAAGTCTTTTAAGTGAAGATAACCATCTCTAATCTCTGGAGTATCTTTTGCAAATCCTCTTAGTTTTACATCATTTCCATCATGGTAATCTAAGTTTACAGAAGGTACTCCATTATCTATAATCACTCCTCTTTCTGGAGATCTAGATGCGTCTATAGTCATAGCACCTTGTATCCAGGTATATTCTCGGAAAGGAATCTCAATACCATTTACAAAAAATTTGTTGTCTCTCCATTGGACAGTTTTTCCATCTAATTCCACTTCTGGTGTAAAACCTGATTCTGGACTACCATAATTAGGTGTATCATTAGGAGGAACAAATGGTCTTTCATATACAACATCTTCTTGAAATCCATTTTCAAATACTCGTTCAAAGATGTCTTCAAGATTTTCTGGATCTGAAGATAATCGTCTTTCTCGATCATACATTGCTTTTTTTTCTGGGTCAGTTAGCTCATCTATGATTCCATTGAATTCACCTATCCATTCAGGAGGATTTCCTGTATCTGGATGGTATTTTCGATTAATTTTTCTTTTTAATCTTTTAAAATCAGCAGCAGATGCATCTGGGGAAATGTTACCTATTTCATCTTGATCTTTATCACTAAGAAAATCATTGATTTTTTGATAAAAATCTTCTTTTGGATCATATTGGATTGATGGCATTTTTTCTTCCTAACTTTTTCATGTTTTATTTACTGCAAGTAGGTCTTGGTGCTACATATGGTCGCCCTGAAAAGCTTGATTTTTTTTGGGAGCTTACAGAGGGTTGTAATGCATTGTCAAGCACATCCTGAAAGCCTAGTTGTCCTGGATTGTGTCCAGTAGATGCGTTAACAAAACTTCTCAAAGAATATATTTTGTCATGACCTTCAAGTTCTTGGGCATTTGGCATACCTTCAACTCCTAAGAGCATTGTTTTAGAAGGATCACCTTTATGCATATGGTCATAAAATTGATGTGCAGAATTTGTTGCATCTAACATTACAATGCAAGTATTTTTCATTCTAACACTATCCACTTCAATTCCTTCAGGTACTACAAATGATTCTTCATAATCACAATCTTTCCCATCATATTTGTTAACAAATCCTTCTGAAAATACTCTTATAGTATTTTTTGATCTATCTGTTTTTGATTTTATAGCATAACGAAGCCATAATCCTTGAGGTGTATTAGCTTCATCTACTTGTTGTGCCCATTCTCTATGAGCATCACTTGTTAGATGATCAATTGATACTGTTGATTGTTTTCTTCTTGGTTGTTGTTCATTTTCTTCTTGATCATTATTTTTCATTTTCTTTTCCTCCATTATACTCTTGCATGGGATGGTTCATAAGAACATTTGATTTTTCCCATATCTGTCTTAAGTGTTAATTTTCCTTGTTGTCTATCAGTGCCTGGTAAGTATACTGATCCAGTATATTGGAATCCAGGCATTGAGATTTCTCCCATATCTGTTTGTGCTAAAACTTCAAGGGGTTTTGTTAGTGTGATATCTATTTCTCCTATATCATTTTGAATAACTCCTTCATGGGCAATATTTCCTACTATCTTCCCCATGTTATTGGAGATATTTATTTTCATTCGAGAATTGTTTTTGGGAAGGTATATTGTTCCTTTTAATTCAGGAATAATGAGTTTTCCACGTGTTTCAGTAGGTTGTGTATCAGTAAAACCATCAATAATTACATAAGGCTCATCTGTAAGCTCTAGCTGCATAGTATTCAATTCATTTGAGATAACAACTTCTCGAGGTGTATTGTATTTTATTTCTCGTTGGGTATCTCTATTAGGTCTACTTACTCTTTGTCTTCTTCTTGGTCGATAAGGGGTGTGACTAGGAGAAGATCCATTTTGATTGCTAGATCCTTGGGGAGACCAACTATAAGCTGGATTAACGTGAGGTCTAGCAGGATTTGTATCTTCTGTATTGGGAGGATTATTATCTTCTTGCTTCCATCTTTTTCTTCGTTCAGCTGGTGATTCTCTGTTTTGAGCATCTATGTGTTGTTGTCTAGCTTTGTCATAAGATTTCTTTTTTTCTGGGTCTCTTAGTTCATTCATCAAACTATTATAATCTGGAAACCAAGATGCAGAAGCTGGGTTTTTATCAGGATGGTGTTTTTGAGAGATATCTCTATGTATCTTCTTCAATTGATCTTGAGTAAACTCAGGAGAAAGTTCTCCTTGTTTAATCCTGATTCTCTGACCTTTCAAAATTGCATTAATCATTTGATATTTGTCCTTTTCAGGATCATACAATCTTTGTCTTCTATTTCTTGGCATTTTTCTAGGTGGGTTTTTACATCTTGTATTTTCTTTGGAATTCTTGAGCTCGTTTATTACTTTCTTGAAATTTTGAAGTGTTTGCAGCTTCAGCTGAACTAAGAGTTGTTAATTGCATTCCACGAGGGACTGGTTCTCCAATATCTGCAGCATGAAGATGATATAATCCATCATTCCCTAAAATTCCAGTGATTGCTTTACCGTTTCTATACTCGAAATTAGTTCCAATACTCAGGCCTTTTGTTGTATTTACTTCAGAGCTAAGAATATTTTTCAAGAATTGTTTTGCTCCATCATTTCCAGTCTCAATTGCTCTACCAGGATGTAATTGTGCATCTTTTTGGTAAGCTTCAATTGCTAAATCTAGTAAATCTTCATTTTCATTGAAGGGAAAAAAGTCAGCAAAATACATAGGTGGTTTATTGCTTCCTCTTTGAATTTCTGCAACAATTCCAATATAGGGTCTATCATCAGGAATAGCTAAAGGATTATCTACAACAACTAATGCTACTGTATCATTTCCTTTTTTACCTTGTGATAACAAATGTTTTTCTACTGTGTTCCAAGTATCTGTTTGATTTGTTTGTAATTGCACTTCACCTGGAGCATTCGGACCTCTTGTAAAGAATCCTCTTGTTGATAAGTCTGAGTCTTGTCGAGCAGAGCTTCTCCCTTGTTCTACACATCTTACAGGGATGTCTCCTCGATAGCCATTTGCTAATACATGGGAATGAATTACTTCTCTATCTTGAGTTCCACCAGCGAATACAGTTCCTTGTGGAATTACAACTGCTTGACCATCTGATGCATTATCTACAAATAATGTGTTTACAGAGTAGGGTTCGCTTTCTTTGACTGATATTTCACAATCTTCATCTCCGACTCTTACAAATCCAATACCTGTTAAAGGTTTATCTGGTAAACAATCTCCAACAACTGTATAAATAGAGATGTTGTCATGTTGGACTGTTGGTCCTGGACTTATTCTAATATTACTTGGGTTTAAATGTTCACTTAATCTTGTTTTCATTTTTAGTTCCTCCGCTCTGTAACGAGCATGTTTTTAATTAATGATTCAACGCTAGTTGCGTTTGAAGAATATCTTTTACCACAATTGACAGAGTATTGTCTGCCATTGTATTTTACTAATCGATCATCATCTTTTCCTACAGCTGCTGGATTGACTCCAATAGAGAAATGTGGATAGATTTCAGGACCTCCAAAGGAATCTTTAAAACCAGGACCAAATACACCAAGAAGTGAAGTGTTTTGTCCAGGAAGTTCTTTGATTTCAACACCTTCAGGAAGGTTACAATCCTCTACATATACTGGTTCATCATTTTTATTGAATACTACAATTTTTTTTAAATCAGGAAGGTATTTCATGAAGGCTTTACGCCATTCCATATTGCTGTCTAAGTCTATAACATGATCAATAAATTCTCTTTCTTTTACATATTGCTGAGAATGAGTTCCAATACCATCTGGTCCAACACAAGTTTCATTAAGTGTAGTGGTTTCTTCGTCAATTGCAAGAGATCCTAATTCTCCTTGAGAGGTTTCTACTTTCAAGGTTTTTTTAGTAGGATCATATTTTAATTTAGTAAAGTAGCCAATAACAGGGGTTCCTAAATGTGAAGTTCTTAATCCTGGCCAAAAAATTCTAGGTGGTAAAGTTGGCATTTTTATTTCATACTTTCCAGGGACTTCTTTTATTTCTTTAAATCTAAAACCATCATCTTCTGCTTCTTTACTAAGTGAAAGTGATGCTTGATCTGGATATTCAGGAATTTTACTATCAAGATATCTGAAAAATTTTCTTGTTTGTGGAGCACTTCCAGGACTAGAGTCTAGTCTTTTATCTCTAAAATCATTTGGATGATCAAAATCTCTAATATAGATCTCTCCTTCTCCACCAAATTGCATATATGGTCTAAAAGGTGCATTTGTATCAGGTAATTGAAAAACAATTGAGGTATCTTCTTCGAATTGTATTCCTACAAAACCAGCATCTGAGTAATGAACATCACGCACTCTAATTCCTTTATTTAATTCTTTTCTATCAAGTAATGTTTTAAAAAAAGAAATATTTCTACGTTCACCACAAGTGTGAGCTAGTTTTTCTAATGCTTCATAGGCTTTAGGTTCAAAGTTATTTCCTTTGTGTATTCTTTCTTGATCATCCTCTTCAATTACATCAAAAAGATTAGCAATTGCATTTTTGATATGAGTACTAACAAATAAATCTTGTACATTAAGAATATTTTCTCCTGAATACATTCCACTAAAATCAGTATCTCTTTCTCCAATATGAATTCTTCTCTGCCTAGCTTGTTCTTCTTCTACTGTGGGTTTTGTTATCCTTCCAAATTCATCTAGGTCTGGCATTTTCTTCACCTTTTATTGGATAGGCTACGCTTTCAGCTCGTCCTTCATAGTAATCTTGAATATTCTGTAAATGAGAAAGGAGATTTTGATTCCCACTTTGTATTTTCAATTGGACTCTCATACGATCATTCTCTGGTTTGAGAGCTTGCATACTTGCAGGAGTATTACCTACTCTGCACAAGTCAACTAATCTATCAGAATCTTTTTCAAAAATGAAAAATTCGTTTGGATCACTTTCTCTTTGAAACTCTTCAGAGTCTTGTTCAGATGCTAGGTAAAGAGCTCCATATGTTGAAAGTCCTGATCTTATGCTATTCCAAAAGGATCTCACTTTGTCAGGTGGTATTGAGAAAGTAACATCTATTGGGGTTTCTGGAGTAGGTTCTTGTATTGTTTGTTCTTGTTTCATTTTATTTTCCTCCACACTTTTCAGCTAATTCAATGTAAGAATTAATTATTTGGTTAGGTCTAATTCCAATTGCATAAGAAGCGCATAATTCATAACCTGTTTGTAATAGAAATTCACTTTCTCTATTGTTTTCAATACATTTTACAGCGGTTTCCATTGTTAGGAGTGCTTCTTCTTGCTCTCCTATTTTGAAACAAGCATCAGCAAGTTTTATACTTGCAAAGAATGTAGAAGCTGGATCTAATTTGCCTAAAATAAATGGAAATAATAATGTTCTTGTTCTTGTATAGATCTTTTCTTTACCTTCTTGATTAAGAGCAGGATTTTCAGCAGCTAAATGATAAGCATCTACTAATCCTGATATTGTATCATAATCATTTTTTCCTTCTACAACTGCGTCTTGGAAGCTTTTAACAGCAAGAGTAGCAGACTGAAAGGTCTCAGATGCTCTCTTGGTTTTTTTGTTTAGATAAGCTTTTTCAAGATGTAATTCTCCTTTAATAGAATATGTTTCTGCTGTAAATTCTGGAATAGGATTGTTAGGTATTAACTCTTCACAGTATTCTAGAATAGTTGAACAAATTCTATGTATTGGTTCACTAATCTGAGTTTTTCTTGATTTTTTTCTATTGATTTCAATTTCAGCTGTAAATAAACTATGAGAAACATTTTTTAATCTATCAGCAACATATAATTGAATACTTTCTTGTGTTGGATTTGCTTCTACTAGTTCAAGTAAAGGCTCTAAACCTTCTGATTTTGCTTCATCTGCAAATTGTTGAGGAAGAGAAGTATCACCATCGCATAATTCTATCATAGTTGTGACAGAATCAATTACTTGTTGCTCTGATTCTTTTAATCTTTTGAGTTGATTTAAATTATCTAATTCATCTTGTATATGGAGATCATAAGCTCTGTGAATATGTAGACTAATATTTTTCTTTAATTTTTTAGCGTGACCATTATATGCATCAATAATCTGATCAATAACTGGTTTTTGTATTCTTTTAATTGTTTTTTTAATTTGACTTATCATTTTTCTTATTTTAACCCCTCATTATTACTAAGAAGTAAGTATTACTTGGCAAATATATATGTAATCCGTATATAACATATGTTCTATATATATTCGATAGGTTTAAATAATCGAGAATATTTGTTATAGTATGAAGAGGAAAGTGATTAAGCAGAGGGATTCCTATACTATTACCTTACCTATGGGATGGGTTAAAGAGCATGGTATTGATGGGAGTAAAGAAATTAATGTAGATGAAGATAAAGATGGGTTATATATTACTACAAAAGAGTCTCAGCGTAAGGAAGGAGAGATTACTATTGACTCAACTAACAAAAAGTTTATTATTTATATTCTGCATAATGCGTATAGAAATGGATATGATTCTTTGAGGATTCATGTTTCTGAATCTATAGTTGTTGAACAGATAGAGGGACTTATGAAGAATTGTATGGGATGGGAGATTGTTAAGAAAAAAGATAAGCTAGTTGTTATTGATAATCTTACAGAGCCAAATACAGATCGTTTTGAAAAATTATTTAGGAAAAGTTTCTATATGATTAAAGAAGATTTAGTGAATTTGCAAAAAGGAACACTTGATTTAGAGGGTGTTAGTAAGCATTCTCAAGAAGTTATTAAAATTGATAATTTTTGTAGAAGAGCTGTTACTAAAAAAGCTGTTGATAAGGAGAAAATTGCTTTGCATTGGCATTTTTATGCTACTTTAACAACGATTCAAAGAACAATTTATTATCTTTTGAAAGCGAAAAAGGTAAAATCAGTTTCAGGCAAGATTAAGGAATTACTTGGTTTATTGATTAATGCGTTTGATGCACTTCATGAAGGATATTTTTCAAAAGATTTGAAAAAGATAGGCGAAGTGTTTGATATTATTGATAAGGTATATAGTTCTCGTGAACAGTATCTAAAGGCAGATCCTATTTTAGGATATCATCTTATAGAAATGGCAAGAATTATTAATGTTTCATGCAGTCCCTGTGTGGGTATCTTGGTTTAATATTTTCTTTAAGTCTTGCTTCATAGGCTGCGCATGTTTTGCATAGGTAGAGTTAGAGGTTTCTAATTTATCTAAGAATGTGTTTATTTGTTCTTCTCTTTGAAGCACTAAATCAGTATCTTCATTACGCTTGAATGTAAAGCATAAACTTTGAGCACAAGACATAACAATAGAAAGATACGCTCTTCCTAATTCTTCTTGATCTCCAATACCCATTAAGACCTCATTCATTACACGAGAATCAACTCTTACTAAGTGGAAATACTCATTACCTCTTCTTACTAAGTTTTCATCCATTAAGTAAAGCATGTCTTCTTTTTCATCATATTTCCAGTTTGCTTCTTTAGCGTCTGATTGGAATAGGTTTAAGCCTCCATTAGCTTCTAATACTTTTTCTGCTTCGATAAAAGATTCTCCTAAAGGAGAAATATCATTTGAATCTGCATGATACTTTAAAGCTGCTTCTAGGTCAATTTCTTTTCCTTCAATATACTTTAAAGAATCTGCTTCAATAGCTTGGATTGCTTTTTGTCTTCTTCTTTCTAATGCTAATTTTTTATCATCAGTGCATGTTTTATAAAAATCAGTTAAACTTGGTAAGTCAATATATTCTGTGCAAATTGTAGAATAATCATATGCTAATACTTTGGGAGCTGTTGCTCTTATATCCTCTTTTTTTAGTCTTTCATTATTTCTAATTCCATTTAATCTATAGGTTTCCCATTGTGTTAATCCTTCATTAGGATTAGATTTGAAAACAAGTTTTAATAAGGATTCATAACCATCTTGATCGAATAAGGACATGACATTTCCTTTAATTCTAGTTGCGACATTACCTGTTGCAGCATTTCCTTCTGATTCTCTTAACATAAAAAATTTATCACCATTAGGTTCAACATAAATTTGATCTGTTTTAGCACCTGGAAGAGTTGGAAAGCCTAATAAATTTGAGCTAATTGCTATATCTATAATGTCATCCATATCAAAATTTTCATATCCTTTATTTAGAGGAACAATAGTAATCTTTTTTATCTGACCATTTGATTTAAATATTAATTCACCAGTATCTTCATCTGTGATATCTGGAAAATACAGAAAATCTTCTCCACATCCTAAAGATTCTTTAAGTTTTTCTCCAATTATTGACTCATGTCTTTGAAAAAAGCTATCAAGTCCTTGTTCATACATATCTTCTATTCTTGAACTAAGCTCTTGAATTTCATTATCTACAAGTTCTGATAAACTTTTATCGTAGGAACCTAATATGTCTGCAACTTCATCACCTTTACCTTTAAGTTCTTTTAACTTCCGAATTTTATCTCCATAGAAATATAATAAGGTTTCATAGTCTCCATTTTTTCTATCTTCAATAATTCTTTCCCAAATACATTTATCTCTATCAGAAACTTGGTTTCCTACTTCAGAAAATATACTTTTAGCATGCATAATGCTAGTATAAATGGGGTTTCCCCTTTATAAATCTTATGGTTTATTTACTACTCTTGAATAGTTATAATATAGTATGTTATTATTTGCTATATTGTAAATAATAAATTCTAAGTATATTATACTTAATACTATCACATCTAAGATTTACCTGCTTTTTGAAGAAGTTGTGTGAGAAGGAGATGAGTATTAGCTTGTTCTTGTTGTATTCCTTTTTCCATTTCTTCTACTTTTTTCCTGATTTTTTCACTTAATTTTTCAGCTACTGTATCAAGTTTTTTCTTATATTCTAAAATATGTTCAATAGTAGAATTACTATCATTAAACAATTTAATTTTAATGAGTAATCTTTCTAATTTTTTTTTAGTTTTTTTAACCTCATTTAACCTTTTCTCTTTTTCCTTAAGGTTTGCAGTATGTTCTTCTAATTGATCCTCTGTAAATTCTGCGCTAAATAATCTATCTACTTCTTGGGCATGTTCTTGACTTTCTACTCCTATTTCATTTGCAGTAGTTTGCATAATAAGGAATCTTGCTTCTAAACTTTGTACTTGTTTTAGCTTTGCATTTACACTTTTAAGAGAATTAATGAGTTTTCTTACGTCTTCTATTTTTTCAGCATCATTTTCAGCTGTTTTTACAATTTCATCAGCTGCTTTCATCCAAGGAGTTTTCTTTTTTACCCAATCAAATATTTGAGATATATGCATATACTTGTTTAAAGTTTACTTGTTTATTAAGATTTCTAAACAAAACCTTATATATAACCTCAATCTACCTATATCCTCTATGTCAAACGCACTGGGAAAGGAATTATTAGGGAAGGATGTCTTAAATGATATCATAGGACAAAATGCAATCAAAGAAGGGTTGAAATCAGCTCTTTTGGTAGGAAGGAATGTAGTGGTAGTTGGGCCTCCAGGAGTTGGTAAAACTACATTAGCTAAAAATGTTGCTAAGCTATTACCAGAGTCAATTGTAAATAATTGCAGTTATCATTGTGATCCAAAAGAACCTGTTTGTCCAGAGTGTATGGGCAAAAAAACTAAATCTGTTAAGGTTAAGGGTGAAGAAAAGTTTGTTAGGATTCAAGGAAGTCCTGATTTGACAGCAGAGGACTTGATTGGAGATATTGATCCTGTAAAAGCACTTAAATTTGGTCCATTAAGCATAGAAGCGTTTACTCCAGGGAAATTATTCAAGGCTAATAATGGTGTTTTGTTTTTTGATGAGTTAAACAGGTGTCCTGA
Source organism: Candidatus Woesearchaeota archaeon (assembly GCA_937906345.1). Taxonomy (GTDB): domain Archaea; phylum Nanobdellota; class Nanobdellia; order Woesearchaeales; family CALCXY01; genus CALCXY01. The sequence goes on along the minus strand of CALCXY010000044.1, from coordinate 2,425 downwards.
AAAGTTGCAAAATGCATTACTTCAAGTTTTGGAGGAGAGAACAGCAACTATTGGGAGTTATGATATTGATATTAAAGCTAATTTTATTTTTATTGCAACAATGAATCCAGAGGATACCTCAACTGAGAGACTAAGTGATGTATTATTGGATCGGTTTGATGTATTATACATGAGTTATCCTGAAACTCTTGCTATTGAGAAAAAAATTGTAAAGGAAAATGGGAAAGAAGTTAAGGTGGAGTTTCCAGAGAATCTTTTTACACTTGCTATTGACTTTGTTAGGAGATTAAGGGAGAGTGATAAACTTGAAAAACATCCTAGTGTTCGTGCTTCAATTGGATTATATGAGCGAGCAGCTGCTAATACTTTTTTAAGAAATGCAAAGAAGGTAACGTTTGAAGATTTAGAAAAAGCTGTGAACTCTGTTTTAAGTCATAGGATTGGTTTAAAGCCAAGTGTAAAATATTTGGAGAAGCCAACAGATTTTATTAAAGAAGAGTTTAAAGATTTTATTTCAAATTATAAAGAATTAAAAGAGAAGCAAGGAAGTGATGTTCCCTGACTTTGAAGTCAAAGAATTCTCAAAAGTAAGTGAAAATAGAGGAACATTAAAGTTCCAGGATGTGGAAGATAAATTAATGCATAGTGTTATTGAGCATGATGAAAAAGAAGTAGACAAAGGAAAGATGATGGCTGCTGCTATTAATCAAGGTTTTTCCTCATTTCATCCTGATTTAATGATGGAACACTTAGCTAAAGATTATTCTATGGCACGTCAAGTATATGGAGAGGGATTATTACGATTAGTATCAGGTTATGATCCTAGCACGATTCAAAGAAATATAAGAATTCCAGAGTTTCAACGAGAGTTGCAAGATAATATTAAAAAGAATTTTGATGATTTAGTTAAGGATAAATTAGTTGATAGAGCGGGTAATTTGCAAAATAAAGCTTATGAGTTGGCATCACTTATTATGTATACAGAAGAATTAGATCATATGATTCCAAAAGGAATGTTAGGGAAAAAGGTTCATAAGAAAAAATCGCATTATGGAGATAAAGAAGAAACTCGAATTTTTAAGAAAGGAGATAGGTATAGAGACTTAGCCTTAAAAAAATCTATAAGGAGTGCAATTAAAAGAGGGCATAGTTCATTACATGATTCTGATTTGCAAGTTTTTGAAAGACAAAGTAAAGGTGGGATTTATGTTGTCTATGGAATGGACGCATCAGGTTCTATGAAAGGTAAAAAAATAGAGATGGCTAAAAAAGCAGGGATTGCTTTAGCGTTTAATGCTATCCAGCAAAAAGATAATGTTGGTTTGCTTGTTTTTAGAAGCGATGTAAAAGATGAAATTTATCCAGGACAAGATTTTGGAAGAATATTAAAAACCATAACTAAAGTAACTGCAACTCAAGAAACAAATCTTGTTAAAATGATAAGGAGAAGTATGCAATTGTTCCCTAAAGATCATGTTACTAAGCATTTGTTAATATTAAGCGATGCTTTACCTACTATTGGGAAAGATCCTGAGAAGGAGACGTTACAAGCGGTTTCAGAAGCTAGAGCTAATGGGATAACTATTTCTTTAGTTGGAATTAATCTAGATAAATCTGGTAAAGCATTAGCTGAGAAGATTGTACAGCATGGTGATGGGAGATTATTTATGGTAAGGAATATAGAGAATATGGATACTATGGTTTTAGAGGATTATTACTCTTTACTATGATTTAAGTACGAATTTCTTGTTTTTTAGCGATACATTAATATATGTGACTTACGATTTCTAGTTATATGTTGGGGCATAAAGAACATTATTCTCATGAGAGTGGTCTCTCTGATCCTGGGCAATATAGATCTCCTTCAAAAGGAAGATGGCTCTGGGAGTTTCCTGAATTTATAAATAATGATGGTTTAGAAGCAAAACATGAATTGCCTCATTTATTACCTAATGAAATAGTTGCAAAAGCTTTTCAAGATGTTTTTGTACAACGAATTGAGGGTTTAGATACAGGAATAAATAATCCTCATTTTATTGCAGAACAATTATTTACCGATAGAAGATATGATACTCGAAGAGTAATGGACTTTATTTCAACAGGAAAACATCATTTTTATGTAACTGCTGGCTGGAATGAATCAGGTTCTTTATTATCTACACAATTTCAAATGATTTATGCTGAAGATTTTAATACTAGTTATTGGGAAGATTTTACAGATTGGGATGAGGGAAAACCTAAGAGAGTGATTTTAGCTACTAAAGATATTTGGCCTAATTTTTTTGATAATAGCATGAGTATTGGTGTTTATTTTACACTTGATACCTCTAAAGCTCCTGAATTTGCTTGGACAGCAGGAATTGAAATGAAAGGAGAAAAATCTGGGCCATTACAAAATAGGTTAAATAGATATCTTGTAAATGAA
>CALCXY010000043.1 GCA_937906345.1 Candidatus Woesearchaeota archaeon | reverse complement strand
TTATACACACTTACAAGTATAAATATGTATAATCAAAAAGATCTTATCAGAATAAACCAGGAAATTGGAGAATCAGGAGAACTCAATCAAAACAGCAGCTTAAGCTTTGCACTATCTTTAATTAAGCAGAAAAAAAGCTGGATATTTGAGTTAAGTTACTTAGTTAGAAGTTTAGTAATAGATCATTCATTTGTAGATGGGAATAAAAGAACAGCTTATTTAATTTGTACACTCTATTTTGAGCATAATAATAGAGACTATGATGATGAGAAAATAGTAGAGACCATCTACAAATTAGCTAAGAATAATATAACTGATATAAACAAAATTGGGAGGGAATTACTAAAATGTTAAGCGAAACAAGATTAAAAAAATTAGTAAAGGAAAAAGAAGCATATCTAACTATGTTAGAAGAACTAGATAGAACTGGAAAACTTAAAAAAGCCCATTATAAGGAAAGAGTCAATTTCACTATAGATGGCAACATCATAAACCAATTTAGAAAAAGCTGCAATACAAATGATATAAAGATGAGCACTAAAATAGAAACTTTGATTAAAGATTATTTAAAGAAATCAAACTAATCATAATAGATCTACAATCAAAATATTAAAACCCTAGCCAAAATAACACCCATAATCAAACCTATTATCAAACCTAAGAAAAAGTCATTAATTCCTGATATTAAGTATGTTTTCTCATTAAACTTATGCCTTGTTTCTTCAATTTCTTTAACTTTATTAGCAACTTCAATAGCAACATCTGTCATTTTATTGCCAACCCATTCACCATGTGATAATTGATCAACAACTTCAACTTTATGCTTTCCTTCCTTAACCTTTGGAAGGGGTTTTATATTTACTTTAATTTTTTTAGTTGTTTGTTTAGAAACTTTAGCAATAGTTTTCGCAGCTTTCTTATGGTGTTTTAATTGGGTTATCCTATTTTTGACAGTATTAACAATCTCATTTTTCTTGATAATAAGTCCAAGAGAATCTGCTAATGTTTTATCTTTAATAATATCATTAATCCATGATGCAAAGTCATTTTTTGTGTCATTAACATGGTGAGAAAACGTTTCCTGATCCATCTTTTTTAATTGAGAAAGTAGATCTTCTAAACTTTTGATGGTTTTGCCTGTTTTAAGTACAAAAGAATGCTCTGGATTTACCTCTTTTAATGATTTGTGCTTACGCATACCCACCCCTCTTTTTTTAAAACAATAATAAACTATATTTAAGATGCTACTTTCTTTAATTGTTGTAAACGTGTTCTGACTTTTCCTGTTGCAATTCTTTTACTCTTTGTTTTTTTAATTTGCGTTGCTAATGAACCATCTCCTAAACAATCTTTGATCCATTTGCTAAAATCATTTTTTTCTTTATTGACATGATGCCTGAATGTATCTTCTCCCATATTTTTTAACTCACGATACAATTCCATCAAATTTTTGATAATAGGGCCATTATTAACCCAGAAACTTTCGTGAGGGGGACAATTAGCTAGTATTTTTCGTGCAGTTTTTTTTGCCACACTCATTTTATTTTTCTTAGTTCTTTCACCATATGGTTTAATAATGTTCTCTGAGTTTCTAATTTATCATGAATCTTTTTTAATTCTTTAGATAAATTTTTCTCATCAAAGATATCTTCAACCCAGCTAGCAAAATCATTTTTCATCTCATTAACATGATGGGTAAATGTATCTTGTGCCATATCTTCTAAAGAATCAATTAAATCATAAATACTCTTTAATCTTTTTCCATCATTAAGAACAAAATGAAACTCTTGAGGTGCTTCTCCTAAAACTTTTTTCTTGATAGTAATATCAAATTCAATGCCTTTTCCTCTTTTTTTCCGTTTACTCATGATAATCCCTCTTTTTATTCTATGATCTTTTTTCTTAGCCATTTTCCACCCCTCATTAACAACAACCGTCTTCGTCTCCTTTCATGGATACACCTCCATATATTTATCCTTAAATCTACTTATATTTAAACCTTTTTAAATTTTTAACAAAAAAAGAATATAATACTAACTAATACTACAATATCTAAAAAACCTATATTTAAATGTATTGTTTTCCCATCAAAAGAGAATTTTTTGCTAAGCGAGGAAGATTACTCAGCAATTGTTTATTTTTATGCTGTTCTAATTTGAGTTTCATATCATTTATAACATTCATAAAAGCAATATACCCATCATAAGGACTATCATAAGGATTAAAGTATTTATGCACATCACCATCATTAAACCATTTTGTGCACATATAATAAAAATGATCACTTGTAGTTAATTTTCTCCAAGAATTAACTAGTTCCTTATCTTTACTTTTTTTAATATCTTGCTCCATAGCATAAAGATGATCAGCAGCACTATCTTGGATTTTATTGCCATGCCAAGCACTCAAATCTCGTTCAACATCAGCCCAGCTTACAAAATTATGATAATCTAGTGATTCTTTTACATCTAATTGAGCAGCTTCACTGGGTGTATGGAATCCTATTTTTTCCTTTAGAAGTTTTGCAGGAATATCTTGAAGAAACTTAAATATTCCTGTATCAGCCCATTGATGTTCTCCAAAAGTTTCATAGTCCATAAATAAATTAATTGTTTCACCTTCCACTTTACTAACCCATGATGCAAACTTATCAGCAGTTAAAGGATAATCTTTCCAATGTTTGTTAGAAAATCTAAAAGCTATATCATCACTCAATTTATAATTTTTTAATAATAGTTTTATTTTTGAACACGTGTTAGGAGTATACACATAATTTGGACTTCTCCAATCTAAAATGTGTGAAGCGCCTTCAGCGAGTATAGCTTTATATCCTAAATCCTCAATATATTTTCCAAGTTCATTATTAAAAACTAATTCAGTATTCCTAAACACTTTTGGAGTTTGATTAAATAATTTTTTCATACTCTTTCGGTGCATATTAACTTGTTCTTTAAACTCTTTTTTAGAAAAAAGATAGCTTAAACTATGATAATATGTTTCGCTTAAAAATTCAACACATCCAGTATCTGCTAATCTTTGAAAACTTTCAATGACATGAGGACAATTATCCTCAAATTGTTCAAGAGCAGTTCCTGTTATACTATAAGCTACTTTAAATTCTCCATTATGATCATCAATCATTTTTTGAATGATATCATTTGTAGGAATATAACATTTTCTAGCAACTTTTTCCATCACTTCTTTGTTTTTTGAATCATGAAAATAGTTTTTATGTTTTCCAATATCAAAAACAGAGTATTTACTTAATCGCAAAGGTTGGTGTACTTGAAAATAAAAACAGACATTACTCATATTAACCACTCACCACCTTTAGATAAGCCTCCATACATTTTTTTGCAGGAATTTTCCAATCAAATTTAGAAACTTCATGAGATCCATTTTCTTGCAAAGTTTCATGCAGAGCATCATATTGCAATACACTTAACATTTTAGAAGCCATATCATCTACATTCCAAAAATCTGCTTTAAGACAATGAGTTAAAACCTCTGAGACTCCTGACTGTTTTGAGATAAGCGTTGGGGTTCCATTTCTCATAGATTCTAAGGGAGTTATACCAAACGGTTCGCTTACAGAAGGCATAACATACAAATCTGCCATAGCATATGCTTTATCAATTTCTTTTCCACGTAGAAAACCTGTAAATAGAACTTTATCTGCCATTCCTAACTCAGCAGCTTTTTCAATAATCATAGGTTCCATATCTCCTTGCCCTGCAATAATAAATTTTACATTATCCATTTTATCTAAAACTCTACGAGCAGCGTACAAAAACCAATCAGGGCCTTTTTGAATCGTTATTCTTCCTAGAAATAAAACCACTTTATCATTTGAGGTAATCTTTTCAATAGGTGGTTTCTCTGTAAACTCAACAGCATTATGCACAACTTCAATTTTATCTGGATTAATTCCATAATGCTCAATAATCTTAGATTTAGTAAACGCACTTACTGCTAATACTTTATCAGCTTCTTCCATACCTTGTTTTTCAATACTGTAAACGTATTCATTAACATTATGACCTCCAGTTCTATCAAATTCAGTTGCGTGCATATGAACAACTAATGGCTTACCAGTTTCTTTTTTAGCATTCATACCTGCTTGATATGTCATCCAATCATGAGCATGAATCACATCAAAATCTTCTTCTTTACTAAGCAATTTAGCAATTTCACTAAATCTATACACTTCGTGATGTAAATCTTCTCCGTAAAGTGTTCCATGTTTTCCTTTGATATGATTAACATATTTGAAAAATTTATCATCATACACATCTGATGTAATATATTCTGTTATCAAGCTATTAACTTCTTTAATTTTTAAATTTTTAACAAATTTTAGATTATTTGCAACGAGCAACTTTACATGATCTGCATGTGCATCCTCTGGTGCTTTAGGTAAAACAAAGGTAACATCTACTCCATGACTTGTGAGTCCTTTTGTAAGGCCATGACACGCAGTTCCTAGTCCTCCAGAATTAAAAGGAGGAAATTCCCAGCCAAACATTAGCACTTTCATAATTTCATCAGCAGTTGTAGACTACTACCTCCTATTTTAGTTTTAATTTTAGAATCAATAATCTTCAGCTTTTTCTGGAACTTTTTAAGGAGAAATTCTTTTCCTTCTTCACTCAACTCATAGATCCTAACAAAAGAACTCTTAAAAACCTCAGTTACTAATCCTCTTCCAACTAAATACACAATATGATTATCAACAGTCTTCCAATTAATTCCTGTTTCTTTGCTGATTTGATTTAAAGTTTTTTGACCCTTAGAAAGATTGAGGAGAATATTAGTGCGAATCTTATCAAAACTCCTCTTTTTACTCTCACCTCTACTCATAACTTCATTCGTAATTTAAGAGTATATAAACTTAACGGATTATAGTTAGAACCTCTCCTTAAAATAGTATTATGATGATCATATTTTAGTTAGACAGTCTAGGGTTAATTTTAATTGTTAAAAGAGTGTTTAATAGTCTCCATAAGGTAAAAAGATATCCAAACTTTTAAATAATGAATTTAACTTTCATTTATTGTGAAAAAACCTAGAAATCGTATAGGGGTCTTTTATACAACTCTAGCTACTCTAGTCCTTGCTACAGCAGCTAGTTTTTTATTTTATACCTATACTCCCAAAGCAACAAAACCTGTAATTCAAAAATACGATCAAATAAAGAAGAGAAATCTAAAAGAGGAAGCAGCAGATGCAAATGACTTTCTCGGAAGGGGACAGTTTTTTTCATTTCTTGCCGAATATGAGCTCTTTCTCAATTCAGGAGAGGATCTTCAACAGTTAAAATCGTTTTTGCATAGTATTGATGGAACACCACTATCAAAAAGAATAAAAAATTGGCAGAATTATGCATTTTTTAGAGCAACCCAAATTGATGTTCATACTATGAATCAGTTCTTAGCTGTCAAAAATCAAAGAGGGTATAATTTTTTCCATGGTATGAAGGGAATAGATGAATTATTAGACCGTGGAGGAACATTACATGATATAGATTGGTTACGAACAAATTTACATTCATATGATTCTTTGGATAAGGTCTTTAAAGCAGGTCAAAAACTACCAGACTTTAAGGAACTCTGGAATGTTTTAAAAGCAGCAAATGCAGATCAAATTCTCCAAAAAACAAAACATCCTCAAAGAGTTTTTCGATTAGATATGCATCCACCTAAAGTTTCACCTCTAGAAGCGTATGTACAAAACTTCATTTTTTATAATGGATCAATTGACATGGCAAAGAATTTTTTAGATAATAATATGTCTGCTCATGAATTATTATATGCAAGTATGCTCGGTTTAGATTATGAACATGCTAACGCTGCAGATCCTGATATTGTATTAATTTATCCCACTGTAGATCATAACAGAGCATCTTATTCAAAATCAGAAATGAAATTAAAAAAACAAGTATTAACACATTTCCCTAATGGAAGAATACGTGTAGCAGATAATGAAGATACAGCATTATCTGCAGTTAGTGAAAATGCAGTTTCACCTAAATTAGTTTGGTTTACTATCCATGGATTGCCTGGAAAATCTTATCTTTCAAAAGAAGGAGACAATGACGAGCATTATAGACTTGATAAAAGAGACTGGAGAAAATTTAGAACACATTTCAGTAATCTAAAAGAGGGCAGTTATATTGTATTAGAGACATGTTATGGCGGAACTGATACAGGATTCATATTCAAGAAAAGATTAGCTCAAAAAATGAGTAAAGCTGCTCCTCAATGTTATGTATTTGCTCCTAATACTCTTATGCAGGCAGGAAGATACGAATTATCTTTTGATCCATTTTACATGAGAATTTATGAACCTATAGTATTTCCTGAAATTATGATGTATATGTTTACAGATGCGCCAATTCCTGATAAAGGAGACATCACAAGAGTATACAAAGCTGGAAAAGATATTACAAAGGATTATAGGGCAACTGTTTTACAAAATAGACAAAATAAACAAAAAAATAAAATCTAAAAGAATATTTAGTTAGATAATCTAATTTTAATTTTTAGTGTTAAAATAAAGTTAAAAATCAATTACTGGGGTTGTAATGCTTTTTTGAATCCAAAAGAGGTTCGTCTTAAAATTTTAGGATTATTATTGAGCGATGACACTATTTCCTGAATAGATTGAGTATGCCAGTTACCTATGGGTGCATCTATACCAATTTTAGATATTCTTACCATTCCATCACATTGAATATACATTTCTTGGTATGGAAATCCAGCATCAAAATTATGTGCTTTATCCAAGCTCCCAAAAACTGAAAAAAGGGGAATAGATCTTAAATGACTATTAATCATATCCATAGCTATTAAATATTTTGTATTATCCATATTTCGATCAGGATTATGAGATTTTAACTTCATAAAATGAGCTATTTGAACTTCCATATCTACTAAGAATTCTAAAAATTCTTTACTAGTAACCTGTTCATAATTTTCTGGTCTAACAGTAATTGCAGCAGCTGTAAATTTTCTCCTTTTGTTTAATTGATCAAATGTTTTTACAACATTTGAAAAAGATCCTCTCCCTCTTAATCTATCATGCACATCTTCTTGAAAACCATCAGTACTTACAAAATAAGCTATATTATGTCTTTTGTCTAAATTTCCAATTCCATTTTGAGCAATATAATCTCCATTAGTATGTAAATAAAATGTTACTGCAGGAAAATGTTCTGTAACTTTTTCAATTACTCCATGAGTTTGATCAGAAAAGGTTTCCCCACCCATTAAACCAATATATTTTACCCCAAGATTAGCAACTTGTTCTACTAATTGAGTTACTTCTTTTTCATGTAATAAAGAAGAATCTTGCCTTAATTCTAAAGGAAGATAACAATCAGCACATCTTCTTTCACAGTAATGAGTTAATTCAATAGAAACTGCAGAAGGAGCCCAAATTTTGTTTTTGGCATGTTCCCTTACTCGATTATGATGTTGAATAAAATTAATACTATTTCTATAAATATCGTTAAAATCAGTTTGTCTTACTGCTCTATCTAATATCTTTAGAGTATTATATATTCCATATTTTCGAGGAGCATAATCTAGTAATCCTTTAACAACTCTAGCTGCATTTATTAGCATTGGCTAAGATATTATTCATTTATTTTTAAATATATGTAAAATTAAAAAAATAAAAAGAAATTAACCACTAATCCCTAAAACACTTTCAATTTCTCTAATAAGTGCTGCTTCAACAGGATCAACTACATCACTTATAACAGCACCAGTAATTAAACTTCCAGAAGAATCTTCTTCACTACTCGTATCTTCAACTTCAGTAGCAACTGCACCTTCTGTTACACTAGGTCCTGTTATTTTATCATGATATTTTCCCATTTTAGAAAACTTATGTTTAAAATCACAACCTTCTTTTTGATTATCTAAGTATAGAACAAATATTGCGACAATTGCAACAATTCCTACTATAGCTATTATCTCCAAATTAGTATTATCTTTTTTCTTAGCCATTTTCCACCCCTGTAATTTTAAAAACAAAAAAAATTAAATAAATTCTTCGTAATCATTAACAACAACCGTCTTCGTCTCCTTTCATGGATACACCTCCATTCATTTATTCTTAAATCTACTCATATTTAAACCTTTTTAAATTTTTAACAAAAAAAGAATAAAAATTAATCAGCTTACCAACAATCACTACAACTTAAATCTTCAAAGTTTTCAAACTCGCAAACACCATCTAAATCACAAATAGCTTTTTGTGGTAAACAATCTACACTATCTAGAGGTTCATTAAAGTCACACCAACTATCACCAACAACAGAACCTCTATAAGAATCAGGATATCTTGCTAATGCAGCTGCTCTTCCAACATTTCCTTCTGGTTGGAATAATCTTAATCCAGCTATAATCAACACCATAGCAATAACAACAGTAAGAATAATCACATATTCATGGTATTTTTTATTATTCTTATGTTTTTTAGGCATGAGTAAACCTATAAACTTCAAGTATAAAAACGTTTTGTCATTTTTAATAATTTTTCCTAACTGAAAAACTATACCTTTTTTCAGTTGAATATCCTAAAGAAATATATGCACCCCTTTTTTGTTTTGGAACAAGAGTAATGGTTAACCAATCTTCATATAGTATTCTAGGATTTGAACTACTAATAGTAAGAATAGTAAGTCCCTCAGGATCCTGATTTTTATTTCGAAACTCTAAACTTGCTTCACACAATCCACTGTTTTTATTTATACTTGTTACTTCCACTTCTAAAGATTTGCCATGTCCTGCTATATAAACTCCTCCTCTTCTTGGATGTCTATAAAATAATGGCCTATATTATCTATGAAATTTGATTTATTTATAAAATTTCCTCGAATTTTCAATAACTTTAAATACTAGTTTTTTTACAAAATAACCATGTCAAAAGGTAAAGAGCATAATGTTCATCATCATTTTCCTAAGAGTGTAAGTATCCTTCTTGTTATTGTTGCGATAGGAATAGGGATTGGAGGTGTTAAGTTTCTAGCAGGAAGTGGACCAGTTGGTCTTGTTGGACATGCTGTTAACTATCTAGATTGTGATACTGATTCTGGTAAAACCATGATAATAGACCAGGAGGGAAATACTGTCGGGTGTGCAACTGATTTAGATTATTGGAAAATTGATAACGAATATGGTGTCCAATATTATGATTGTGATCCAGAGAATGCAGACTCCTCAGGAGTATTATCTTATTCAGGAGTTGAAAAGAGTTCAGGAGTTGAAGATGGTTTAGGAGTTGAAAAGAGTTCAGGAGTTGCAGGATTTCTTTGCGTATGTTCTTCAGATGATGACAATGATAGAGACTGTTTGTGTGGGAATGGTATCTGTGAACCTGAATATGGAGAGGGTGTTGAGTCCTGTAGTGTTGATTGTATTTGTAAGATTGATGCATTTTGTGATACTTCTGGTGGGGAAAATTATGATAACTGCCCAGATGATTGTATTTGCGGCAATGGTCTCTGTGACATAGGTGAAGATTATGGTAATTGTTATGAGGATTGTGATACCTGTGGCAATGATATATGTGATTTGGAATTTGGTGAAACTCCTGGCAACTGTGGTCGTGACTGTAACACCTGTGGTGATGATATATGTGATACTAATTTAGCTGAAAATTCTAGGAATTGTCCAGAAGATTGTATTTTGTGTGGCAATGGTATATGCGACATTGAATATGGTGAGGATGTTGCAACGTGTTATGACGATTGTTATACATGTGGCAATGATATATGTGATATTGAATCAGGTGAAGATTATAGGAATTGTCCTGAAGATTGTATTTCATGTGGAAATGGTGTATGTGATCCTGAATTTGGTGAAGATCGTGTGTCCTGTAGTGTTGATTGTCCAATTTGCAACAATGATGTAATTTGTGATAGTAATTTAGGAGAGGATAATGCTAATTGTCCAAGAGATTGTCCTTGTAATAAAAATGATATTTGTGAGAAAAATTATGGGCTTGAAAATGAAATTA
>CALCXY010000042.1 GCA_937906345.1 Candidatus Woesearchaeota archaeon | reverse complement strand
ACCAAATTTGATGAAAATATCAGAAAAAAAGCTAAAAAACTGACTTATTACTTACCTATGATATAAATCTTTATAAAGTAGTAACGAATTACTCTCACAACACTGGGGGTGTTCGCATTAATAGATTCGTATTATTAGGAGTCTTTATTCTCCTTTTTGCATTTACCGCTTCTGCTTCTTTAGATTCCACATTTACAAACCAAGAAGAATTAGATGTGATTATTCTTGGTGGAACCGATTTACTATGGACAAAACAGAGAAATGATAATTCTTTTACAGCTAAATCAAGAGAATCTCTTTATCCAACTGAATTCACAATAGATCATGAGTATGCAAGCTTTAAAGGCTTTGCAGGAACATTAACAAAAAAAGGATATGAAAAATTAAAGCAAACTAACACTCAAATCTTTTTAGATACTAAAAAATATGCACGTTTAGACACTTCTGTCCCATTAATTAATGGAACAGCTACTCATAAACTTCAAATTAATGGCACAAACCTAACTGGAAAATATCAAAGCATTTGTGTTATTGACACTGGAGTAGATTATCGTCATGATAATTTAGGAAACTGCTCAACTTCACAGTTTTTAGCAGGAAACTGCCAAAAAACAATAGCAGGTTTTGACTTTGCAAATACTGATAATGATCCAATTGATGATAATGGACATGGAACACATGTTGCAGGCATCGCAGCCTCAGATAATACAAGAGTAAAAGGAGTAGCTCCAGAAGCTAATATCATTGCTATGAAGGTATTAGATGCAGGTGGTGCTGGATTTACATCTGATATTATAGCTGCAATTGATTGGTGTGTTAATAATGCTACTAAATTTAATATCTCTGTTATAACTATGAGCTTAGGAGATGGAATAAGTCATACCTCTGCTTGTGATACAGCTTCTGAAACCCAATCTGTAAATGCAGCAGTTGCAGCTGGTATTTTTGTATCTGCAGCATCTGGAAATGACAATTTTAATAATGGAATAGAAAGCCCTGCTTGTATAAGTAATGTTACATCTGTAGGTGCAACAGATGATAATGATAATCATGCATCCTTCTCTAGTTCATCTTCAATCTTAGATCTTTTAGCACCTGGAGTTGATATTAACTCTACAAAACAAGGTTTAGGTTTTGTTGAGTTCCAAGGAACATCAATGGCAACCCCTCATGTTGCAGGTGCCGCAGCCATATTACAACAATTCAATTCAGCTCAATTTAACAAACAAATAGCTCCTAGTAAAATAACATCCATCCTAAGAGACACTGGTAAAAATATAACAGATCCTGATAATGATCTTTCATTTCCTAGAATTGACATTTTAAAAGCTATCAAAGCATTAAATACTACAAATAAAACAGATGAAGGTAAAAAACCTATTGTAATAACATTAGAAGCAGATGATAATAACATAATAGAAGGAACAACTGATACAGATTTTGATTGTATAGTTGATAACGCTACCTCACCTTTTACATATTTTATTAATTTTGGTGATAATACAAATGATACACAAGCAAGCTCATTTAATAATCAAGAATTTTCTCATTTTTATAGTGATGGAACATTCATAGCAAACTGCACAGTTACTGATAACAATAATCTTACAAACATATCAAACAATATTGTAGTAACAATAGCAGATGATAATGTGACTCCAATTCTTACAACTGTTTCAGTAACTCAGATAACTAACTTATCTGCACGTATTGTGTATGAAGCTTCAGAAAATATTAATGCAACAATTAATTTTGGAATAAGTCCTTCTAATCTTAATAATTCAGAAAGTGAACCAAAATTTGATGATGATCGTTCTATTCCCCTCTTTAATCTTACAAATGGTACTCAATACTTTTTCAACATTGACTTTTGTGACAAACCAGGAAACTGCAACACTTCACCAATTTTAAATTTTACTACATTACAATTATTTAATGATACAGTCCCTATAGTAACTATAACATCTAATGTAACATCTGGAGTAGAACCACTCCATGTATTAATTAATTGCTCAATTGAACAAGGAAATGCTCCTTTTGAAATTGCAATAGGATCTGCTAATAATACCGATCCTGAAGAATTTGAAACACTTATTAGAGTAGAAAATACAACAAACCCTTCTTTAATCTTTGAAACAGTTCTCTATAATGAAACAACTCAATTCGTTTGCGGTGTAGAAGATCTTGATGGAGACGAAGTAGGAGATGATGGAGAAGTTAATGTAACTGTTTTTGTAACTCAAGCTGTTGATACAACTCCTCCAGCTGCAATAACAAACTTACAATCCATTACAATAACAAATACTTCAATAACTTGGGCATGGGATAATCCAACAGATACAGATTTCAATAAAACAATACTATTCTTAGATGGAGTAAATACTTTTAATGCCTCAAAAACACAAGACATCACAAGCTTTCCTGGACTACAACCAAACACAACACACACATTAACAATTCAAACTGTGGATACTTCAGGAAATATTAACACAACCAATGTAACAAACAAAACAACCACTCTTCCAAATCCACCAGATGATAAAATACCTATTGCTTCAATTCAAGTAAATGTTACTCAAGGTATTGCACCATTAGTTGTAAGCACTAACTGCTCTACGAGTGATGGAGATCTTCCTATTAATTACTCAATAACACACGATGATGGACAGACAAGTGTTGGAGCAATCTCCATTCCTCAAAATGCTTTTTCATTCACCTTTACCCAGTCCTTAAATGCTGGATTCTATAATGTTACATGCACCATAAAAGATGCTGATGGAGATACAGATACTGCATCTACCTTCGTGAATGTTACAGAACCCATGGACACAACCCCTCCAGGAACAATCTCAAACCTACAATCTATTGCAATAACAAATGAATCAATTACCTGGAACTGGACAAACCCTTCAGATACTGATTTTAATGAAAACATAATTTATGTAGATAATGTAAATTTGATAAATATTTCATCAACAAGTATAACAGCTACTCAATTTACTGCAAATTCATCACACACCTTAACTATTCACACAAAGGATAATACAGGCAATGTAAATACAATTGATGTATCAAATACTTCAAGAACCTTAGAAAATATTGTCCCACCAGATGCTCCAATTGTAACTCTTTCAGCAAATGTTACTCAAGGCTTTGCTCCATTGTCAGTAGCATTTAACTGCTCTGTGCAAAATGCAGCCTTACCATTAGATGAGATTAGCGTTTTTTTTGATGATAATACAGAATTTAGTCAACAAGGACCTATAAACGTTACATCTGTTATAGCAACTAATGTTTATGGTAACGGTACATTTAATGTCTATTGCAATATGAGAGATAACCTTTCAAGAACAAATGTTTCAAACAATATTACAATCATCGTGAATGAAACTATAAACAATCCTCCAACCATATCAAGTATTCAACCATCCAATACTAATGTAGTAATTACCACAAGTCAAGTGCAAGAATTTGGGTTAACAGTGAATGACATTGAAAATGGTGAATTATTCATCAGATGGTTTGTAAATAATACTCTTGTGGATTCTACATCTATTAATAATACCTATACGTTCGATCCAAATAATTTTACTGAGTCTAACTTTGTAATAAAAGCAAGCGTAATTGATGATCAGGTATCGGTAAGCCAAGAATGGAATCTCACAGTAACACCAATCCCAATCGCAGATACCTTTGATGGAAATACAACTAATTTCTCAGAAATTCCAGATTTAGGAAATGCTACAGATGTTACTCTAGAAATAACAACCTTTGGAAGTATTTCATTCACAGAATCATTAAACCTCACAGAGGTCTCAGACTTAGATTCTAATGTATTAATTCAAGGCAACCTAGCTGCAATAAACACATCACTCTTCCCTCAATTAAACAGATCCGCTAGAATTACATTAAGAGGATTATCTTATCAAAGCACACCACAAATTTTCTATACTGATGGTTTTACAACAGATTCCAGCTCTATCAATCAACTATGTGATTTTTGTACACTCATTAGCTTTACTCCAGCTCCTACAAGCAATGGTGTTGTAGTATTTGATGTAACTCACTTTACTTCATTCCAAGTTGTGCAAAGCTCATCTGGAGGATCAGGATCTGCAACAGGAGCTCCTATAGTAAAGAAGACTAAGAAAGACAAACTAAAACTAGATAGAATTCACTTTAATGATGAAGTAATTGCTGCAGGACAAGATTTGATTACTTCAACAGAAATCACAAATATAGGTGAGAAAACAACAAAAACAGCTAGACTCACTGTTGTCATACCAGAACTTGGATTAAGAAGACAAGCTGGCCCATTCAAAATAAGGAAAAATGATGACATTTTAGAACAAGTTCCATTACTCATCCCAAAACAAGTTCCTCCTGGCGAGTACCTTGTTAGGATAACAGTCAGTTCTGAAAAAGATAGAAGAGTTAGGCATCGTTATATTAGAGTAATATAATCCTAATCTTTTCTTTGCAGTATATAGTTTATTTCCTCATTTTTACATCACAATAATATTTATATACTTCACTTACCAAAAGGTTAACATGAAAAAGAGGAAAAAAAGAGGTGATAGATACATCTATATTTTGTTTTCTTTGTTCATTATCTTTGCTATATCTGTTAGTAACGCTAATCCTCTACGATCAATCATTTTTGAACCTGCTAGAGCAGGAACTGATATGCCAGTTATTATTAAAATTGTAAACGAATTCGGATTTGAATTAGAAGATTTACGTCTCAGAATAATGGGGTTAGATGTTGACACTTTTGATGCAAGAGGAGGATTTGACATTGATGGAAAACAATCTAAAAATAAATTTCTTTACTTACCAATCCCATCAACTACTCAACCTGGCGAATACATGGTAAGAGTTGTTTTGACTAATGAGGATATTAGGAAGGTTAGGCATAGATATATAACAGTTATTTAATTTTTTTAGTAAACTAATTAAACTAAACCATACTTTTCTACTCTATGAAACAAATAGTAGAAGGCACAACAAAACTTAAAGTAGAAACTCCTAAAATAGTTTCAAAAGATATGCAAACATTCTATAATCCTATTATGAAAGCTAATAGAGACCTCTCCATCCTCTTACTAAACTCTTTATCAAAAACAAATATGAGAATTGCATTACCATTAGCTGCATCTGGAATTAGAGGAATTCGCTTCTTTAAAGAATTAAAATCTAATAAAATCAAATCATTATCAATGAATGATATGAAACCAGAAGCTATTAAAAAAATTAAAGAAAACCTTAAACTTAACAAAATCACTTCAAAAAAAATATTAGTAAATTTAGGAGATGCAAACCAATTTTTATACAATAACAAATGCTTTGACTATATTGACATTGATCCCTTTGGATCTCCAAATCATTTTTTAGACGCATCATTAAAAAGAATTCTCAATAATGGAATTTTAGCAGTTACTGCAACTGATACAAGCGCCTTAGCAGGTTCATATCCTACAGCATGCTTACGAAAATACCAAGCTACTCCAAAAAAAGATCATAACAAACATGAATCAGGTTTAAGAATTTTAATTAAAAAATGCCAAGTAGTAGCAGCTCAATATGATAAAGCACTCTCACCAATTTTTTCCTACTTCAAAGATCACTATTATAGAATATTTTTCAAAGTTCAAAAAGGAAAAACAAAAGCAGATAAAATAATAAAGCAACATAAAATGTTCAATAAAGCAGGACCTTTATGGTCAGGCCAGCTTTGGGATAAAAAACTCACTTCTTTAATGGCAAAAAATAACCAATTTAAAGAATTACAAAAATTTTTAGATACAATTAAAGAAGAATCTAAAATTAATGAAGTAGGAACCTTAAATATTCATTCCTTAGCTGAAAAATATAAATTGCCTAAGCTTCCTAAGACCAAATTATTACTTGAAACTATTAAAGAAAAAAAACATAAAGTTGCTATTAGTCATATTGATTCTGTTTCTCTTAAAACTACTATCGATGAAAAACAACTAGTAGCACTTATTAAGTTAATAATTTAATCAATAAATTTATATACCATAAACACCAAAAAACCAATATTAACATAAACTGAGGTGTAAAATGGATAAAAATCATAAAATTGCATTAGTTGTTCTCGTTCTTGCAGTAGCAGTTGTTGCTCTCCAAGATAATAATGTTATTAACATAACAGGTCAAGTTTCTCATGATATTTGTGAAGAAGGCCCTTTGGATGAGTATAGATGCTATCCATTAGTTGTTGAAAATCCTTTTATGGTTCAAAGATTATACCAATATCAACACTGTTCTAAACGATGGTTTAAGTTAGAAGATTGCAGCACTAAAGGCGGTTGTAATAGAGAAACAAAACAGTGTAATGGATAATTATTTTTTTCTTTTAAATTTTTTATTTTAGAATTACCCAATAGTTCTTCTAACATCAACAACTTCAACACTTTGCACATTCTCTACTTCTTTAATTTGCTCTTCTAGTGTTTCAGTAGAACCCTTTTCTTCATCCATAACAAACGTTATTTTCAAAGCTTTTAAACCAAAAGCTACTGGAGAATCTTCTCTTTTAAATTCAGATTCATTACAAAATTCTTTAATTAATTTAGAAGCATTTTCATAAATATCATCAAGACTAGCATCAGGACTATTAGGCATGATTTGTAGTGTAACAATTACTTGTGCCATTTTAGTTTGGTCCTGTAAATCCACAACCTGGACATTTAAATTGTGCTGCAATCTCTCTGCAATGTTTACATCTAATAATTTCTCCTTTACCACAACTAGGACAATTAAATTTCACATTACCTGGTTGATTAGTTATACTTTCTCTGCAAGACATACATCTTTCTTGAACTTCCATAACTATTCAGAAACTCTAACTCACTTAAAAAGCTTTCTTTTTTATAACATCTAACTTTAAATCCATTTCATCCCTCAAAAGTTAAAACAAAGATATATAAACAATCTTCAATAGAATCTACTACATTAGGGGGATTGGTAAGTTATGGATGTAGATATTAAGCCACCAGAGCCGCCCGAGGCTGCTCCAGAGAAAAAATCAGGGTTTTTATCAGGTTTATTTAAAAAAAAGCCTAAAAAAACTGAACAAGTAGACTTAACTAAAAAAGCAGATTCTACTGATACTAAAAGAGATCATATTAGAAGAGAATATCATATGCTTGATTCTCATAAAAGACGTATGGATTCAGAATTACGTGATAGAAAACAACATCTTGATAGTAAAGAAAGTGAAATAACACTAAGAGAAAAAGATGCAAATAAAACCTTAAAGAAAGCACAAAATCTTCCTCGTGAATTAAGAAGAGAAATTAGAGAGAAACATGGACTTCTTGATGTAAGAGAAAAAGATATTTCTTCTAAACAAAGTTCCATTGAAAAAGATGAATCTAAATGGTCTAAGAAAAAATCTAATCTACAAGAACAAGTAGAAGAATTAAGAGAATCATTAAGAGATTTAGAGAAAAATAAAGATGAAGTAAATTCTTTAGTGCAAGAAAAACAAGTTGAACTACAATCCATGGCTAAAGAAACACTAGCTAAAAAGAAAGAAGCAGATAAAATAGGATCTTCTTTAAACGAAAGAGAAACTGATCTACAAAACCTAGAAGAATCATTAAAAGAACAAGGAAAGAGAATTGCTGAAAAAGAGGAAGCAATTAGAGTAAAAGAAAAAGAAATTTATAAACGAGAAAAACCTATAGCAAAAAAAGAAAAATGGTGGGAAAAACGTGTTGAAAATTTAAAAGCAGAAGTTGAAGAACTTGAACAAAAAAAGATCAATGTTGATGAAACTATTAGGTCAAAAAATGATAATATTAGAGAACGTGAAACTGAAATATCAAGAAAACTAGACAAACTCAAGAATATTGATTCTAAAAGTTCAAAAATAGATACCTTAGAACAAGAACTGAATGAAAAAAATATTCAAATTGAAGAAAAAGAACGAGAACTTCATATAAAAGAAAAAGAACTCAATAAAAGAGAAAAACCTATCAATAATAAAGAAAGATGGTGGGATGGAAGAATAATAAAAATAAAAGAAGAAATAGAAGAGCTACAAGCTAAAAAAGGAACTATTATAGAGCATATGAGTGCTCGAGAAAAAGGACTTGATGGAAGAGAACAAGAGCTTCGTAAGCGCGAAGATGATTTATTGAGAAAAATTGAGCAAGGAAAACAAGTTGATAATAAACATAAAAAACTATTACAAAGAGAAAAAGAATTTGATTCTAAAGTTTCTGATCATCAAATTTTAGAAAAAGATCTCACTGAAAAAGATAAACAAGTTTCTCAAAAAATGAAATGGTGGATTTCCCACCTAAAAGGCCTGCAAAGAAAAAAAGATTCACTTTTTGATGAAAATAAAGAACTAACTACCAAAATTGAACAGAATAATTCAAAATTAAAAGTACTTGAAAATACTATCTCATCAAGAAACTCTGACTTATCTCAAACTAAACGTGCTCTCAATGAAAAAGATTCTATTCTGAATAAATTTGAAGAGCAAATTAATAAAAAAGCTAAAAATTTCGAAGAACGTGAACTTGAATTAAACAAATTTGAAGAAGCTCTGCAAGCTGTTAAACAAGAACTCGCATCTAAGAATAATGAATTAGAAAAAACTCAAAAAGATAGCATTAAACTACATAACAAAAGAGAAAAAGAAATGCTTGCTAAAGAAGCTCATCTTCATCATAAATTAAAAGCTATTAAAGAGACCTTATTGAATTTAGAACAGAAAAAACTAAATGTAGAGGCTAAAGTAAAAGAAACCAATTCACAATTAGCTTCAAGAACTAAAGCTATGAATGAAAAAGAAACACAATTACAAATTGAACTAAAAAGATCTTCTAAACAATTAAATGAAATTCTTGCAAAAGAAGATTCTCTGAAACAATTTGAAACAAAATTATGGGATAAACAAAAACAATTAAACTCTAAAGAAAAAAATCTTGAAGATGCTGAAAACGACGCTAAGGTCAAAGAAAAAGAAATTGTTCATAGAGAACTATCCTGGCTTGAAAGACAAAGAGAAATTGAAGATAATGTACGCATGTTAGATAAGAAAAAAGAACTATTCACTAATATGATTCCACAATTAAAGAAAAAATTAGATGAAGCTCAAGCAAAACGTGATCAAGACATGAAAATGCTAGATGAAAAAGTAGGTTTCTTAAAACAATATAAAAATGAAATTGATCCTTTAGCAGCTAATATTGAGAAAAATGTTCATTTACTCAATGAAAAAGAAAATGAAATTATTGATAGCATTAAAAGTTTAAAAGAAAGCAAAGATCTCTTGGATAAAGAAGAAAATAAAATTTTAGGAAGATTAGATGAACTTGAAAAATTAAATAATGAGTTTAAAGCACGTGGATCAATGATCAAAGAAAAAGAAAAAGAGCTTGAAACTAGGGAAGAACTTACAAGAAAAGAAATTATTAAATTAAATAGAGCTAAAGCCCTTAGATCACAACTTCCTAAACTTGAAAAATCATATAAAAAACTTCAAAAGGATATGAAATCTATTAATACAGAAGCTTTAGCTAAAAGAGAAATTTTAAAAGATAAAGAATCTGATCTTATTAAATTTGAAAAAGAAATATTTACTTTAGAAAAAGAACTAAAAAATAAAGAAACTGTATTATCTTCTAAAGAAGACAAATTAATCAAAGAAGAATATGATATCTTAAATGTAAGCAGAGCTGTAAAAAAAGGATTAACAGAAGAATATATCAAAAAAGAACTCTCAAAATCCCCATCTAGAGCTAAAACAGTTATTAAAAAATCCAGACCAGATGTATTTAGATTAGTAAGTCAAGCAAAACAATTAATGAGAGAAAATCCTGAAGAAGCAGAGCGTTTAATTAAAAGCATAGAAAAAGATTATAAAAAATTAAAGGATGAAACTGAGAAAAGACAATTAGGCTATGAAATTCTAGAATTAAAAACTGATTTAAAATTAGCTGAATTAACTGTTTAAACACTTATTATCTTATCTTTTTCATTAACACTAAACTTCTTCCCTAAAAATAACTCTGTAACATAAATATTAGTTAAAGTATGGTTTGTAATCTCTGAAACTCGCATTGAGCCTCCAAATAATCCTAAATAAGGGATAAGATGATCTGCTAAGTGTTTATCAACTGCTGCTTGGGAATTAATCTCATCTAATAAAGCTAAAGCACATTCTTTTCCTAAATCTTCAGAAACTTTACTTTTCTCTCCTAAAAGATCAGCACCCAAAATAACAGGATTAAACTCATCTTTAAAGGAATCTCCACTACTATAACGAGCATTTAAGGTAACACCAACCCCAACTGATAAAGTATCTACATACTCAACAGTAACCTCTTTAAGCGCTTCTATAGCACCTAAATTGAGTTTAGCACTTTGAGCTATTCTCTCAGCTACTTTATTCTCGCTAAGCTGTTTAGAAGCATTTATATTACCATTTATTTTTACTATAGTACCTTGATCCATTAAATCAATCTTTGGAATATCTTTATCATCAATTAAAAATTTAGGCTTAATCTTGATATCTACCTTACCTTGTCCTTTTGGATAATATCCTCGTTTTTCAAGAATAACCTCAATATTTGCATATTTTCTTAATTGAGGAACAAGAACACTATTAAAATAATCAAAAAGAGGACTCCATTGCACATCTGTCCCTCCAATTATTTTTAATCTAGTTTCTTTTTCAGCAAACAAACAAGGTAAAATCAAAGCTTGAGTTAACAAAGTAATACTCCCTGCTGTTCCAATATCAATCTTAATTGTTTTAGGCATAATCTCTCCAGGAACAAAAGTTAAGGATTCACTTCCAATATGTGCATCTGTTACTTTAGCACCACACAACTCTTGCAATCCTTTTATACAATGCAAGTGCTGTGCTTTTAATCCTGCTCTTTTACGACCCTTTCTAATATCTGTAACTGTAAAAGGTTTTCCAGTTATTGTAGAAAGTGCTAACGCTGTTCTAATAATTTGACCGCCACCTTCCAAATGAGCCCCATTTATGTTAATCATACTAATAAAGAAAAAAAAGAAATTATATAAGGTTTACCAATCCAAATCAGCTAAATCAGATTCTAAGTTTGCTAAGTCACTATCATCTAACTCAGAAGCTATATCCTCAATTTCACTCAAATCAATACTAGATGGTGCTTCTCCACTAAGATCTGATGTTTGTGTTGCTGTTTGGCTACATCCAAAAAGTGCTAAGCAAATTATAAAAAGTGCTATGATTTTCATTTTCATTACACCTCCAAATCTGCATTCGCATCTACTGATTTTATTTGTCGAATTAATTCAACTAAAATTTCATGTGCACTTTTTAATGCATCTTGACCTTGTTTTGCAAGACTCTTAGCTTCTTTAATAAGCCTATTCCTCTCATCTCGATCATCACTATTTTTAGCCTCATCTAGCTTTACTTCAGATTTTTCATAAAAAACTTTTGCGTTTTCAATAAACTCACTGAAAGCATCTACTTTTGCATCTAAGTCACTAATAACAATGCCTTTGCTTTCAATTTGTTCTAAAACACGATCCAACTTTTTCTCTAACTGATCAGACCTTACAATTAAGCTATGAAGTCTTCCATTAATCAATCTTTGAGTCACTCTTTGAGTAAAATGTTTAACTTTGCCCCAAATTGCAGATATTTCTTTAGCCGCTTCTTTCAGTTCTTTTTTATTTTGAGCGTTTTGAGCTTTTTCAATCTCTGCATCTACTCTTCCAAGAGTATCCTTAAGATCAGCCACCATAGTATCTGCCTGATTTTCAGTTAATTGTTCAGATCCTTGAACCTTTGCAATAAGTTTTTCAAGATAAGAAGTTAAAGCTTCTCCTCTATTAACAACAAATTCTTTTGCTTTCTCTAAAACTTCTTGTTCTTTAGCTTCACAATCTGCATCACATTCTCTAAGTTCATCTCGAGCATCCCTAAATTCATCTTTTCTAACTTTGAAAACTCCTTTCTGCTCTTCAAAAGCTATTCGATGCTCATTGAAAACATTCTTTAACTTATCCTTTTTTTCTATACTTACATCTCTTATCTTCAATTTTACAGGTTTAATTGTTTCAAGAGCCTCTGTAGGATTATCTGCAGTTAAAACTCTCTTAACTTGAGCACGATTTAGATTTTTTATCTTTCTAATCTCTTCTTGTCCTAAATCCTCAATAGATAAAATAGTATCTGTAACTTTTTCAATATGAACAACTCTTCTATCTAATGATTGAGTTACCGCTTCTTCACGTTTAGAAAATCTATCTTCAATTTCTTCTTGAGTAAATCCTTGTTCAGTTAATCTAGTTACCATCTCATCCTTATGCTCAGTAAATCTTACTAGATTTCTTTCTCTTGCTTCAACACTTCTAGAAACTAATTTTTCTTTAATCTCGTCATCTGTTAAACCTTGATCTCGCAATTTGGTAACAGCTTTTGTTATTTTTATAGGTCCAGTTGTTCCTACAAGTTGAGATTTTCCAACTTTTAGTGTTGCAACATATTCCTCATTACTATCTTCTGTTGTTCCAGGATAAGGAGCTAAAAATTCTAATCCAATAGAGTATTTTCCAACTTGGACTCTTTTGGTTAATTTGTGATCTCCTTTATCCTCTCCATCTATTTGAACATTAATAAGAATAGTTACGTCCCCTTCGCTAATACAATCTGCATTTGCAGGACATCTAGAATCTTCTAAAACATCTAGGAAAGTTACTTTCAAACCTCCAAGATCAAATGAATCTCTAATTTTAACTTCAAATGAATCTGGTCTTTGTTGAATTGGCTTTGTAACTGATTTTACAGGTTTTGATAAAGGTCTTGGCCTTTTAGAAGGCTCATCTTTTTCAACACAACTTCCTCTTACATCTGCACATACACTTGGGCAAATTTCTAATTCAGGATTACATCCTTCTGGCGGCAAACATACTGTTTTACAAAAACCAGGACAATTACTTATAGTAAAGCTTTCACATGCCACAGTAGGATTGATTAAATTTTCTGAAGAAGTTGCTGAATCAGGTTTATTAGTATTTCTTGATTGAGTTGGTGATTCTGAACTCACATCTTTTATTGTTGCTTTTTCTCCCTCACGATCTGCATAAACTCCTGCAGTAACACTCAACATAAAAATGAGCATCATAAAAATTGCTATAATTTTTTTCATATTTTTTACCTCCGATAATGTTATTGTAAACAAAATCTAAAAATAGAATACCTTATTTTACTTATAAAGAAACTTATTTAACCCAAAAATTAAGCGTTTTTTAGCCCATTTAACACTTTACAAAGCTTTATTTGACCTTCTTTTACTTTACAGAAACATTTTTAAACATAATTCAAGAAAAAAAGCTCATATGAATAAATTACCCATTATACTGATTATTTTTTTAGCAATCTTACCTATTTCATTAGCAGCAACAATATCAGGAACTGTATATGATTATTCATTAAATAAAGCATTTGATGCAACTGTGGAGATTAATACTCAACCTAATCAATTGATTATTGCTAAAGATGGAACTTATAGCTTCGAAGTTTCTAAAGGAGACTATACACTAAGTGCAAAAATTATTAAAGATAATACTTTAATATCATCTGTTGAAGAACAAATATCAATAATTAATGACGGTTCATTTACAGTAGATTTAATTCTCTTCCCTAATCTTGATGAAGATTTAGAAGAACCTGTTGTAGATGTTGATGAATTAGAAGATGAATCTCCTAATACCACATTAATAGGAATAATCGTTGCCATTCTAATTTTAGCAATCATTTTTTACTTATTCCTTAATAGAAATAAACCAAAAGAAACAGAAATAAAAAAAGAATCCATTGATCAAGATGATGCTGATAAAGTTTTAGCTATTATCAAAAAAGAACAAGGAAGAACTACTCAAAAAGACATTAGAAAACAAATACCTTTAAGTGAGGGAAAAATCTCTTTAATCATAACTCAACTAGAACACGAAGGAAAAATCCAAAAAATTAAAAAAGGACGTGGTAATATCATAGTTCTGAAATGAAATTTTGTATGGATAAAGCATTTTTGGAGAAGTATCCTGATGCATTATTAGGATTAGTGCATTGTGAAGGTATTGATAATTCTCAAAATAATCCTGAAATAAGAAAATTATTAGATTCTGAATCCCAAAGAATTAAAAAAGAGTTTGATGCAGAAACATTATCTCAACATCAAAAAATTGCTTGTTGGAGAACTGCATACTCTTCTTTTGGAGCTAAACCCAGAAAATACAGATCTTCTGTTGAAAACTTATATAGAATGGTCTTGAATAATCTAGAGATTAGAGAAATCAATAATATAGTTGATCTTTACAATTATATCTGCTTAAAACATATGCTTCCTGTTGGAGGAGATGATTCTGAAAAAACAGAAGGTAATGTTACTTTAAAATTAGCTGATGGCTCTGAAAGATTTGTTGAAATGAACACCACAGAGATAAAGAGCCCAAAACCAGGAGAAGTTGTTTTCTGTGATGAAAAAGATGTTATTTGTAGGCGTTGGAATTGGCGCCAATGTGATAAAACTAAGATTGATGAAAATTCTAAAAACCTTACCTTACAAGTTGAAGCCTTACCACCATTTACAAAAGAAGATATAGAAAAGATTATTAATGAATTAGCTGAATTAGTAGTTAAATATTGTCAAGGCACTGTTAAAACATTTGTAGTGACAAAAGATAATCCAGAGGTTGAGGTATGAAATCCACAAAATCTGATAAAACATTCATCATTCGTCTCGAAAAAGAAGATAAGATCATAGAATCACTAACAACATTCTGCAAAGATAATAACATTAAAGCAGGTTACTTTACTGGATTAGGAGCTTGTGAATCTGCTTTATTAGCTCATTATTCCTTAGAAACTAAAAAATACTCTGAAAAAAACTTAAAAGAACCATTAGAAATAATCCATTTGAATGGAAACATTAGTGAAATGAATAATGAACCTTACTTACACGTCCATATTGCAGTTTCAAATGATAAAATGCAAGTATTTGGCGGCCACTTAAAAGAAGCTGTTATAGGCCCTACCTGTGAGATTTTCTTAACACCTTTAGAAAAAACACTAAACAGAAAACCTGATGAAGAAATTGGTTTAAACCTTTTAGATATTTAATTACTTTTTCTTAGTACTTTCATAATTTTTACATTACTTTTATAAATAAGTACTTATAAGTACCTTCTATGGAAAGAAAATTAATGAAAAATCAATACCAATTAAGATTAAACATTCCTTCTAAGCTTATCAAAAAATTAAACCTTGATGAACATTCTATCGTAGAGATTAAAGAAGTTGATACTCCAGAAGGTAAAGGATTCATAGTTCTAAAAAAATCAAAAAAGAAATTAAAAATTAAAGGTGAATGGATAAAGTGAATAAAAAATCACAAATTGCAGTTTACTTAATCTTTGTATTAGTAGCAATAGCAACATTTATGTTTATTACAACTAAAAAACCACAACCTGAAAGCCCTGAACTATATGAAATTGACACACCAGCAGTTCGCCAATATGTTGAAAACTGTATGATGCTAACAGGAGATGAAGCTATTAATATGATTGCAATGCAAGGAGGATACTTAACCCTTGAATCATCAGAAAATGGAGAATTATCCGCAACTATTCCTTATTATTGGGATCAAGGAGTGAATCAAGTACCTGAACTAGGAATCATTGAATTAGGTATAGCAGGATACATGAAAACAGTTTTTCCATATTGTTTAGATAATTTCTCACAATTCAAAGATGCAGGATTAACTATTGAAACTAAAGAAATAAAACCAACAGTAAATATTCAGGAAAATATAGTGAGCATTAATATAAACATGCCTACATCAATAAAAAGTATTGCAGCAACAAAACGATTAGAAAATTATCAAATAACACTCGATTCTCATCTAGGATATGTATATGAGTCAGCAAAAATTTTAGTAGCAGAACAAAATTTAGTAGGAAACGCATTACCCTTAAGCTTTTATTCTAATTTAGCAGATGTAAGAAATTTTGATTTTGAAATTGAATATGTAACAGATAATAGTATTGTAGTAAGAATTTACAAGAATGACACTAATCCATTGATGTATATGTATGGTCTCCATTATGATTGGAGTGATTTAGAGGAAGAAGATGAGACCTAAATTTATTTTAGTAATAATCATTATTTTTATCTTAATCTCAATTAATGCTATTGCCCTCATACAAGAAGATTCAGAAAATCAAGGCTTTGGAGATACTACAAATGAGCAATCAAACATTTTAGACGCATCAGGAGATCTTAATGAAATTCCAGATAATGCAGTTGTAACAAATGGAGCAGAAGTTAAAATAAATAAAGCTGTATCTGGAACAATTACCATTGAAAATGGACTTTTAACTGACCAAGATGGAAATACAGCTCGAGGAGGAGAAGTAGAAATAGTCAATGGAAAAATTAAAAGTATTAAAAATGGAATTGATGTAAAAACAAAAATCCATGACCAAGAACTCATAGCTGATGAATTAAACCTTGATAATAATGAAATTAGTGGGGAGAATATACACATTAATGGTATTGGAGTAAAAACAACAGATTCTATTCCTTTAGTCGATGATCCACAACAAAATGGCCTATATGTAAATGATGATGATATTATAATAAATAATCCAGAAGGAGATATTGAAGTTACTAGAAAACAAGATACAGGAACAACAACTGTTGATGTAAGTCAAAGCTCTCCAGATACAAAAGTAACTGTCAAGAGTAGAAATAAAGGGAAAACCACAACTGAATTCTCTGTTTCTCAAAAATCAGGGTTTACCGTACGAGGATCCCCTAATAAAAATGATAATGTTAAAGCAAATCTTGGAACAGGTATAGGAACATTTGGATTATTCCCTAACGATAATTTTATCCCAAAAAATCTGTTTACTTCTACCACAAAATTCATAGGAAATGCAATGGGAGGATTGAATCTTGGAGAAAACACTAATTTAAAAATTAAATTTGGGAATAAATTAAACCCAGATCCATCATTTTTGCTTATAGGAGATGAACAAAAGATGGAAAAACCTGAAAGAGCTATTTCTTTACAACTTACAATACTCAACCCTGTTTCAACAATTTCAAAAAACACTTGGGAATTTGCTAAACATCCCATACAAAAAACAAAAAAAGGGTTTAGAAGAATTATCGGAAAAGGGTATCCTTAACGTAAAACTTTAATAATCCTCCTGATTTCCTTAATCAAATGTTCCAAAAACCCCTCTTAATCATAGGAATTGATCCAGGCACAACAGTTGCTTATGCTTGTATAGACACTAACTCAACCCCAATTAAAATTGATTCTCAAAAACAGTTAGATTATTCATCTTTAATAAAAAAACTAATAGGATTAGGAAAACCTTTAATCATAGCAACTGATAAAGCTAGAATCCCTGATTTTGTTGAAAAAATAGCTATTAAGACAGGTTCTAGAATTATAGCTCCTGAACAAGATTTACTAAAATCTGAAAAAAAAGAACTAGTTAAAAATTTAAAAACAAGAGATGCGCATCAATTTGATGCTTTAGCAGCTGCATTATTTGCATATTCTAAATTAACCCCTACTTTAACTAAAATTGAAGAATTTGTTAAAGAAAACAAAAAAGAAAAACTACATACAAAAATGATTGGATTAGTAATCAAAGAAGAAGTTAACCTAAAATCTGCTTTGTATTTATTAGAGCATAGAGATACGCAAACTACAATTGTCAACAAAGTTGTAAAAAATAAAGAAATCTCTAAAAAAGATTTTTTAATGCTCTATGATAAAATAAAAGATTTAGAAAAAGATATTCATCTTTTAAAAAAACAAAATACTCATTTACAGGTTCAATCACAAAACATTAAAACAAAAAAAGTTGTACTAGATCCAAAATTAAAACTAACAATTGACTTTAAAGAACAACGAATTTTACATTTAACAAAAAGAATAGAGGCATTAGAAGAAAATATAACCTCACATAATAAAGACATTGATGAATTTTACTCATTTCTTGCTAATGTTAAAAATAATGTATTAGTAAAAAAATTGAAAGATCTAGGATCAAAAGAATATGAAGCCAAAAAAGATAAATTAAACATTATAGAAAATGATATTTTATTAGTAGATAATCCTAATATCATTAGCAACCAAATTATCAAACAATTAGAAGATAAAATATACTATTGTATAACAAAAACCCCTCCAAGTAAAAAAATAACAGCTGAAACTGATATTATTTTCTTAAATGCTAAAGATTTAGATATTAAAGAATTAAAAGACTTTGCACTCATAACAAAAAATTCCTTAGAAAAAGCAGTAAAAAACAAAAGCATTGTCTCAAAAGTTATAGAACAATACAAGAAATCTAGGCAAGTCTAAACATAACAGTAACTCGATACACTTTCTTAGAGGTTTGCTTATTAACTGTAAATAAACTCCTTGAGGTTTTCATTTCCCCTTTAAAGGATTTCTTCATTTTATTACCCATACTTCTAGCAAATCTCTGATCAGATAAATAATAGTCTATACCATTTTTCTGCTTTACTTCTTTTGCAATAAAAGCACCTTTCCGCTTAGCAATTTGATTCATTAAAAACCGTTTTACCTCTACATTAGGATTCCGCAATTGAAATATCGCTTCAAAATAGTTTGAATTCTTATCTGGCATAAAAATTAAAGATTTAAGTCAATTAATAAAGGTATTGATAATCTACTTTTATTTAAGGTATTTTGATGAGGTGACAACCACCAGCGAACGATAAGCTCAACGATTATGCCCCACCCCCACCCATTAACATGTGGAGCTTTTAAGCTAAACATATAGGCTCCTTCATTTCTGGGGTGGAAATTCAATTAGCAAAGTGTATCTATATATTGAATGTCTTTGCTAATTGAATTTGGGGGGAGGGGGTCAATACCTCAAGCTTAAAGCTTTTTTTGGCTGGCGGGAATGCAGTCACT